>NZ_JAMOLN010000014.1 GCF_024448165.1 Streptomyces longispororuber
GGCCGGGGGTGTCGCGGTGGCGGCGCTGCCCGCGCGGGTGCGGATGCGGGCCGAGCTGCGCAGACGGTGGCGGAGCTGGGCCGTGGCCGCGCCGCTCTTCCTCGGGGCCTGTCTGGCGGGGCCGGTCGGCGCAGTCGCGCTGGCGGCCGGTCTCGGGGTCGTCGCCGTGGGCGAGTACGCGCGGATGGCGGGGCTCGGCCGGGGCGAGCACGGGGTGCTGGTCTGCGCGGCGGTCGCGGCGCCGGGGCTGGCGTGGGCCGCGCCGGGGGCGGACGCGCTGCGGGTGGCCGGGGTGCTGCTGGTGGCGGCCGTGGCGGTGGCCGTCGTCCGGGGCGACGCGACGGGCGGGTTCACCCGGGCGTCGCGGACCCTGTTCGGGCTCGTGTGGATCCCGGTGGCGCTGAGTTGTCTGGTGCTGCTCGACGCGGACACGGCGCTCGCCGTGGGGATCGCCGTCGCGTTCGGGGACGTCGGGGCGTGGTGCGGCGGCACGGCGCTGGGGCGGCGCGGTCCGCTCGCCCGGCCGCTGTCGGCGCTCTCGCCGAACAAGACGTGGGCCGGTGCGGCGGGCGCGGCCGCGGCAACCGCTGGGGCGCTGGCCGCCGTCGGGGCGTTCTCCCTCGCGCTGTGGGCCGCGGTGCTGGCCGGCGGGGTGCTCGGGGATCTCATCGAGTCGATGGTCAAGCGGGAGGCGGGCGTGAAGGACGCGGGGAACTGGCTGCCGGGGTTCGGGGGGCTGCTGGACCGGATCGACTCGCTGCTCGTGGCGCTGCCGCTGGTGGCGGCCCTGGGGGTGACGGCATGACGGCGGACCTCGGGACGCGGCCGGTCCCTACGAAGGGGCCGGGGGCGAGGCTGCGGCGCGCGCTCTGGCGCACCGTCCTCACGCTCACCGGCGGCGTCGAGACCAAGGGGCGGCTGCCGCGCGGCGGTTGCGTGGTGGTGGCCAACCACTCCTCGCACGCCGACACCGCCGCCCTCCTCGCCGCCCTCGACGCCCGGCACGCCCCGGCGATCGGCGCGGCGGCGGACTACTGGTTCGCGTCGCGGTACCGGGCGCGGATCTGCCGCCGGCTGGCCGCCGGGTTCCCGGTGCGGCGCACGGGCGGCGGCCTGGACGACCTGCTGGCCCACGTCCCGGCGCTGCGCGCGGGCGGCGCGGTCGTGCTGTTCCCGGAGGGGACGCGGGGGCGGGACGGTGCGCTCGGCTCGTTCCACCGCGGCGCCCTGGTGCTCGCCGAGCGCGCGGGCGTCCCCGTCGTGCCGGTCGGCATCGCGGGCACCGCACGGCTGCTGCCCAAGCACGGCCGCCTGCGCCCCGCGCTGGTCCGGGTCCGGATCGGCGCGCCCCTGCCGCCGGACGCCACTCCCGACGAGGCCAGGGACGCGGTGGCCGCCCTGCACGACCGCACGGTCGCGGAACCGCTCGCCGACTCCCCCGTCCGCAAGCCGGTCGCCCGGCTGGTCGGCTCCCGCTGGGGCCTGCCGCTCGCCTTCGCCTGGGCGTTCGCCGAGGCGCTGAGCTGGCCGCTGATGCCGGAGCTGCTCCTCGCGGTGGCCTGCGTGGCGGTGCCGCGCCGTGCCCTGAAGCTGTCCCTCTCCGCGCTCGCGGGCAGCCTGGCGGGCGGCCTGCTCGCCCTCCAACTCGCCGCGTCGGGAGTCCAGTTGCCCGCGCCGCTCACCACCGACCGGATGCGCGCCGAGGTGCGCCAGGAGCTGGCCGTCGAGTCCGCCGCGGCCGTCCGCCACCAGCCCTGGAACGGCATCCCGTTCAAGGTGTACGCGAAGGAGGCGGGCCGCGCGGACGTCCCGGCCGCCGACTTCCTCGCCGCGGCGGCCCGCGCCCGGGGCGCCAGGACGCTCGCGGTCGGCCTCGCGTTCGGCGCGTTCGGCTTCCTGGCGCACCGGATGCGCCGCAGGTACGGGACGTATCTGGTGCTGCTCGGAGCCGGGTTCGCGGTCGGACTCACGATGATCGTGGCGGGGTGGTCCTGAACGGTCCGCACCGCCGCCCGCTGCTGACCCACGGATCAGCAATCCGACGAATATGGCGCCACAAGCCTTGACTGGCCTGTCACGCCCCTCCATGCTCCGATTCATCGGATGTCTCAGTGATGTGGAGTACGCACATGGAGGCTCAACCCCGTTTCCGTACGCCCCTGTTGACGCTCACCGCACTGCTCACCGCCGCCCTGCTCACCGCCCCGACGGCCCGCGCCGCACCCGCCCCCGAGGAGCGCCCCGCCCACGGGGGCCCCGCCGCGACCGTGACGCTCGACGACGGCAGACCCACCCTCTCCGTCACCACCGGCGGCCGGCAGGTCGTCACGCCGTCCCCGCTGGGCCTGGTCACCGAACACGCCGATCTCAGCGCCGGCCTGCGACTCGACGGCCGGCCCACCACCCGCGCGGTCGACGAGACGTACCGGACGGCGGCGGGCAAGTCCCGGCTGCGCCAGGTGCACGCCCGCGAGACCACCTACCGCTTCGCCTCCACCACCACCGACGCCCGGCTCGACGTCCTCGTACGGGAGTCGGCGGACGGCGTCGCCTACCGCTACCGGCTGCCCGCGGCGACGACGGCGGCCTCGGGGAACATCCTGCGCGAGACGTCGGCCTTCACCTTCCCGGCCGGCACCGACGCCTGGCTGAACGTCTACCGCCAGGACAACGAGAACCAGTTCAAGCAGTACACCGCGGCCGCCGCGCCCACCGGGAGCTACGGCATGCAGGGCCTGTTCCGCACCGGCTCGACGTACACGCTCGTCGCCGAGTCCGATCTGACCGGCCGCTACGCGGGCGCCCACCTGACGCACACCGCGGGCTCGTCGACGTACGGCGTCGGCCTGTGGAACGACGACCCGGTGCGCGTCACGGCGGGCGAGACGCTCGCCACGCCCTGGCGGGCCCTCGTCACCGGCTCCCTCGCCACGGTCACCGAGTCCACGCTCACCGACGACCTCGCACCCGCCTCCCGGGTCCGGGACACCTCCTGGATCGAGCCGGGCGCGGCCCTGTGGACCTGGCTGGCGGGCGGCAAGGAGGCGGGCCAGAGCCTGGAGGCGCAGAAGAAGTACGTCGACTACGCGGTCGAGCGCGGCTGGCCGTACGAGGTGGTCGACGCGGGCTGGTACTACCTGCCCGGCCAGTGGGAGGTCGTCGATCCCGAGTGGCAGGCCCGCAACTGGATGCCCCAGCTGGTGAGTTACGCGAAGGAGCGCGGCGTCCGGATCCAGGTCTGGCTGCACTACACCCTCCTCACCGACCCGGTGGAGCGGGAGAAGTGGCTGTCGACGCTGGAGCGCTGGGGCGTCGCGGGCGTGAAGATCGACTTCATGGACAGCGAGTCCCAGGACCGCTTCCGGTGGTACGACGAGATCCTCCCGGCGACCGCGAAGCACCACCTCCTGGTCAACTTCCACGGCTCGACGATCCCCAAGGGCATGCAGCGCACCTGGCCGCAGGTGATGACGATGGAGGGCGTCGGCGGCGAGGAGAAGCGCACCAACACCGCCGAGCACCTGGCCACCCTGCCCTTCACCCGGAACGCGATCGGGTCCATGGACTTCACCCCGGGCGCCTTCCACCGCCCCTACCGCCCGAACGTCGGCTCCGACGCGGGCGAACTGGGGCTCGCCGTCCTGTACGAGTCCGGCGTCACCAACCTCGCCGGCACCCCGGAGTCGTACGACGAACGCCCCGAGGCGCGCCGCTACCTGGAGCAGCTGCCGCGCGCCTGGGACGCCACCCGGCTGCTCGTCGGCGATCCCGGCCGGGCCGCGGTCACGGCACGGAAGGCGGGCGGGCGCTGGTTCATCGGCGGCACCTTCGCGGGCCCGGCCCGCACCGTCGACGTACCGCTGCGGCTCGGCCCCGGCCGCTGGCTGGTGGAGACGGTCACCGACGGCCCGGCCGGGCTCGTGCGCACCCCGTACGTCGTCCGCGGCGACGCCACGCTCTCCGTCCCGGTGCAGGCCGACGGCGGCTTCGCGGCACTGGCCTGTCGCCGGAGCCCCGCACGCACCACGTGTGACCGATGAAATCCCTTTGCGTTCAAGGGAGTTGACGTACCGCACACTCCCCGCACGATGGACCCAGAACCGGCCGGGCCGCGGTGGCCCGGCCGGACCCTGGGGAGGTCCCGCCATGAGCGCCACCATGCGTGTCATCAGCCAGCGCCGCCTCGGCGGCCCCGAGGTACTCGAAGTGGTGGAAGCGAAGCGCCCCGAGCCGCGCGGGGGCGAGGTGCTCGTCCGGGTGCACGCGGCGGGCGTCAACCCGGTCGACCTGCTGGCCCGCAGCGGCGCGGCGCCGATCTTCGGCGACCCGCCGTTCACGCTCGGCTGGGACGTCTCCGGGGTGGTCGAGGAGGCGGGCCAGGACGTGGACGGGTTCCGGCCGGGCGACGAGGTGTTCGCCATGATCCGGGGCGGCGGCTACGCCGAGTACGTCCTCGTCCGCGTCGAGCACCTGGCCCCGAAGCCGTCGACGGTCGACCACGTGCACGCCGCCGCGGCCCCCGCCGCCGCGCTCACCTCCTGGCAGGCCCTCGTCGACCTCGGCCAGGTCGGTCCGGGGCGCCGGGTCCTCGTGCACGCGGCGGCCGGCGGCGTCGGCCACATCGCCGTACAGATCGCCAAGGCCGAGGGCGCGCACGTCATCGGCACCGCCCGCGCCGACCACCACGACTTCCTGCGCGGCCTGGGCGTCGACGAACCCGTCGACTACACGACCACCGACTTCGCCCGGACCGTACGGGACGTGGACGTCGCCTTCGACCTGGTCGGCGGCGACTACGGCCCGCGCAGCCTGGCCACCCTGCGCCCCGGCGGTCTGCTGGTCTCCGCGATCCTCGCCGACCTGGGCGTCACCCCGGAGGAGGCGGAGACGCGCGGGGTGCGGTTCGCGCCGGTGGCGGTGCAGCCGTCGGGCGCCACGCTGCGCAAGGTGGCGTCGCTGATGGCGGCGGGCCGGGTGCGCCCGCACGTCGCGGCGCTGCTGCCGATGGAGGAGGTCGGCAAGGCGCACGAGATGGCGGCGACGCACCGCACGCAGGGCCGGATCGTGCTGACGGTCACGGACGGCTGACCGCGAGGTCGTCCAGGGCCGGGTAGTCCGTGTACCCCTCGGGGCCGTGCGTGTAGAGACGGCTCTCGTCGACGGTGTTCAGCGGCGGCGCGTCCGCGGTCGCGAAGCGGCGCGGCAGATCCGGGTTGGCGAGGAAGGCCCGCCCGTACGAGACGAGGTCGGCGCGCCCCGCGTCGAGCACGGCCTCGCCCTGGGCGCGGGTGGTGGGCTCGTGGTTCTCCCCCACGTTGGCGATCAGGGTGCCGCTCCAGCGGGGCCGCAGGTCGGCGAGTGCCGGGTAGCGGTCGTCGTCGGTGAGGTGGAGGTAGGCGAGGCCGAGGCCGTCGAGCTCGGCGAGCAGGGCGCGGTAGACGGGGCCCGGGTCGGCCTCGGCCATGCCGAACTGCGGGTTGCCGGGCGAGAGGCGCAGGCCGAGCCGCCCGGCGCCGATGGCGTCGGCCACGGCGCCGACGACCTCGACGGCGAACCGGATGCGGTCGGCGACGGAGCCGCGGCCGTACCGGTCGTCGCGGAGGTTGGTGTTGTCGGCGAGGAACTGGTGGATGAGGTAGCTGTTGGCGCCGTGCAGCTCGACGCCGTCGAACCCGGCGTCGAGGGCGTTGCGCGCGGCGGCCACGTGGTCGTCGACGGCCACGCGGATGTCGTCGAGGGTCATCACCCGCGGCACGACGGCGTCGGCCTTGGCGCCGTCGCGCACGTGCACGGGTCCCGGCTGGGCGACGGCGGACGGTCCGGCGGGGACGTCCGCGTCGATCCGGTTGAGCGGGTGGCCCTGCCGGCCGCCGTGCATCAGCTGGGCGAAGATCCGCCCGTCGGCCCGGTGCACGGCGTCGGTGACCCGCCGCCAGCCCTCGACGTGCGCGGGCGTCTCCAGGCCGGGCAGGCGCCAGCCGCTCTGGCCGCGGCTGCTGGGCCAGATGCCCTCGGTGACGATGAGCCCGGCGCCCGCCCGCTGGGCGTAGTGGTCGGCGACGACCGGCAGCGGGGTGCCGTCCTCGGTGGCGCGGTAGCGGGTCATGGGGGCCATGACCATCCGGTTGGGCAGGGCGAGTCCTGCGGGGGCGAGGGAATAGGGGCGCAGAAGCGAACTGTTCGACATGCCGGGACGGTAGATCCTGACACCAGTGTCAATTTCAAGTCCGGAGGTGAACGGCCCGTGCGCATCGGCGAGTTGGCGCGACGCACCGCCGTCAGCGAGCGCTCCCTGCGCTACTACGAGCAGCAGGGTCTCCTCGCGGCCGACCGTACCCCGGGTGGGCACCGCGCCTACCCGGAGTCCGCGGTGGCCCGTGTCGTCCGCATCCAGGAGCTCTTCGCGGCGGGCCTGTGCAGCACGAAGATCGCGCAGCTGCTGCCGTGCACCCGTGACGAGGACGGCGCCCCTTCGGCGTCGGCCACGCCGTGGCTCCTCACGGAGCTGGCCGGTGAGCGGGCCCGCATCGACGAGACGATCGCGGAGCTCTTGCGTGCGCGGGCGGTTCTGGACGAGGTGATCGAAGCGGCGCGGGTCGCTCCGCGGGTGTGACGGTCGTGGGCGGGTGCCGGTCCGGTGGGGGCTGGTCGCGCCCCGCGGCGGAGCCGCCAATGACACAGCCCCCACCGGCCCGCAGCCGGAAAAGACAACACCGCCCTCGGCCGGGGTGGGGCCCTGGCCGAGGGCGGGGGTCAAGGGGTGGGCGTCAGCCCATGTGCGGGTACGTGTAGTCCGTCGGCGGGACCAGCGTCTCCTTGATGGCGCGGGTCAGCGTCCACCGCATCAGGTTCTGCGGGGCACCGGCCTTGTCGTTCGTACCGGAGGCGCGACCGCCACCGAACGGCTGCTGGCCGACGACGGCACCGGTCGACTTGTCGTTGATGTAGAAGTTGCCCGCGGCGTAGCGGAGCTTCTCCATCGTGGCCGCGGCGGCGGCACGGTCGTTGGAGATGACCGAGCCGGTGAGCGCGTAGTCCGACACCGACTCCATCTGCTCCAGCATGGCGTCGTAGTTCTCGTCCTCGTAGACGTGGATCGCGAGGATCGGGCCGAAGTACTCGGTCGTGAAGACCTCGTTGGCCGGGTCGGTGCACTCGATGACCGTCGGGCGCACGAAGTAGCCGGTCGAGTCGTCGTACGTGCCGCCCGCGACGATCGTGCAGGACGCGTCGCCCTTGGCGCGGTCGATCGCGGCCTTGTTCTTCGCGAAGGAGCGCTCGTCGATGACGGCGCCGATGAAGTTCGACAGGTCGGTGACGTCACCCATGGTGATGCCGTCGACCTCGGCCGCGAACTCCTCCTTGAAGCCGTCGTTCCAGATGGACGCCGGGATGTAGGCGCGCGAGGAGGCCGAGCACTTCTGGCCCTGGAACTCGAAGGAGCCGCGGGTCAGGGCCGTCTTGAGGACGGCGCGGTCGGCGCTCGGGTGGGCGACGACGAAGTCCTTGCCACCGGTCTCGCCGACGAGGCGGGGGTAGGTGCGGTACTTCTCGATGTTGGTGCCGACCGTCTTCCACAGGTGCTGGAAGGTCTTGGTCGAGCCGGTGAAGTGGATGCCGGCCAGGTCGCGGTGGTTCAGGGCCACCTCGGAGACGGCGAGGCCGTCACCGGTCACCAGGTTGATGACGCCCTTGGGGAGACCCGCCTCCTCCAGGAGCTGGAGCAGCAGGACGGCGGCGTGCGTCTGCGTCGGGGACGGCTTCCAGACCACCACGTTGCCCATGAGGGCGGGGGCGGTGGGCAGGTTGCCCGCGATGGCCGTGAAGTTGAACGGCGTGATCGCGTAGACGAAGCCCTCCAGCGGGCGGTGGTCCATGCGGTTCCACACGCCGGTGGAGTTCGCCGGCGGCTGCTCGGCGAGCAGGTTGCGGGCGTAGTGGACGTTGAAGCGCCAGAAGTCGACGAGCTCGCACGGGGTGTCGATCTCGGCCTGCTGGGCGGTCTTCGACTGGCCGAGCATCGTGGAGGCGGCCAGCGTCTCGCGCCACGTGGTGGAGAGCAGCTCGGCGGCGCGCAGGATGATCGCGGCGCGGTCGTCGAAGGACATCGCGCGCCAGGCCGGGGCGGCGGCCAGGGCGGCGTCGACCGCGTCCTGGGCGTCCTGCTCCGTGGCGTTCGCGTACGTACCGATGACGGCCTTGTGGTTGTGCGGCTGCACGACGTCGAAGCGCTCGCCGCCACCCATCCGCCGCACGCCGCCGATGGTGCAGGGCAGCTCGATCGGGTTCTCGGCCAGCTCCTTGAGCTTGGCCTCCAGGCGGGCGCGCTCCGGGGAACCGGGGGCGTAGCCGTGCACCGGCTCGTTGACCGGGGCGGGGACCTGGGTCACGGCGTCCAGCGTCATGGGTCCGTATCTCCTTCGGGGGGTCGGGGAGTTATCGGTTGAGCGAGTGGGCCCTACGAGTAGGGGGCTCAGCCCTTGGTGAGGATCGAGCGGGCGAAGAAGAGCAGGTTGGCCGGCTTCTCCGCGAGGCGGCGCATGAAGTATCCGTACCAGTCGGTGCCGTACGCGGTGTAGACACGCATCCGGTGACCCTCGGCGGCGAGCCGCAGGTGCTCGTCGCTGCGGATCCCGTACAGCATCTGGAACTCGTACTCGTCCAGCTTGCGCCCGGCCTGCCGGCCGAGCTCCTGGGCGATGGAGATGAGGCGGGGGTCGTGGGACCCGATCATCGGGTACCCGTCGCCCTCCATGAGGATGCGCATGATCCGCACGTAGGCCTTGTCGATCTCGGCCTTGTCCTGGTACGCGACCTCGGCGGGCTCCTTGTAGGCGCCCTTCACGATCCGCACGCGGCTGCCGGCGGCGGCCAGGCGGCGGGCGTCGTCCTCGGTGCGGAAGAGGTAGGACTGGATGACGCAGCCGGTCTGCGGGAAGTCCTTCCGCAGCTCCTCGTGGATGGCGAACATCGAGTCGAGGGTGGTGTGGTCCTCGGCGTCGAGCGTGACGGTGGTGCCGATGGCGGCGGCGGCCTCGACGACGGGGCGGACGTTCGCGAGGGCGAGCTCGTGGCCGCCCTCCAGCGCCTGTCCGAACATCGACAGCTTCACGGACATCTCGGCCTTGGTGCCGAGGCCGAGCACCTTGAGGCGCTCGATCAGCTCCAGGTAGGCGTCGCGCGCGGCGTGCGACTGCTCGACGGTGGTGATGTCCTCGCCGACGACGTCGAGGGTGACCTCGAGGCCCTTGGCGGCGGCGTCCTCGATGATCGGCACGACCTGCTCGACCGTCTCACCGGCGATGAACCGGTCGACGACCTGCTTGGTGCCCGGCGCCGCCGACACGAAGGAACGCATCTTGTCGCTGCGCGACGCGGCGAGGATCAGGGGAGCCAGCACGGGGCACCTCCACGGAGCATGAGTTGAGGACAGGCCGAACCACCGCAAAGGGGGAACGGCACGGGGAACCACCGTGAAATCTAAGGATCCCCCCGATCCTGTGCCATCGACAGCTGTCACGCATCTGTGGCCGCCACCTCAGACATATGTATGAAGCCCTGCATGAGATGCGTGAGAATGGTGGGGTGAAGGGTGACTACCAGGAACTGGTCGACGAGATCTCGGCGCTGCTCGGCGCCCCCGCGACCCTGGAGAACCGCGACTTCCGGCTGATCGCGTTCGGCGCGCAGCTCAGCGACGGCGAGGACGGGGACACCGACTTCGACGCGTCGACCCTGGACCCGGTCCGCACCCGTTCGATCCTCACGCGCAGCTCCACCGCCGCCGTCCGCGCCTGGTTCGAGGGCTTCGGCATCGCCCGTGCGACGGAACCGGTCCGGATCCCGGCGACGCCCGAGGCGGGGGTGTACCGGGGCCGGATCTGTCTGCCCGTGCGCCACCGGGGCATCGTGCTCGGATACGTGTGGCTGCTCGACGACGACCCGGGGCCGACCGGGGAGCAGCTGGACGCGGCCATGGAAGTGGCCGGCCGGATCGGCGCGCAGCTGGCCGACGAGGCGCAGGCGGGCGCCGATCTGACCCGCGAGTTCCACTCCGTGCTCACGGCCGAGCGGGGCTGGCAGCGGGACATGGCGGTGGCGGCGCTGCGCACGGCGCTCGGCTCCCGCGCGGACGGCCTGCACACGGTGGTGTGCGTGGCGCCGTGGCCGTCGGCCGACCCGGCCGACGCCCCGTCGGTCCGTACGCTGCCGGCCGCGGACGCGCTCTGCACGGTGCCGTGGGGCCTCACGGGCCAGTGCCTGGCGCTGCTGGTGCGGCTGCGGTCGGCCGAGGTGCTGGCCCCGGCGCTCACGGCGGCGGCGAAGCTGCGCGCACGGGCCGGTGCGGGGCCGGTGGCCGCGGGCATCGGCGCGCCCCGCACCGATCTTGCGGAGCTCGCCACGGCCTGGCAGGAGGCGACGGCAGCGGCCCGTACCGCGCTGGCCAATCCCCGGCTCGGCCCCGACACCCGGTGGTCGGCGATCGGCCCCTACCGCCTGCTGACCGCCCTGCCCACCGAGGCGGCCCACGATCCGGTGGTCGCCCCGCTGCTGGCCCCCGCCCACCGCCAGCTCGCCCGCACCGCCGAGGTGTTCCTCGACTGCGCGGGCCAGGCGGGCCGCACGGCGGCGGCGCTGGGCATCCACCGGCAGACCCTCTACTACCGCCTCTCCCGCGTCGAGCAGCTCACCGGCCTCGACCTGGACGAGGGCGAGGACCGGCTGCTGCTGCACATGGGCCTGAAGGCGGCGCGCCTCTAGAAAGTCAGGCGGCGCGCCAGGACGACGTCCCGTGGATCGTGTCGCAGGAGAGCACGGCGCAGCCCGTGCGGCGGACGGCGTCCAGCACCGCGCGGCGGGCCGCCTCGCTGTCGGCGGGCGGGAAGGCGACGCGGAGCGTGTGGCCGTACGCCGTCTCGTAGGTGAGGTGCCAGCCGGTCCGGGTGACGAGGAAGTGGTCCTGGCGGGCGCCGTCGTGCTCGAAGGAGCCGCGGTCCGCGGTCGGGCCGAGGGCGTCGCGCAGGATGCCGAGCCGCTCGTCGTACGGGAGGTCTCCGTCCGCGAGCCGCACGTAGACGTGGTCCTGGGCGATCGCCGCGTCGAAGTACGGGGCGAGGCCCGGCTCGGGCCGCAGGAGCTCGCCGGGGAGCCGGCCGGCGGTCCACTCGTCGAGGAAGGCGGCGGCGCCGCACGCGAAGCGCTCGTACTCGTCGTCGCGCGACCACACGACGACGGGCCAGGCGTCGGGCTCCCCCTCGGTCAGCCAGCACACGTGTCCGCCGCTGTCGGTCAGCGCCCAGGAGAACAGGCCGCCCGGCTCGGGGAAGAGGGGGTAGGGGTAGTCCTCGGGCGACATCTCGCGCAGCGGGCCGAAGTCCGCGGCGAGGTCCGCGGCGAGCCGCAGCGGCCCCGCGCCGCCGAACGGCGTGCGCAGGCTCAGCACGTCCCAGAAGGTGCCGCGGCCGTACGTCTCCACCAGCCGTCGGTAGTCGTCGGGCAACCGGAGGCCGAGCGCCCGCTCCGCGGCGGCCCAGTCGCCCTGTGCGTCGACGGCCGCGGCGGGCGGCGGCAGGCGTGCGGTCAGGCGGTCCAGCGGGGTCTGCTCCGGCTGCTGCTCGGGCACGCGGCTACTTCGCCTTCGCCACGGACTCGGTCAACTGCCGCAGCCCCTCGGTGAGTTGCTCCGCGCTCGGCGAGAACTCCGGGTCGAAGGTGTGCTGCGCGATCAGCCCGAGCACCAGCACCGAGAAGAACTTGCCGAGGGTGTCCACGCTCGGGTCGTCGGCCGGCGGCTCCTCGCCGCCCATGATCATGCCGATGAAGCCACGGCCGGCCTCCCGCTGGGCCGCCGCCAGGTACTCCCGTACGGCCGGGAGCTTGTCGCCCATCGTGATGAGCTCGATGCTCAGGTGCCAGATGGAGCCCGGCTTGCCGAGGCTGCCGGTGATCCCCGACATCACGGCGCCGAACCGCTCCAACGACCCGGGCTCGCCCGGCAGTTCGTCCTGCTCGCCCCAGCCCTCCGACGCCACCTCGGCCAGCGCCACGTAGGCCTGCGCGAGCAGCGCGTCCTTCGACCCGTAGTGGTAGCCGATGGACGCCAGGTTGGTCCCCGACTCCTTCACGATGTCGCGCGCCGTCGTGCGCACGAACCCCTTCTCCAGCAGGCAGCGCTTGGCGCCCTCGAGCAGATCTTCGCGATGTCCCATGCCCCCACCCTACCCAGGATCCAGACGACTGTCTTATACATTCGTTCTAGACAAGCGTTTAAGACGCCCGTACAGTTCCTGGCATGACGAACCCGACGAGCACCACCACGAGCCCCGACTCCCTTGCGGGGCGCAAGGAATGGACCGCGCTGGCGGTCCTGATGCTGCCGCTGCTGCTGGTCTCCATGGACGTCTCGGTCCTCTACTTCGCGATCCCCGAGATCAGCGCCGACCTGGAGCCGTCCGGCACCCAGCAGCTGTGGATCTTCGACATCTACGCGTTCGTGCTCGCGGGTCTGCTGATGACGATGGGCTCGCTCGGCGACCGCATCGGGCGCCGCAAGCTGCTCCTGATCGGCGCCGCCGCCTTCGGCACCGCCTCCGCCCTGGCCGCCTACGCGAACAGTGCCGAGACCCTGATCGCCGCCCGCGCCCTGCTCGGCATCGGCGGCGCGACTCTCATGCCGTCCACCATGGCGATCGTCCGCACGATGTTCACCGACGCCGGCCAGCGCGCGAAGGCGATCGGTCTGTGGTCGGCCGTCATGACCGGTGGCGTGGCGCTCGGCTCGGTGATGAGCGGCGTCCTCGTCGAGTACTTCTGGTGGGGCTCGGTCTTCCTGGTCAACCTGCCCGCGATGGTGCTGCTCCTGGCCCTCGGCCCGTTCCTGCTGCCGGAGTCGAAGAACCCGGAGCCGGGCCGCTTCGACCTGCTGAGCGTGCCGCTGTCGATGGCGGCCGTGCTGCCGGTCATCTACGGCATCAAGGAGATCCCGTCCGAGGGCTGGCAGGCGCAGTACGTCGTCTCGATCGCCGTGGGCCTGCTGTTCGCCGCCCTGTTCGTCCGGCGCCAGCGCACCGCGACGTCCCCGCTGATCTCCCCCGCCCTGTTCCGCGGCCGGGGCTTCGCCCCCGCCGTCGTCCTGAACCTCGTCTCCTCCTTCGGCATGATGGGCTCGGCCTTCTTCACCACGCAGTACCTCCAGTCGGTGCTCGGCAAGAGCTCGATGGCCGCCGCGCTCTGGGCGCTGCTCCCCACCGTCCTGGTCGGTGTCGCGGCCCCCGTCTCCGCCCAGCTCGTCGCCAAGGGCGTGCACCGGGCCCACGTCGTCGCCGGCGGCTTCACCGTCGCCGCCTGCGGATACGGGCTGCTGACCCTGGCCGGCGCCGACTCGCTCTGGCTGGTCCTGGCCGGCGCGGGCGTCCTCGCCGCCGGCATCGTCACCGTGATGTCCCAGATGATGGACCTGGCGCTCGGCACCGTCCCGCCCGCCAACTCCGGCTCCGCCGCGTCCCTCCTGGAGACGGGCGCCGAGTTCGGCGGCGCCCTCGGCATGGCCGTCCTGGGCTCCATCGGCACCGCCGTCTACCGCCACGACGTCCCGGCCGACGCCCCGGCCGCGGCCCACGAGACGCTCGGCGGCGCGCTGGCCGTCGCGGGACAGCTGCCGGGCGAGGCCGGACGCGCCCTGACCGCCGCCGCACGGGAGGCCTTCACCCACGGCATGCAGGCCGCCGCGATCGCCGGGGCGGTGCTGCTCCTCGCCGCCGCCGTCCTCGCCGTGGCGAGCCTGCGCAAGGTGCCGGCCCCGGAGGCCGCGGCGACCGACACCACCGCCGCCGACGTGGCCGCGGTCTGACCCCACGACGCCCCCTGCCGACCACCGCTGACGACCACCGACGACCGCCACCGACGACCCTCACCGACGACCACCTCTGCCGGGCACGACGCCGGGCGGGCCGGACCACTCCGGCCCGCCCCGCATCGCGTCCGGCAGCACCGCGTCCCGCGCCCGGCAGTACCGGGACGCCCGGAACACCCGGGACACCCGGCGCCGGCCCGGAGCGTGCCAGGATGGGCCCGTGGCACAGACATTCGACACGCCGCTCATCGGCCGGGACGACGAACTGGCCCGGCTCACCGGCGTGCTGGACCGGGCCGCGGCCGGCGAGCCGCGCGCGGTCCTGGTGGCGGGGGACGCGGGCGTCGGCAAGACCCGCACGCTGACGGAGGCCGCGGCCCACGCCGCCGCGACCGGCACGACCGTCCTGACCGGGCACTGCGTGGACCTCGGCGACGTGGGCCTGCCGTACCTCCCGTTCACGGAGATCCTCGGCGCGGCCGCCGCGGACGAGCGGCTCGCCCCGGCCTTCGCCGCGTACCCCGCGGTGAGCCGGCTGATCGGCACGGCCGCCGGATCGGACGCGGGCGGCCGGCTCCAGCTCTTCGAGGGCGTCGCGGGGCTCCTCGCCGACCTCGCCGACCTGACCCCGCTGCTGCTGGTCGTCGAGGACCTCCACTGGGCCGACCAGTCCTCCCGCGACCTCCTCCGCTTCCTGCTCAGCCGGGGCGTCCTGCAGCGGCCCGCGCCGGGCGGCCCGCCCCGCCGCCTCGCGGTCCTCACCTCGTACCGCACGGACGACCTGCACCGCCGCCACCCGCTGCGGCCGCTGCTCGCCGAGCTGATCCGGCTGCCCGCCGTGGACCGCCTCGACCTGCGCCCGCTGGCCGACGCCGACGTGGCCCGGCTGGTGCGCGCGCAGCACTCAGGCCCCGTCCCCGACAGCACGGTCCGCCACATCGTCGACCGCGCCGAGGGGAACGCCTTCTACGCCGAGGAGTTGCTCGCCGCGCTGCCCGACGACGAGGACCCCGGCTCCCCCGCCGTGCCCGGCGGCCTGGGCGGCCTGGCCGACGTCCTGCTGATCCGGATCGAGCAGCTGACCGAGACCGCGCAGCAGGTGCTGCGCACGGCGGCCGTCGCGGGCCGCCGGGTCGGCCACGACCTCCTGCGCGACGCCGTCCAACTCCCGGAGGAGGAGCTGGAGTCGGCGCTGCGCGAGGCCATCGGGCACCAGCAGCTGGTGCCGGGCGACGACGCGACGTACTCGTTCCGGCACGCCCTCACCCGCGAAGCCGTCTACGCGGACCTGCTGCCCGGCGAACGGATCCGGCTGCACCGGCTGTTCGCCACGCTCCTGGCCGCGGACGGCCGGGCGTCGGAGAGCGCCGCCGAGCGCGCCCACCACTCGCGCGCCAGCCACGACCTGGCCGACGCGCTGGCCGCCTCCCTGGAAGCCGCCGACCACGCCCGGCGGGTGCGCGCGCCCGCCGAGGAACTGCGCCACCTGGAGACCGCGCTCGAACTGTGGGCCGTGGTGGACGCCGCCGCCCACCCCGAGCACACCGACCCGGTCACCCTCACCCTGCGCGCCTCCGGCGCCGCCGCCCACGCGGGCGAGCCGCACCGGGCCGTCCAGCTGACCCGCTCCGCGCTCGCCCGGGCGGGCTCGGACGCCGACTCCGAACTCGCCGCGCGGGTGCGCTACACCCTCGCGGACAACCTGATGCGGATCGACAACCTGGAGGCCGCGTTCACCTACAGCAGCGAGGCGCTCTCGCTGATCCCCGCCGAGCCGCCCACCCGCACCTGGGTGTGGGCGGCCGCGACCCACGTCATGGCCGCCCGGTACGTGGGCCGCGACGAGGACGCCGAGCGGGTCGCCCGGCAGGCCATCGACATCGCCGAGCGGCTGGGGCTGCCGGACGCCCAGGCGGATCTGCTGATCTCGCGGATCGGCCTGCGGACGCACAACCGGCGCACCCCCGAGGGCCGCCAGGACCTGGTGCGGGCCCGCGAACTGGCCCGCACCGCGGGGAACCTGTCGGTGGAGATGCGGGCGCTCTACAACCTCGCCATCGGCTGTTACGAATCCGGCGACCTGGACGCGTGCCTGACCTGGATCGGCGACGGCCTCGACGGCGCCCGGCGTGCCGGTGTGCTCTCCTCGCCGTACGCCCTGGAGCTGCGCTACCTCCAGTCCCTGCTGCTCTACACGCTGGGCCGCTGGGACGAGTGCGTACGGGCCGCCGCCACCGACGCCGAACTGCTCACGGCCGCGGGCGGGTTCACCACGGCGCCCGCCCTGTACGTCGTCCTGGCCCGCGGCGACCACGACGCGGCGGTCGCCGGGACCCGTGCGCTGCTCGACGCCACCAGCGACTGGATGGCGACGCTCGTCGCGAGCATCGTGCTCACCGACGACGCGGCGCTGCGCGGCGACGCCGAGGACTGCGTGCGGCAGATGCGGGACTGGGTCGACAAGCTCACCGAGAACTCGGGCTCCGAGCGCCCCGACGCCGTGGTGCGGCTCGCCGCGCTCGCCCTGTCGGCGGTCGCGGACGCGGCGGAGGAGTCCCGGCTGACCGGCGACGCGTCCGCCGCCGGACGCTGGACGGGCACCGCCGCCGAACTGGTGGAGCTGGCCCGCAGCACGGCGGCCCGGGGCGAGGACGGCACCGAGCAGGGTCCGGAGGGGCTGGCCTGGCTGGCCCGCGCCGAGGCCGAGGGGGTCCGCGCCACGACCGGTCCCGACGTCGCGGCCTGGGAGCGCGCCGTGACGGCGTTCGGCTACGGCGAACCGTACGAGCTGGCGCGCTGCCGACGGCGGCTCGCGGAGGCCCTGCTCACCGCCGACCGTCGCGACGAGGCCGCCGAGCAGGCCTACGCGGCCCGCGACACCGCCGTCCGGCTCGGCGCCGCACCCCTGCTCGACGCGCTGGACGCGCTGATCCGGCGCGGCCGGCTCTCCGACGCCCCGGCCGCCGGGGAGCGCATCGCCGCGCTGACCGCCCGGGAGAGCGACGTACTGCGACTGCTCGGCCGCGGGCGCACCAACCGCCAGATCGGCGAGGAGCTGTTCATCAGCGGCAAGACGGCGAGCGTCCACGTGTCGAACATCCTCGCCAAGCTGGGCGCTTCGAGCCGCACCGAGGCGGTGGGCATCGCCTACCGCGAGGGGCTGATCGAGCCGGAGACCAGCGCGTCCTCCTGATACGGGAACGGCTGAGGGCCGGGTCACCCGCGGGTGACCCGGCCCTCAGCCGTTGCTCTGCCTGGTCGGACCTCAGACGAGGTTGACGGATCGCGCCGAGTTGGCGCCGATCTCCGCGGCGACCTCGCTGAGGACGCCCGCCGGGACGGTGTCGTCGACGGTGAGGACCGCGAGGGCCTCGCCACCGACCGCGGCGCGCGCGACCTGCATGCCGCCGATGTTGATGCCGGCCTCGCCGAGCACGCGGCCGACGGTGCCGACGACGCCGGGACGGTCCTCGTAGCGCAGGACGACCATGTGGTCGGCGAGCGCCAGGTCCACGTCGTACTCGCCGACGGCGACGATCTTCTGCAGGTGCTTGGGGCCGGCCAGCGTGCCGGAGACCGAGATCTCCTGGCCGTCGCCGAGGGTGCCGCGCACCGTGACGACGTTGCGGTGGTCGGGCGACTCGGAGCTCGTCGTCAGCCGGACCTCGACGCCGCGCTCCTGGGCGAACAGCGGCGCGTTCACGTACGACACGGTCTCGTCGACGACGTCCTCGAACACGCCCTTGAGCGCGGAGAGTTCGAGCACCTTGACGTCGTGCTGGGTGATCTCGCCGTAGACCTCGACGTCGAGGCGGACCGCGACCTCACCGGCGAGCGCGGTGAAGATCCGGCCGAGGCGCTCGGCGAGCGGCAGACCCGGCTTGACGTCCTCGGCGATGACGCCGCCCTGGACGTTCACCGCGTCCGGCACGAGCTCGCCGGAGAGCGCGAGCCGCACCGACCTGGCGACGGCGACACCGGCCTTCTCCTGCGCCTCGTCCGTCGAGGCGCCGAGGTGCGGGGTGCAGACGACCTGGTCGAACTGGAACAGCGGGGAGTCCGTGCAGGGCTCCTTCGCGTACACGTCCAGACCGGCGCCCGCGACGCGGCCCTCCTTGAGCGCCGAGTACAGCGCCTCCTCGTCGACGATCCCGCCGCGCGCGGCGTTCACGATGCGCACCGACGGCTTGACCTTGTGCAGCGCCTCGTCGCCGATGAGACCGATCGTCTCGGGCGTCTTGGGCAGGTGCACGGTGATGAAGTCGGAGACCTCGAGCAGCTCGTCGAGGGACAGCACCTTCACGCCCATCTGCGCGGCGCGCGCGGGCTGCACGTACGGGTCGTACGCGACGACCTTCATGCCGAAGGCGGACATGCGCTGCGCGACGAGCGCGCCGATGCGGCCGAGGCCGACGACGCCGAGGGTCTTCTCGGCGAGCTCGACACCCGTGTACTTGCTGCGCTTCCACTCGCCGGCCTTGAGGGCCTGCGAGCCCTGCGGGATGTTGCGCGCGGTGGCGATGAGGAGACCGCAGGCCAGCTCGGCGGCGGTCACGATGTTCGACGTCGGGGCGTTCACGACCATCACGCCGGCCTTGGTGGCGGCGGACACGTCCACGTTGTCGAGGCCGACGCCGGCTCGTGCGACGACCTTCAGCTTGCTCGCGGCGGCGATCGCCTCGGCGTCGACCTTGGTGGCCGAGCGGATCAGGATCGCGTCGACATCGGCGATGGCGGGCAGCAGCTCGGCGCGGTCCGCGCCGTTGCACTGGCGGATCTCGAAGTCCGGGCCCAGCGCGTCGACGGTCGCGGGCGACAGCTCTTCAGCGATGAGTACGACGGGTTTGCCGTTGGCAGCAGTGCTCACGTGAGTCCTCACAAGTCCCAATGCGGACGGCCGTCCCGACGGCCGCAAGCGGTGGAGGGGTGGGTGCATGGCCGCGTGGAAGACGCACGACGCTGTGGGCCCGACGCGAATAGTTCAGCAGTGTAGTGGCGCGCGGGAGGCACTCTTGCGCCTCCCTGGAAGGATCACTCGTCCGTGGCTGGACGCCGTGGACAAGCCGGGGCCGGCCGTGTGGACGACCTATGGAGAACGGGGCCGCGGCGTGTGCCGCGGCCCCGTCGTCCCGAGACTTACGCCTCGTCGTTGTCCACCCAGCTCATGAGCTTGCGCAGCTCCTTGCCGGTGGTCTCCAGGAGGTGGTTCTCGTCCTGGGTCTTGTACTCGTTGTACTTCTTCAGACCGCCGTGGTACTCGGCCATCCACTCACGGGCGAAGGTGCCGTCCTGGATCTCGGCGAGGACCTTCTTCATCTCGGCCTTGGTGGCGTCCGTGATGATCCGCGGGCCGGTGACGTAGTCGCCCCACTCGGCGGTCTCGGAGATCGACCAGCGCATCTTCTCCAGGCCGCCCTCGTACATGAGGTCCACGATGAGCTTCAGCTCGTGCAGGCACTCGAAGTACGCGATCTCCGGCTGGTAGCCGGCCTCGGTCAGCGTCTCGAAACCGGCCTTCACCAGGGCGGCGGTGCCACCACAGAGGACGGCCTGCTCGCCGAAGAGGTCGGTCTCGGTCTCCTCGGTGAAGGTCGTCTTGATGACGCCGGCGCGGGTGCCGCCGATGCCCTTCGCGTAGGACAGCGCCAGCTCGAAGGCCTTGCCGGTGGCGTCCTGCTCGACGGCCGCGATGCACGGGACGCCGCGACCCTCCTCGTACTGGCGGCGCACCAGGTGACCCGGGCCCTTGGGGGCGACCATGCAGACGTCCACGCCGGCCGGGGGCTTGATGAAGTCGAAGCGGATGTTGAGGCCGTGGCCGAAGAACAGCGCGTCGCCGTCCTTCAGGTTGTCCTTGATGGACTCCTCGTAGACCTGGGCCTGGATCGGGTCCGGCACCAGGATCATGATGACGTCGGCCTCGGCCGCGGCCTCGGCCGGGGTGACCACGCGCAGGCCCTGCTCCTCGGCCTTCGCCTTGGACTTGGAGCCCTCGTGCAGACCGACGCGCACGTCGACGCCCGAGTCACGCAGGGACAGCGCGTGCGCGTGGCCCTGGGAGCCGTATCCGATCACCGCGACCTTGCGGTTCTGGATGATGGACAGATCGGCGTCGTCGTCGTAGAACAGCTCGGCCACTGGGGTTCTCCTTGGTGTGCTGGTGTTGCGTCCCACCGTACGGCGGGAGAAGGACAGGAAGTTTTCGGGTCTCGCTATGCGAGCAGGGTCAGGCGCTGCGGTCGAGGGCGCGCAGGCTCCGGTCGGTGATGGAGCGCGAGCCGCGGCCGATGGCGATGGTCCCGGACTGGACGAGCTCCTTGATGCCGAAGGGTTCCAGCATCTTGAGCATCGCCTCCAGCTTGTCGCTCGATCCGGTGGCCTCGATGGTGACGGCCTCGGGCGACACGTCGACGGTCTTGGCGCGGAACAGCTGGACGATCTCGACGATCTGCGAGCGCGTCTCGTTGTCGGCGCGGACCTTGGCGAGGACGAGCTCGCGCTGGACGGCGGAGCCGGTCTCCAGCTCCACGATCTTCAGGACGTTGACCAGCTTGTTGAGCTGCTTGGTGACCTGTTCGAGCGGGAGCGCGTCGATCACGTTGACCACGATGGTGATGCGGGAGATGTCGGGGTGCTCGGTGACGCCGACGGCGAGGGAGTCGATGTTGAAGCCGCGGCGCGAGAACAGGGCGGTGATCCGGGCCAGGACACCCGGCTTGTTCTCCACCAGGACGGAGAGCGTGTGCTTGGACATGTCGGTGGTCTCTCTGTCTCTCTCGCTCAGTCGTCTTCGTTGTCGCCGAAGTCGGGGCGGACCCCCCGGGCTGCCATGACCTCGTCGTTCGAGGTGCCGGCGGCGACCATCGGCCAGACCATGGCGTCCTCGTGGACGATGAAGTCGATCACGACCGGGCGGTCGTTGATCGAGTTCGCCTCCTCGATGCACTTGTCGAGGTCCTCGGGGCGCTCGCAGCGGATCGCGTAGCAGCCCATCGCCTCGGACAGCTTCACGAAGTCGGGGACCCGGGTGCCCTTGTTGGGGCCGATGTCCTCGGGGCCGCTGTGCAGCACGGTGTTGGAGTAGCGCTGGTTGTAGAACAGCGTCTGCCACTGCCGGACCATGCCGAGGGCGCCGTTGTTGATGATGGCGACCTTGATCGGGATGTTGTTCAGGGCGCAGGTGGTCAGTTCCTGATTGGTCATCTGGAAGCAGCCGTCGCCGTCGATCGCCCAGACCGTGCGGTCCGGGGCACCGGCCTTGGCGCCCATGGCGGCGGGCACCGCGTAGCCCATGGTCCCGGCGCCGCCGGAGTTGAGCCAGGTCGCCGGCTTCTCGTACTGGATGAAGTGCGCGGCCCACATCTGGTGCTGGCCGACGCCCGCCGCGAAGATCGTTCCCTCGGGGGCGAGTTGGCCGACGCGCTCGATGACCTGCTGCGGGGAGAGCGAGCCGTCCTCGGGCTGGTCGTAGCCCAGGGGGTAGGTCTCGCGCCAGCGGTTGAGGTCCTTCCACCAGGCGGCGTAGTCGCCCTGGTGGCCCTCGGCGTGCTCCTTCTGGACGGCCTGGATCAGGTCGGCGATGACCTCGCGGGCGTCACCGACGATCGGCACGTCCGCGGCGCGGTTCTTACCGATCTCCGCGGGGTCGATGTCGGCGTGGACGATCTTGGCGAACGGGGCGAAGCTGTCCAGCTTGCCGGTGACGCGGTCGTCGAAGCGGGCACCGAGGGCGACGATCAGGTCGGCCTTCTGCAGCGCGGTGACGGCGGTGACCGCACCGTGCATGCCCGGCATCCCCACGTGCAGCGGGTGGCTGTCGGGGAATGCGCCGAGCGCCATCAGGGTGGTGGTGACGGGCGCTCCGGTGAGCTCGGCGAGGACCTTGAGCTCGGCGGTGGCGTGCGCCTTGAGGACGCCGCCACCCACGTAGAGGACGGGACGCTTCGCGCTCGTGATCAGCTTCGCGGCCTCGCGGATCTGCTTGGCGTGCGGCTTGGTCACCGGGCGGTAGCCGGGCAGGTCCTGCTGCGGCGGCCAGGAGAACGTCGTCTCCGTCTGCAGGATGTCCTTCGGGATGTCCACGAGGACCGGACCCGGGCGACCCGTCGAGGCGATGTGGAACGCCTGGGCGATCGCCTGCGGGATCTCCTCCGCCTTGGTGACCAGGAAGCTGTGCTTGGTGATCGGCATCGTGATACCGACGATGTCCGCCTCCTGGAAGGCGTCCGTGCCGATCGCCTTGGAGACGACCTGGCCGGTGATCGCCACCAGCGGCACCGAGTCCATCATCGCGTCGGCGATCGGCGTCACCAGATTGGTGGCACCGGGGCCCGACGTCGCCATGCAGACGCCGACCTTGCCGGTGGCCTGCGCGTAACCGGTGGCCGCGTGCCCCGCACCCTGCTCGTGCCGGACGAGCACGTGGCGCACCTGGCTCGAGTCCATCATCGGGTCGTACGCCGGAAGGATCGTGCCGCCGGGAATGCCGAATACGGTGTCGACCCCGACCTCCTCAAGCGAGCGAATGAGGGACTTCGCACCCGTGACGTGCTCGACGGGGGCGGACTGCTGTCCTCCGGAACGGGGCCGCGGCTGCGGATGGTGGGCCCCGGTGGCCTGCTCGGTCATCGGCATTCTCTTCTCGATGCTGAGGGTTTTTGCGAGGTTTGTGCAGAGGTCTTACGAGTTGCGTCCTGTGCCGGTGCAACAAAAAACCCCTCGTGCCGTGAGGCAAGCGAGGGGAGCGCGCCGGGAGCGGTTGCTGGGGATTCCGGTGCTTCGTGATCTCAGCCCGGTGGGTCCCAGCTTCAGCCGACGCGCTTTCCAAGTACGAGAATTCGGGTGCGCATGGCATTGACCCTCCCCCCGGCACACTGTGCGTGTCAAGTAGGTGGGACGGGAGTCTCATTATGTGAGCGGAGGGCGGGCACGCCCGCGAACACCGGCTCGGCCGGACCCGTGGGCACGGGGAACTCTCCCGAGACGAGCGCGCGGCGCAGCCGGTACTCGTCGAGCGGCCCGGAGAACGCCATGCCCTGTCCGTGCGTGCATCCCATCGCCCGCAGCGCCACGACCTGTTCGGGCAGGTCCACGCCGTCGGCCACGGAGGTCAGCCCGAGGTCCCCGGCGATCCGCAGCAGCCCACTGGTGATCTTGTGGAGCCGGGCGGACTCGACGACGCCCTCGACGAGCGATCTGTCCAGTTTCAGTACGTCGACGGGGAGTCTGCGCAGCGCCGTGATGGCCGCATAGCCGCTGCCGAATCCGTCCAGCGCGATCCGGACACCGAGTCGGCGCAGCGCCGTCAGCCGCCGCTCCAGCTCCTCCAGGGGCACTCTGGGATCGCTGTCCGCGAGCTCGATGATCAGCGCGCCCGACGGCAGCCCGTGCCGGGTGAGCAGCGCTTCGATCGAGCCGAGCGGCATGGCGCGGTCGAGGAGTCTGCGGGCGCTCATCCGGACGGCGACCGGCGTCGCGTGCCCGCTGTGCCCCCGCTCCGCGGCCTGCTCGACGGCCTCCTCCAGCATCCAGCGCCCCAGCTCCGCGGTGCGCTCGCTGTCCTCGGCCACGCGCAGGAACTCGGCGGGGGTGAAGAGGATGCCCTGCGCCGAACGCCATCGGGCCTGCGCGGCGACCGCCGTGATCCGGCCGTCGTCGAGCGACACGATCGGCTGGTGGAGCAGGGCGAACTCGCCGTCGTGCAGCGCGGACCGCAGCCGCGTGGCGAGCTCCGCCTTCCGTACGACATCGGCCTGCATCTGCGGCGCGTACAGCTCGACCCGGCCCTTGCCCGCCGCCTTGGCGCGGTACATCGCCAGGTCCGCGTTGCGCAGCAGCTCGCCGGCCGTGACGTCGGTCTCGGCGAAGGCGACCCCGATGGAGGCCGCGACGCGCACGTCGTCGTGCCCGTCGATCGAGTAGGGCTGGGACAGGGTGACGCGGAGCCGGTCGGCCAGCTCGTAGATGTGCTGCTCCCTGGCGGTGTGATCCCTGCCGCCGTCTCCGACGATCAGTGCCGCGAACTCGTCACCGCCGAGACGAGCCGCGGTGTCTCCGGAACGTACGGAGTCGGCCAGCCTTCTTGCCGCCTGCACGAGCAGTTCGTCGCCCGCCTGGTGGCCGATCGTGTCGTTGACCTGCTTGAAGCCGTCGAGGTCGATGAAGAGCACGGCGGTGCCGTGATCGGTGGCCCGCCGTCCGGTGAGGGCCTGGCTGACCCGCTTGGTGAACAGGGCCCGGTTGGGCAGGTCGGTGAGCGGGTCGTGCTCGGCGTTGTGCTGCAACTGCGCCTGGAGGCGCACCCGTTCGGTGACGTCTCTGCTGTTGAGGATCAGGCCGCCGTGGTGGCGGTTGATCGTGGACTCCACGTTCAGCCAGGCTCCGGTGCCGGACCGGAAGCGGCACTCGATGCGGGTGGTGGGCTCCTCGATCTGGCTCGCGGCGAGGAATCTGCGCACCTCGTGCACCACGCGCCCGAGGTCCTCGGGGTGGATGATCGACGCGAGCTCGGACCCGACGAGCTCCTCCGCCTCGCGCCCGTAGACCCCTGCGGCGGCCGGGCTGACGTACCTCAGGATCCCGTTCGGCGCGGCGATCATGATGACGTCGCTCGAACCCTGCACGAGCGAGCGGAAGTGGTTCTCCTTCTGCGCCAGCTCCTGGGTGAGCGTGATGTTGTCGAGAAGCATGATGCCCTGGCGCACCACGAGGGCGAGCACGACCGTGCAGGCCGTGAAGAGCACGACCCGGTCGACGCTGTGGCCGTTCAGGACGTTGTAGAGAATCCCCAACGTGCAGACGGCCGCGGCCAGATACGGCGTGAGCGCGGCCAGCGATCCGGAGATGGGCCGCGTGTAACTGACCTGATAGCGACCGCCCGGCCCCTTGGGCGGCTCCTCGTGCCGCACCCCGTGCCGCGGGCCCACCCAGGGCGCGTACGCGAGCAGCAGCGACCCGGCGAACCAGCCCGCGTCGAGGATCTCCCCCGAGCGGTAACTGGCGTGCAGCAGGGGCGAGGTGAACAGGGCGTCGCACATGACGGTCAGCGCGAGGGCGCCGATCGCGGTGTTCACCGCCGTGCGGTTGCCGGGCGAGCGGCGGAAGTGCAGCGCGAGGACCATGCTGACGAGGGCGATGTCCAGCAGCGGGTACGCGAGGGAGAGCGCGGTGCGGGTGACGCTCTGCCCCTCGAACTCGGCGGTGTGCGCGAGGGCGAGGCTCCAGGAGAGGGTGATCAGCGATCCGGCGATGAGCCAGGCGTCGAGCGCGAGGCAGATCCAGCCGGCCTTCGTCACGGGCCGCTTGGCGAGGACCAGCAGGCCGATGATCGCGGGTGGTGCGAAGCAGAGGAAGAACAGGTCGGCGAGGCTCGGGCTGGGCACCGGCAGGCGCAGCACCACCTCGTACCAGCCCCACACCCCGTTACCGAGCGCTGCCATGAGGGAGGAGAGCGCGAACAGGAGCCAGGCGGGTCGAAAGCGGCTGCGGCTGCTCCGGGCGAACAGGAAGTTCGACACGGCGGCGACGAAGGCCGCGACGCTGAGGCCGAAGTCGCCCATGAACAGGGCGAGTTCCTCGGAACCCCAGCCGAGCGCCGATCCCGTGGCATACCCCGTGCACAGCAGGGCGAGCACCACCTGGGTCCCCATGCCGCCACCGCGCCCCTGCGCGCGCATCGACAACGGGCCGCCGGGGTGCAGCGCGGCACCCAGCGCGGTGCCCGGCGGCGGGTGGGCGGTCACCGGGCCGCCTCGGTCCGTCGGGCCGCTCCCCTGTCCCGCTTGCCCTGCCCGGTGTGCGGATGCCTCCTGCGGCCGCCGCGCGGGCCGCTCCGGTGGGCATGGCTCCTGCGGCAGCCGGGACTTCGCCCGTGCATCGGTGCGCGTGAGGGTCCCCGTCGGTGGCCCCGTCGCGTCGGATCGTTCGCCCATAGGCCGTGCATCGCCCGTCGCCCCCCTCGCAGTCCGTCACTCATCCCCGGCGCCGCGTGCTGCGCGGCGCTGCCCCAGTCGGGACGATACACCAGTCTCGTCACTCAGGGACATAGTTCCTCTACTCTCCGTGACGACCAGCGGAGATGCGGGCACTGGGTGCAGCCGGACGGGCGCGGAGCGTGGGCGCCCAACGGCGAGCGACCGCACGGGGGTTGTCCGTGGGGCCGGTGGGGCTGCTGTCGACCGGTGTCAACCGACGGTGAGCACGACGTTGTCGAGCGGCTCCCCTGCCGCGAACCGAGTGAGCTGTGTGGCGAGAAGCCTCTTGGCCCGCGGCATGAAGGCGGACGTCGGACCGCCGACGTGCGGGGAGATGAGCACTCCCGGAGCCTGCCACAACGGGTGGTCCCGGGGCAGCGGTTCGGGATCTGTGACATCAAGTGCCGCGCGGATCCGGCCGCTCTCCAGTTCGGCGAGGAGCGCCTTGGTGTCGACGACGGGGCCGCGGCCGACGTTCACCAGGAGGGCGCCGTCCTTGAGCCGGGCGAGGAAGGCGGCGTTCACGAGGCCGCGGGTGTCCTCGGTGAGCGGGGTCACCAGGATGACCACGTCGGCCTCGGGCAGCAGCGCCGGAAGGTCGGAGAGCGGGTGCACGGGACCGCGCTCCGTCGTGCGGGCGGAGCGCGCGACGCGCACGACGGGCGCGACCTCGAAGGGGACGAGCCGGTCCTCGATCGCGGAACCGATGGCGCCGTAGCCGACGATCAGGACGCTCTTGTCGGCGAGCGCCGGACGGAACCCGGATCGCCACTCCCCCAGGTCCTGCCCGCGCACGAAGTCGGGAACGCCGCGCAAGGAGGCGAGGATCAGGGTGAGCGCGAGCTCGGCGGTGCTCGCGTCGTGCACCCCGCGCGCATTGCACAACTGAACGCCAGGACGCAGGTACTTGAGGCCGCCCTGTACGTGGTCGACGCCCGCGGAGAGCGTCTGCACGGCGCGTACGGAGGTCATCTCGGGCAGCGGTCGCACCCCGACGCCCGGGGGCTTCATGTAGGGGACGACGTAGTACGCGCAGTCGGCGGGGTCCGCGGGGTAGTCGGGCTCACCGTTCCAGAAACGGTAGTTGAGCCCCTCGGGGAGCCCCGGAACCTCGTCGGCGGGGAAGGGCAGCCATACATCATCAGTCATGGTCAGGAGGCTATGTCAGACGTGCCGACGTGCAGAGGTTAGGTTGGTGACCTCTGACGGGGAGGGCCAGGGGGGCCAGGGAGGGTCACGAGCAGGTGGAGCGCAAGGCGATCGGCGCGGCGGCACTCGAAGTGGGGGCAGTCGGACTCGGCTGCATGCCGATGAGCTGGGCGTACACCGGCTCACGGCAGCGCGGCGAGGAGTCCCTGCGCACCGTGCACGCCGCGTTGGACACGGGGTGCACGCTCCTCGACACCGCGGACATGTACGGGCCGTTCACCAACGAGCTGCTGCTCGGCCGCGTCCTGAAGGAACGGCGCGCGGACGCGTTCGTGTCGACCAAGGTGGGCCTGCTGGTCGGTGAGCAGCACATCGTCGCCAACGGCCGTCCCGGCTACGTGAAGCGGGCCTGCGACGCGTCGCTGCGGCGTCTGCAGACGGACGTCATCGACCTCTACCAGTTGCACCGGGCCGACCCCGAGGTGCCGGTCGAGGAGACCTGGGGCGCGATGGCGGACCTGGTGGGCGCGGGCAAGGTGCGCTCGCTGGGGCTGTGCGCGGTCGGCGCGCGGGCCGCGCGCCGCGACGGCCGGGCCGGACTGCATGCCGGAACGATCCGGCAGCTGGAGCGGATCCAGCAGGTGTTCCCGGTGAGCTCGGTGATGGCCGAGCTGTCGGTGTGGTCGCCGGAGGCGCTGGAGGCGCTGCTGCCGTGGTGCACGGCGCGGGGCGTCGGGTTCCTGGCGGCGATGCCGCTCGGCAACGGGTTCCTGTCCGGGACGCTGACGCCGGGGCAGGGCTTCGAGCCGGACGACGTGCGGGCCCGGCACCCCCGGTTCACCGCCGAGATGATGGCCGCGAACCAGCCGGTCGTGGTGGGTCTGCGCCGGGTGGCGGCACGGCACGGCGACGACGTGACGCCGGCGCAGGTGGCGCTCGCCTGGGTGCTCTCGCGCGGGCGGAACGTGGTGCCGGTGCCCGGCGCCAAGCACGAGCGGTGGGCGCGGGAGAACGCGGCGGCGGCCGAACTGCGGCTGACGGACGCGGACTTGGCGGAGCTCGCGGAGCTGCCGACGGCGCGGGGGTCGTGGGACTGACCTCCGCGGCCACCGGCCCGCCCGCCGGCTGTCGTCGTCGGCACCGGCAGTCGTCCCCGGCTGCCGTCTGGCCGGATTGTGTGCGTGGAGATCGGGAACCTGGGCGGCGCGAGCGGTGTATGAACAGTAGAACCTCGCGTCGAAGGGATCCTGATCGTGCTTCGTCCAGCTGTGCGGCCCACCGTGGCCCTGGCCGCTTGTGCCACGCTCCTGCTCACGGCCGGATGCTCCTCCGGCGACGACGGGCAGTCGAGCACCGACAAGAGTTCCGCGCCGAGTGCGAGCGATCCGGGCGGCTCCGCCGCGCCGAAGTCGGACGACGTGCCGCCGGCGAAGGGCTCGGTGAGCGTCGTGCGCACGGTCACCGAGGACCTCAAGTCGCCGTGGGGCCTGGCCCCGCTGCCCGAGGGAGGTCTGCTGGTCTCGTCGCGTGACGAGGGCACGATCACCCGGGTCGACACGAAGACCGGGAAGAAGACGGAGCTCGGCTCGGTCCCCGGGGTGGCGCCGGCGGGCGAGGGCGGACTGCTCGGCCTCGCGCTCTCCCCTTCGTACGCGTCGGACCACATGGTGTACGCGTACTTCACGACGGAATCGGACAACCGCATCGCGCGCATGCAGTACGACGAGAAGAAGCCGGCCGGTGAGCAGCTGGGCGCGCCGGACACGGTGTTCAAGGGCATCCCCAAGGGCACGAACCACAACGGCGGGCGGATCGCTTTCGGCCCCGACGACCTGTTGTACGTGGGCACGGGCGAGACGTACAAGACGGAGCTGGCGCAGGACAAGAAGTCCACGGGCGGAAAGATCCTGCGGCTGACGCCGGAGGGCGAGCCCGCCCCGGGCAATCCGTTCGGCGACTCTCCGGTGTACTCGTACGGGCACCGCAATGTGCAGGGCCTGGCCTGGGACAAGGACAAGCGGCTGTGGGCCTCGGAGTTCGGCCAGGACACCTGGGACGAGCTGAACAACATCGTGGCGGGGGACGACTACGGCTGGCCGGACGCCGAGGGCAAGGGCGGCGGCTCCGGGTTCCACGACCCGATCGCCCAGTGGCACACCCAGGACGCCTCACCCAGCGGGATCGCCTACGCGGCAGGGTCGATCTGGATGGCGGGCCTGCGCGGTGAGCGGCTGTGGCGGGTCCCGCTGGACGGCACCAAGGCGGCACACGATCCGCAGGCGTTCCTGGAGGGGAAGTACGGGCGGCTGCGCACGGTGGTCGCGGCGGGCGGCGACAAGCTGTGGCTGGTCACGAGCGAGACGGACACACGGGGCACGCCGGGGAAGGGGGACGACCGGATTCTGGAGCTGAAGGTCAGCTGACGGCACCCGGACCACTCGGGCCGGCGACATCTTCGCCGCGCTCGCCGTCCTCGCCGTGCTCAGGGTGGCCGTCACCACCGTCACCACCATCTCCGCCGTCACGGCCATCGGCGTGATCGTCCTCATCGGGTGCGTCCCGCTGCTGGACGCGTACGACGACCTTGCCCGAGGTGAGGTCTATGGGGCCACGGCCGGGATCACCGTCGTTGAGGTCGACGCGGGTGAGCTCCAGGCGCTTGCGCTCGTCGTTGGTGTGCTTGCGGCCAGGGGCGAACAGTTCCTCGAACATGTTGAACACTGCGCCTCCAGGGGTCCTGGCCGAGCCTCCCGTCCAGCGTACGGGAGGCCCCTGCGGGCGGGCTCAGGCGGTCGGCTGGGGGAAGAGGCGCAGCCGGTGGGCCAGGGCCGCCGCCTCGCCGCGGCCGGCGACGCCCAGCTTGGCGAGGATGTTGGAGACGTGGACGCTGGCGGTCTTAGGGGAGATGAAGAGCTCCTCGGCGATCTGCCGGTTGCTGCGGCCGGCGGTGACGAGGCGGAGGACGTCCCGTTCGCGGCTGGTGAGGCCGAAGTCCTCGGCGGGGTCGGCCGGGCCGTCCGGGCGCGGCACGTCGCGGGTGAGGCTGAGCCGGGCGCGCTGGGCGAGCAGGGCGACCGACTCGGCGAGCGGGCGGGCGCCGAGGTGGTCGGCGACGGCGGAGGCGAGGCGGAGCAGTTCGGTGGCGCGGTCGCGGTCGTCGCCCTCGGCCCTGGCGAGGAGGGAGTCGGCGAGGCGGGTGCGGGCGCGGGCCAGGTCGTAGGGGCGGTCGACGGGTTCGAGGGCGGTGACGGTGGCGGACCAGTCGTCGGGGGTGACGCGGCCCTCGGCACGCAGGAGCTCGGTGCGGACCCACAGTTCGTACGCCTGCCAGACGGGGACCGGGGTGGCCTGGCGCTTGGCGGCGTCCCGGATGCGGGCGACGGCCTCGGCGCGGCCGGCGTCGGCGGCGGGCAGGCCGCGGGCGTCGGCCTCGGCCTCGGCGGCGGCGAGCAGCAGGGGCCAGATGTAGCGCTGCAGGGAGGGCGGCAGGCCGGCGGTGACGAGGCGGTCGAGTTCGGCGCGGGCGTCGAGCAGGCGGCCCTGGGCGGCGGCGAGTTCGATGGCGCGGTGGGCGAGGGGGAGGTCGTGCTGGGGTTGGGGATCGTGGGTGCCGAAGTACCGGCGGGCGGCGGCGAGGTGGTCGGTGGCCTCCTGGAAGGCGCCGCGGCCGAGGGCGACGGACGCGAGGTGGGTGGTGGCCGTGGCGCGCGGCTTGTCGCTCAGGGCGAAGCGGGACGTCCAGTTCGCGGCCTTGACGGCGTCGTCCCAGCGGCCGAGCGAGACGAGGGACTCGGCCTGGTTGGAGCGGACCCAGGCCTTGGTGTCGGTGAGGCCGAACCGGCGGCACAGCTCGACGCCCTCGTCGCAGATCCGGACGGCTTCGGCGGAGCGGCCGGCGCCTTCCAGGTGGGAGGGGAGGTTGACGTTGACGTTGCTGATCCGGGCCATCAGGCCGAGTTCGGCGGAGCGGTCGCGCACGGCGTACATCTCGGCGAAGCCCTGCTCGATGGAGCCGGCGTCGACGAGGAGGCCGCCGCGGATGAGGCGGGCGTGCAGTTCGGTCTCGTCGTCGCCGACCATCTGGGCGTACTCGACGGCCCGTTCGGCGGCGGCGAGGGTCTCGCCGCCCGGGTTGTGCAGCATGCCCCAGGCCGCGGCGTGCGCGAGGACCTCGGCGTGCACGGCGGACGGGGGCAGGCCGCGGACCAGTTCCTGGGCCTTGGCGATCTCGTCCCAGCCGTTGCCGCGGGCGATGTGGGAGATGATCCGGGAGCGCTGGATCCAGAACCAGGCGAGGCGCAGCGGGTCGGCGGCGCCGCCGGCCGCGGCCTCGTCCAGGATGCGGATCGCGCGCTTGCCGATCTTGAGGGCGCGCTCCCGCTCCCCGCAGAGGCGTCCGGCGGCGGCTGCCTCGGCCATCAGGTCGAGGTAGTCGAGGCGGGTCTCGGCGGGGTCGCAGCCGCAGGAGAGATAGGCGACCGCGTAGTCGCCCATCCGCAGCTGCGCGCGGATCTCCTCGGGTGCTTCGTCCCACAGCTCCATCGCCCGCTCCAGGAGCCGGAGCTGCTCGGAGTAGGCGTGCCGGCGGCGGGCCTCGACGGAGGCGTCGAGGACGGCGGGCAGGGCCTTCGCCGCGTCGTGGGCGTGGTACCAGTAGCTGGCCAGGCGCATGACGCGGGCCTCGGCGGGGACCAGGGCGGGGTCGTCCTCGAGGGCTTCGGCGTAGCGGCGGTTGATGCGGGAGCGCTCGCCGGGCAGCAGGTCGTCGCTGACGGCCTCGCGGACCAGGGAGTGGCGGAAGCGGTAGCCGTCGCCGTCCGTGGAGGCGAGCAGGATGTTGGCGCCGACGGCGGCGCGCAGCGCCTCGATGAGGTCGTCCTCGCCGAGCCGGGCGACGGCGGCGAGCAGCGGGTACTCGACGGTGGAGCCGCCCTCGGCGCAGATCCGGGCGACGCGCTGGGCGTCCTCGGGCAGCGACTCGACGCGGACGAGGAGGACGTCGCGCAGCGAGTCGGTCAGGCCCGTGGCGCAGCCCTCGGCGGCGGAGACGGCGAGTTCCTCGACGAAGAAGGCGTTGCCGTCGGAGCGGCGGAAGATGTCGTCGACGACGGCGCGGTCGGGTTCGGCGGCCATGATCCCGGCGACCTGGCGGGCGACCTCTTCGCGGCTGAGGCGGCCGAGCTCGATCCGGGTCACGGTGCGCAGCCGGTCGAGTTCGGCGAGGAGGGGGCGCAGCGGGTGGCGGCGGTGGACGTCGTCGGCGCGGTAGGTGGCGACGACGGCGAGGCGGCCGTTGCGCAGGGTGCGGAAGAGGTAGGAGAGCAGGTGCCGGGTGGAGGCGTCGGCCCAGTGCAGGTCTTCGAGCACGACCACGACGGTGCGCTCGGCGGCGACGCGTTCCAGGAGGCGCCCGGTGAGTTCGAAGAGGCGGGCGGTGGCGCTCTCGTCGCCGCGTGCGTCCGATCCCGGCACGGTCCGGTCGCCCAACTCGGGGAGCAGTCTGGCCAGTTCGTCCTCCCGGCCGGCCGCTGCCGCGTCGACCTCGGCGGGCAGGGTGCGGCGCAGGGAGCGCAGGGCGGTGGAGAAGGGGGCGAAGGGCAGCCCGTCGGCGCCGATCTCGACGCAGCCGCCGGTGACGACAACGGCGCCCTGCTTGCAGGCCTCGGCGGCGAACTCCTCGACGAGTCGCGTCTTGCCTACGCCGGCTTCGCCACCGAGCAGCAGCGCCTGGGGTTCACCGGCGGCGGCTCGCTCGAGGGCGGTGTTCAGTATGCCCAGCTCGTCGGAGCGACCGACGAACACCGGGCTGACGGACCTGGTCTCCACGTCGCCGAGCATCGCACACGAATACGTGACCTGGGCAGCGATTTCAGCGGCGGGCGAAGCCGGTGCGCGGCGGCCCTGGGCGGGCGGCGCGGCCTGCGACGGCACGGGGGAAAGCGGAAAGGGGAGGACGGCAGGCAGTCCGTCCTCCCCCGCTCCCCCGTGCCGGGGTGCCGCGCTCACGCGGTGCGCGCGGCACGGTGCCGACGCGGGCGGTGGGTACTCACCCGCCCCTCGGCGTCCTGGCTGTCCGAACCGCCCTGCGGGCGGCGGGACTTGCGGGCCGCGCGCGCCTCGCGGGCCAGTCGGTAGTTGTCGGCCTCCCGGATGAGCTCGGCGGCGCGGACCTGGTGAAGCTCGTACTCGAACATGCCGTCTCCCTGGTGACGATCCCTGTCGGTCTCGCGGGGTGTTCCCTGCGATGCCTCAAGATTCGTCTCCCAGGGGGGTGCGGCACATCGGGAGAGTGCCGGATCTCCTGGGGCGGGGATGCCTTAGCCCCCGCCTGAGGGGCCTTAGGTACCCCCGGTCCGGGGGCTCACCGCCTTAGGCGGGGCCTCAGCTGGTCTTCGGCAGGCCCAGAAGGATGTCCGAGTACTTGGCCACGGCGAGCAGCAGACCGAGGACGGCGAGCGAGACGCCGGCCCACGCGGTCGACCTGATCCACAGCGCCTGCGGCTTGCCGGGGACGCCGAACGCGGGCTTGACCAGCACGAACGCGCCGACCAGCAGGGCGATGAGCGAGATGGTCCCGCCGACCACGGCGGCGGCGTGCCAGGAGTCGCCGTAGACCTCGGAGACCTGCTGGGCGACGCTCGCGGACTGCGAGGTGTTGAGCTGGCCGATGAGCGACTCGCGGGCCGAGGCGATCGTGCCGAGCCAGCTGCCGCTGAGGGCGACGATGCCGAGGGCCACGGACACGATGGCGCCGGCGCCCTGGCCGACGCCGGACGGGCCGGACTGGGCCTCGGCCTCGGCCAGAGCGGCGAGCTCGGCCTCGGCGGCGGCCTCCGCCGCGTCGTCATCGGCGTCGGCGGCGGCGCCATCGGCGTCACCGGCAGCGGCCTCGGCCTCCGCCCGGTCCACCGGCTCGGCCGTGTCCGCCTTCCCGGTCTTCTCGGCCTTCTCCGTCTGCTCGGCCGTCTCCGTCTGTTCGGCGGCGGCCTCGGCCCCCTCCGTGACGGCCGTCTCCTCCGCAACCTCGGCGTCGCGCTGCGCATCAGTCTTCGTAGTCATGCTGCGCACCGTACGGACGGAGTCTGAGAGGTCTCTTAACGTTTCTTGTGTCCGTCGCGTGCGCTGCGCCACTCCGGCGCGAGCACGGACCAGACCTCCAGGTCATGGCGGATCCCGCGCCACGGACGGGCCTCGCGGTGCACGCCTTCCTGGGTGAATCCGAGGCGGCGGGCGACGTTCAGGCTCGGCGTGTTGCCGGACGCGGCCACCCATTCCACCCGGTGGAAACCGCGCTGCTCGACGAGCGAGTCGATCAGGAGGCGCATGGCGCGGGTGACCAGACCGCGGCCGGACGCGGCGGGCTCCAGCCAGCAGCCGACCTCGGCGTTGCCGAGCTCCGCGTCGACGTTCAGCGTGAGCACACCGCCGACCAGCTTTCCGTCCAGCCAGATGCCGTGGAGCCCGCCGGTGTCGGCGCAGCGCATGTCGGCGTACCGCTGGAGGGTCGCGCGGGCGGAGGCGACGTCGGTGGCCTTCGAGCCGAAGGGGATGAACTGCCCGATGAAGTCCCGGCCGCGGTCGAGGTGCGCCAGGAACTCCTCGGCGCGCCAGGGGTCGAGGGGACGCAGTTCGGCGCCGTCGTCACCCAGGGATATCGCGTACATCAGGCTCCTTCGCCAGCAGATCGTCCAGCTCGGCGACGGTGCCGCGCTGTCCCGGGATCCTCGCATCCGCGGCGGCCCGGCACTCCGGCGGCTCGATGCTGAGGCGGGGCAGGCGCCGGTCGAGCCACTTGGGCAGCCACCAGTTGGCGCCGCCGAGCAGGTGCATCAGGGCCGGCACCAGGAGCGTCCGCAGGATGAACGCGTCGACGGCGACGGCGACCGCGAGCGCGATGCCGAACATCGCGATCACCCGGTCCCCGCTGAGCACGAAGGCCAGGAAGACCGAGATCATGATCACGGCGGCCGAGTTGATCACGCGGCTGGTCTCGGCGAGCCCGACCCGCACGGCCCGCCGGTTGTCGCCGGTCTCCAGCCACTCCTCGTACATCCGGCTCACCAGGAACACCTGATAGTCCATGGAGAGCCCGAACAGGACCGACACCATGATCACGGGCAGGAAGGGTTCGATGGGCCCCGAGCGGCCGAGCCCGAGCAGTTCGCTCCCCCAGCCCCACTGGAAGATCGCGACGACGACGCCGAAGGCGGCGGCGACGGCGGCGATGTTCATCGCGGCGGCCTTGAGCGGGATGCCGATCGAGCGGAAGGCGAGGAGCAGCAGGAGGCAGCCGAGTCCGACCACGACGCCCACGAACAGGGGCAGCTTGCCGACGATGACCTCGGCGAAGTCGTCGTAGCTGGCGGTGACGCCGCCGATCTGCGCGTCGAGTCCGGAGTCCGGGACGACGTCCGTGCGCAGCCGGTCGACGAGCGCGCTGGTCTGCTCGGACTGCGGGGCGGAGGTCGGGACGACGGTGAGGTAGGCGGTGCTGTCGTCGGCGTTGTAGGTGATCGGGGAGACGGAGGCGACGCCGTCGGTGGTCCGCAGGGCGCCGGTCAGCTCGGTCAGGGCGGCCTTGTCCTGGGCGCCGTCGACCTCGGTGACGAGGGTGAGCGGCCCGTTCACGCCGGGTCCGAAGCCGTCGGCCAGCAGGTCGTAGGCCTGCCGGGTGGTGGCCGACTTCGGGTTGTTGCCCTGGTCGGAGGTGCCCAGGTGCAGCGACATCATCGGCAGCGCGAGGACCGTGATCACGGCGAGGGCGATGCCGCCGAGGAGCTTGGGGTGGCGCTCGACGAAGGCGGCCCAGCGGGCGGCGAGCCCGGTGGGCAGCTCCGGCTCGGGCCCGTGCTCGGCGAGCCGGCGCCGCTCGCGCCGCGACAGGGCGCGCATCCCGATGAACGAGAGCAGGCCGGGCAGCAGCGTCACCGACGCGGCGACGGTGAGCAGCACGGTCACGGAGGCGGCGATGGCGACCCCGTTGAGGAAGCTGAGCCGGAGGATGAGCATGCCGAGGAGGGCGATGCAGACGGTGGCGCCCGCGAAGACGACGGCGCGGCCGGTGGTGGCGACCGCCCGTTCGGCGGCGACCGCCACCGGCAGTCCGCGCTTGAGGCCCTTGCGGTGCCGGGTCACGATGAACAGCGCGTAGTCGATGCCGACACCCAGCCCGACGAGCATGCCGAGCATCGGCGCGAAGTCCGCGACGGTCATGGCGTGTCCGAGCAGCACGATGCCCGCGTACGCGGTGCCGACGCTGACCAGTGCGGTGGCGATGGGCAGCGCGGCCGCCGCGAGGGAGCCGAAGGCGAGGAACAGGACGACGGCCGCGACGACGACGCCGACGATCTCCGAGGTGTGCGCGGACGTCGACTCGGTGAGCGCGACGGCGCTGCCGCCGAGCTCGACCTGCAGCCCGTCCGGGCCGTGGTTCTCGGCGTCGAGCGCCGTGTCCACGACGGCCCTGGCCTGGTCCTTCGGGATGTCGTCGGCCTGCTGGTCGAAGGTGACCGTGGCGTACGCGGTGTGGCCGTCGGCGCTGATCTGGGCGGCGCCGGCCGCCTCGTACGGGGAGCCGACCGACGAGACGCCCGGCAGCTTGCCGATCTCGTCCACCGCGTTGCTCATGGTGGTCTCGACGTCGGCGGCGCGCACCGTGGAGCCGTCGATGTGCCAGACGACGGTGTCGCTGTCGCCGCCGAGGCCGTGGAAGCCCTCGTCCAGGAGCTGGGTGGCGCGGCCGGACTCGGTGCCGGGTGCCTCGTAGTCGTTCGAGTACGCGGACCCGGCGACCGCGGCCGCCGCGCTGGTCCCGCCGAGGGCGAGCAGCCACAGCAGAACGACGACGAGCCGATGACTGACACACCAGCGTGCGAGTGCGGCCACGGACGTGCTCCCTGGGTGTTTCGTGGATCTTTATCGGGAACAGTCGGTGATCGCCTGAACAGCCCGCAAAGAACACATGAGCAATGGCCAGACACTCTTGCAGTCAGACGTGATCGTTTGTCGCTTTCGTGCGCTTACTCACACGAGGCGTCGGTCAGCCCGAGACGCTGGGCCGTCCGTTCTCGATGTGCCCCATGAGCCGCCGGTACGGGCCGTCCGTTCCGTCCGGGCCGGCCGTGGCGACCTCGACGTCGTACCAGCCGTGCTCCTTGCCCGCGTCGTGCACGACGGTCACCGTCCGCCCGGCCCGCACGGTGACGGTCCGCTTCCCCACGGTGAACGTCCGTGCCGTGTCCCCCGTGGCGCGCAGCCGGATCCGGAGCGCACGGGCCCGCGCGTCCACGGTGGTCGTGACGTCGGCCCCGGCGTCCACCCGGCCCCGGAACTCGCGCCGGAAGCCGTTCGGCCCGGTCACCACGAAGTCGTAGGCGCCGTCCCGGACGGGCACGGCCACGGCCGCCTCCCGTACGACGTCGACGTGGAGCGGCGCCGTGAACTCGCCCGCGTACGGGTAGAGCGCGAAGTGCGCGCTGGAGCGGCCGGAGTTGTCGAGGTGCAGCGTCAGCTTCCCGTCGGCCGTCCGCACCCAGGCGTCCGGCTGGTACGGCAGCGGGCGGGCGGGCCTGCTGCCGGGCTCCTGCTCGGGCATCGTCTGGTTCAGGGGCGGCTGCGGGGCCCAGCGGCCGCTGAACTCCGGGACCGGGCCCGGCTGCTCGACGGAGGGCCGGCGCGCTGCGTGCTTGAAGTCGAAGGCGCCGGTGAGGTCGCCGGTGACCTGGCGGCGCCACGCCCCGATGTTGGGCTCGCGCACCCCGGTCCACTGCTCCAGGAAGCGGATCACCGAGGTGTGGTCGAAGACCTCCGAGCACACGTAGCCGCCCACGGTCCACGGCGAGACGACCAGCATCGGCACCCGCACGCCGAGCCCGGTGGGCAGGCCCTTCCAGTGCTCCTCGGTCACGTCGGCGCCCGGCACCGGCGGCGGCACGTGGTCGAAGAAGCCGTCGTTCTCGTCGTAGTTGATGAAGACGGCGGTCCTGCGCCACACGTCGGGGTGCGAGGCGAGGGCGTCGAGGACCTTGTAGACGATGGTCGCGCTGTGGATCGGCGACGACACGGAGGGGTGCTCGGAGTCGACGGCGGACGGCACGAGGTAGGAGACGCGGGGCAGCTTCCCGGCGGCGACGTCGGCCGCGAAGGTCTCGGCGAGCTTCCCGGTGGGCACGCGGCGCAGCGCGCGCTCGAACAGCGACCGCTCGCTCTTGGTGAGCGTGGCGACGCCCTTGTCGAGGCCGGCCAGCAGCGTCGCGCGCTCGGCGTCGTCCTTGGCGTCGCGGACCTTCGCGTAGAAGGCCTCCATGTAGGTGAGGCCGGTCCCGGCGAGGACCTTCTTCGCGATCGCCTTGAAGGTGGTGAAGAACTCGATCTGGTTGTCGGTGAAGTTCTCCCACTCGGTGTACGTCCGCCAGCTCACGCCGGCCTTCTCCAGGCGCTCGGCGTACGTGCCCCAGTCGTAGCCGGGGTGGGTGCCCTCGTCGTACGCGTCGTTGCCGACGGCCCGGTTGCCGTTCGCCTCGTAGCCGGTCTTGCCGCTCCACAGGTGGTTGCGGTTGGGGCTGGTGGAGGAGTGGATCGAGGAGTGGTAGGCGTCGCAGACCGTGAAGGTGTCGGCGAGCTCGTAGTGCAGGGGGATGTCCTCGCGCGTGTAGTACGCCATGGTGGCCGCGGTCTTCGCGGTGATCCACCCGTCGTGCCAGCCGTCGTGCCAGGCCTTGGCGCCGCCGGACCACGAGTGGTCGAGGGCGCCGATGTACTGGAGGTCCTTCTTCTGCGTCGCGGCGGCCTCGCGGACCGGGAACGGCAGGACGGTGCGCAGCGCGCCCGGCTGCTCCAGAACGCTCTTGCCGCTGGGCAGCCGGATCGCGTTGCGGTCGCCGAAGCCGCGCACGCCGCGCAGGGTGCCGAAGTAGTGGTCGAAGGACCGGTTCTCCTGCATCAGGATGACGACGTGCTCGACGGCGTCGAGGCCGCCGCGGGGCGGCGCCCCCGCCTCGGCCTGTGCGGCGAGGGCCTGTTGGAGGGAGGGCGGCAGGAACGACCCGACGGCGGCGACGCCGAGCGCGCCTCCTCCGACGGCCATCAGGCGTCTGCGGGACAACTCCGGGGACTCCGGGGACACGGGGACCTCCGCGCGTAATGGTCTGCTACCGACCCATTGACTCTTTCGGCGGGGACGGTAGCGAGGCCAGATGTCCCTGGGAAGTACGAGAACCAGCCAAGACGTAAACGTCCAAGCGTCCGTGACAAAGGTCCAACTGCTAGCCGAGGAGCGCGAGTCCGGCCCAGAGCGCGACGGTCGAGGCGAGCAGCGTCGCGGGCACGGTCAGCAGCCCGAGCCGGGTGAACTCCCCCAGCTCCGGTTCGGTGCCGTGGGCGTGCACGATGCGCCGCCACAGCAGGGTCGCGAGCGAGCCTACGTAGGTGAGGTTCGGCCCCAGGTTCACGCCGATCAGCGCGGCGAGCACCGGGCCGGGACCGGCCGGGCCGACCACGGGCAGCAGGGCGAGGATCGCGGGCAGGTTGTTGATGAGGTTGGCGAGCACCGCGGCCACACCGGCGATCGCGAGCAGCGCGGGCAGCGACGAGCCGTCGGGCAGGAGGCGCCCTATGGCGTCGCCGAGGCCGTTGTCGACGACGGCCTTGACCACGATGCCGAGGGCGAGGACGAAGACGCAGAAGGGCAGGTTGGCGGCCTTGAGCAGTTCGCCGGGGGTGCTGTGGCGCCGGGCGAGCGCCCTGGCGCCCAGGACGGCGGCGCCCGCGAGTGCCGCCCACAGCGGTTCGATCCCGGCGAAGGACGTGACGACGAAACCCACGAGGGTGAGCGCCAGCACGGTCAGCGTGAACACCGGGACGCCGGTGGGCGCCTCGGCGTCGGGCTCGTGCGCCGGGGCGGCCAGGTCGTCGGCGAAGTAGCGCCGGAACGCCGCGTACTCGACGGCGATCGCGACCAGCCACGGCAGCGCCATCAGCCCGGCGAAGCGCAGGAAGGTGAGCCCGCTCGCGGCGAAGGCCAGCAGGTTCGTCAGGTTGGAGACGGGCAGCAGGAGGGACGCCGAGTTGGCGAGGTGGGCGCTCGCGTAGACGTGCGGGCGCGGGCGGGCGCCGATCCGGGCGGCCGTGGCGAAGACGACCGGGGTGAGCAGGACGACGGTGGCGTCCAGGCTCAGTACGGCGGTGACGGCGGCGGCCACGGCGAAGACTCCGCCGAGCATCCGGGTCGGGCTGCCGTGGCAGGCGCGGGCCACGGCGTCGCCGGCGGCCCTGAACAGGCCCTCGTCGGCGCAGAGTTGCGCGAGGAGGAGGATCGCGGCAAGGAAGCCGACGACCGGGAGCAGGTCCTTCGTCTCGGCCCAGGCGTGGGTGACGCTGACGCTGCCGGTGGCCACGGCGACCGCGGCGGCCGGTACGGCTACGACGGCCTCCGGCCAGTTGCGGGGACGGACCACCGCGAAGGCGAGGGTGAGCAGGAGGAGGGTGACGGCCAGCACTTCGGCCGAGGTCGTACTCAAAGGGTGCTGCTCCGTTCCACGGGGCTCCGCCCCGGACCCCGCTCCTCAAACGCCGGAGGGGCTGGACGTGCCCAGCCCCTCCGGGAAAGACCCACTCAGCCTTCGCTGACGCCCAGCTTCTCCAGGATCAGTTCCTTGACGCGGGCCGCGTCGGCCTGGCCCCGGGTCGCCTTCATGACGGCGCCCACGAGCGCGCCGACGGCGGCGACCTTGCCACCGCGGATCTTGTCCGCGATCGCGGCGTTGCCCGCGATCGCCTCCTCCACGGCCGTGGTCAGCGCGCCCTCGTCGGAGACGACCTTCAGGCCGCGCTTCTCGACGACCTCGTCGGGCGTGCCCTCGCCCTTGAGGACGCCGTCGATGACCTGGCGGGCCAGCTTGTCGTTCAGGTCGCCCTTGGCGACCAGCTCCGACACGCGCGCCACCTGCTCCGGCGTGATGGGCAGCTCGCCGAGCTCGACGCCCTGCTCGTTCGCGGAGCGGGCCAGCTCGCCCATCCACCACTTGCGGGCCGACGTGGAGTCCGCCCCGGCGTTGATCGTGGCGACGATCGGGCCGACGGCCGCGGCGTTGCGGATCGACTGCATGTCGTGGGCGGTGATGCCCCACTCCTCGATCAGCCGGTTGCGCTGCGCGAGCGGCAGCTCCGGCAGACCGGCACGCAGCGCCTCGACCCACTCGCGGGACGGGGCGACGGGGACCAGGTCGGGCTCCGGGAAGTACCGGTAGTCCTCGGCGTTGTCCTTGATGCGGCCGGAGGTGGTGGAGCCGTCCTCCTCGTGGAAGTGCCGGGTCTCCTGCACGATCGTGCCGCCGGAGGAGAGCACCGCCGCGTGGCGCTGGATCTCGAACCGGGCCGCACGCTCCACGGAACGCAGCGAGTTCACGTTCTTCGTCTCGCTTCGGGTACCGAACTTCTCGGTCCCGTGGGGACGCAGCGACAGGTTCACGTCGCAGCGCATCTGGCCCTTGTCCATCCGGGCCTCGGACACGTCGAGGGAACGGATGACCTCGCGCAGCTCGGCGACGTACGCCTTCGCGACCTCGGGGGCCCGCTCGCCCGCGCCCTCGATGGGCTTGGTGACGATCTCGATGAGCGGGATGCCGGCGCGGTTGTAGTCGAGCAGCGAGTGCGAGGCGCCCTGGATGCGGCCGGTGGCACCGCCGACGTGCGTCGACTTGCCGGTGTCCTCCTCCATGTGGGCGCGCTCGATCTCCACGCGGAAGACCTCGCCGTCCTCCAGCTGTACGTCGAGGTAGCCGTTGAAGGCGATGGGCTCGTCGTACTGGGAGGTCTGGAAGTTCTTCGGCATGTCCGGATAGAAGTAGTTCTTCCGGGCGAAGCGGCACCACTCGGCGATCTCGCAGTGCAGCGCGAGGCCGATCTTGATGGCCGACTCGACGCCGATCTCGTTCACGACCGGCAGCGCGCCGGGCAGACCGAGACAGGTCGGGCAGGTCTGGCTGTTGGCGTCCTGCTTCAGCTCGGTGGAGCAGCCGCAGAACATCTTCGTCTTGGTGCCGAGCTCGACATGGACCTCAAGGCCCATGACCGGGTCGTACGACGCGAGTGCGTCCTCGTACGACAGCAGCTCGGGAGTGGTCGTGGCAGTCACGATTTCTGGTACTTCCCTCTCAGCCCAGCAGGACGTCGTCGTCGCCCAGGCGCTTCAACTCGCGCAGGAGCAGGGCGAGGCCCGTGGCGATGGCGGCGGCGGAGACGACGGCGTCGACGAGGCGCAGCGTGTCGTTCTCGCTGCGGGCCTTCTTCGCCTGCTTGGCGACGCTGAGCGCGCCGAAAGCGGTCGTCCCGATCGACAGGTACGTGCCGGACTTGGACTTCTTGAAGCCCTTGGCCTTACCGATTGCACTCACAGCGACGGAGCCTCCTCGAGCAGCGGGTGGCCCCACTTTTCCACGAAGGCGGCCTCGACGGCGGCGCCCACCTTGTACAGGCGGTCGTCCTTCATGGCGGGGGCGATGATCTGCAGGCCGACCGGCAGGCCGTCCTCGGGGGCCAGGCCGCAGGGCAGCGACATGGCGGCGTTGCCGGCCAGGTTGGTCGGGATGGTGCACAGGTCCGCGAGGTACATCGCCATCGGGTCGTCGGCACGCTCGCCGATCGGGAAGGCGGTGGTCGGCGTCGTCGGGGAGACGATGACGTCGACCTGCTCGAACGCGGCCTCGAACTCGCGCGTGATGAGCGTACGGACCTTCTGGGCGCTGCCGTAGTACGCGTCGTAGTAGCCGGAGCTCAGTGCGTACGTGCCCAGGATGATGCGGCGCTTGACCTCGTCGCCGAAGCCGGCCTCGCGGGTGAGCGCGGTGACCTCCTCGGCGGAGTGCGTGCCGTCGTCGCCGACCCGCAGGCCGTAGCGCATGGCGTCGAACCGGGCGAGGTTCGAGGAGCACTCGGACGGCGCGATCAGGTAGTACGCGGACAGCGCCAGGTCGAACGTCGGGCAGTCCAGCTCGACGATCTCGGCGCCCAGCGACTTCAGCAGCTCGACGGACTCGTCGAAGCGCTGCACGACGCCGGCCTGGTAGCCCTCGCCGCGGAACTGCTTGACGACACCGACGCGCATGCCCTGCACCGAGCCGTTGCGCGCGGCCTCGACGACCGCGGGGACCGGGGCGTCGATGGACGTGGAGTCGAGCGGGTCGTGCCCGGCGATGGCCTCGTGCAGCAGCGCCGCGTCCAGGACCGTACGGGCGCAGGGCCCACCCTGGTCGAGGCTGGAGCTGAACGCCACCATGCCGAAGCGGGAGACTCCGCCGTAGGTCGGCTTGACGCCGACGGTGCCGGTGACGGCGGCGGGCTGGCGGATGGAGCCGCCGGTGTCCGTGCCGATGGCGAGCGGCGCCTGGTACGCGGCGAGGGCGGCGGACGAGCCACCGCCGGAGCCGCCCGGGATGCGGGTCAGGTCCCACGGGTTGCCGGTGGGCCCGTACGCGCTGTTCTCGGTCGAGGACCCCATGGCGAACTCGTCCATGTTGGTCTTGCCGAGGATGACGACGTCGGCGGCCTTGAGGTTCTTGACCAGCGTCGCGTCGTACGGCGGGATCCAGCCTTCGAGGATCTTGGAGCCGACCGTGGTCGGGATGCCCTCGGTGGTGAAGATGTCCTTCAGCGCGAGCGGGACACCGGCCAGCGGGCCGAGCTTCTCGCCCGCGGCGCGCTTCGCGTCGACGGCGGCGGCCTGCTTCAGGGCGCCCTCGCGGTCGACGTGCAGGAAGGCGTGCACCTTCTCGTCGACGGCTTCGATCCGGGCCAGGTGGGCCTCGGTGACCTCGACGGCCGTGAGCTCGCCGGAAGCGATCTTCCCGGCGATCTCGGCGGCGGTGAGCTTGATGATGTCCGTCATGGTGATTAGTCCTCCCCCAGGATCTGCGGCACCTTGAAACGCTGCTGCTCCTGGGCCGGGGCGCCGGAGAGCGCCTGCTCGGGGGTGAGCGACGGACGGACCTCGTCCGCGCGCATGACGTTCGTCAGCGGCAGCGGGTGGGAGGTCGGCGGTACGTCTTGGTCGGCGACCTCGCTGACGCGGGCGACCGCGCCGATGATGTCGTCGAGCTGGCCTGCGAAGTGGTCGAGCTCTTCGGGCTTCAGCTCCAGACGCGCCAGCCGGGCGAGGTGGGCGACCTCCTCGCGCGTGATGCCAGGCATGCAGCGATCCTCTGGGGTGAGTGTGTGTGGTTTGGGCCCAATCCTATGGGGCGGGGGCCCGTGACCCCTAAACGGTTTCCCCGGAGCCGCCGATCACCTCGGCGTCGCGCTCACGAACGAGCACACATCGGGTGACCTTTCTCGGGGGCGCGGGGACCTGCGCGCCCGGCCACGACGAACCCGCACCCGCCGACGAACCTCACAGCCCTCCCCCGGAGGGCGCCCCCGATCCCGCTCCGGGCCGAGCTCAGCTGAAGGGCCGGGGATCGTCCCCCTGGGCGGCCGGAAGCGCCGCAGGCTCCCGCTGCCAGCCCCGGTCGCCCCGGGCCCGCAGCCACGCGGTCGTCTCGTCCGGCGGCATCGCGGCGGCGACCAGCCACCCCTGCACCGCGTCGCAGCCGAGGTCCCGCAGCCGCTCCCACGTCTCGTCGTCCTCGACGCCCTCCGCGACGACCAGCAGTCCGAGGGAGTGCGCGAGGTCGACGGTGCAGCGCACGATCTCCGCGTCCTCGTTGTCGACGGCGAGGCGGGCCACGAAGGAGCGGTCGATCTTCAGCTCGCTCACCGGGAGCCGCCGCAGGTGCACGAGCGACGAGTAGCCGGTGCCGAAGTCGTCGAGCGACATCTTCACGCCGTGCCCGGTGAGCCCGGCCAGGGTGTCGGCGGCGCGCTGCGGGTCCTCCAGGAGCACGTGCTCCGTTATCTCCAGCTGCAGCGATCCGGCCGGGACGCCGTGCCGGGCGAGCCGCGCCGCGACCGCCCCGGCGAACCCGGGCGTGTGCACGTCACGCGGTGACACGTTCACCGCGACCGGCACGTGCAGGCCCTGCGCCCGCCAGCGGGCGACCTGCGCCAGGGCGGTCTCCAGGACGTACTCGGTGAGGTGCGGCATGAGCCCGGACGACTCGGCGATGGCGATGAACTCGTCCGGCGGAACCTTCCCTCGCTCCGGATGCACCCAGCGGACGAGCGCCTCCAGACCGGCCACCTGCCCGTCGAAGCGCACCTTCGGCTGGTAGTGCAGCTCCACGTCCCCGGCGTCGAGCGCGCGGCGCAGATCGCCCAACAGGCCGAGGCGGTCCGGGGTGTTGGAGTCCCGCTTCGACTCGTAGACCTCGACTCCCGTGCGGTCCCGCTTGGCCTGGTACATCGCGACGTCGGCCCGGCGCAGCAGCCCCTCGGCGTCCAGCGCGTGGTCGGGGAAGACCGCGAGTCCCGCGCTCGCCTCAAGGACCAGCGTCAGCCCGTCCAGGTCCAGCGGCGAACCGAGCGCCGCGACGAGGTTGCGGGCCACGCGGGTCGCGGACGTCGTGGAGTCGGCGACCGGGAGCAGCACGGCGAACTCGTCGCCGCCGAGCCGCGCGGCCTCCGCCCCGCGCGGCAGGGCGGCCCGCAGCCGGTCCGCGATCTGCAGCAGGAGCCGGTCACCGGCGAGGTGACCGAGGGTGTCGTTGACCGACCGGAACCGGTCGAGGTCGATCAGCATGAGCGCGCTGCGCGCCCCGATCCGCTCGGCGTCGTCGAGCGCGGTCCAGGTCCGCTCCAGCAGCCACTGCCGGTTGGGCAGTCCGGTGAGCGGGTCGCGCAGCTGCTCCTCGGCGCGGGCCCGCGCGATCCACAGCGTCGAGTCGAGCGCGATCAGCGGGACCGCGAACAGCGGGAGCAGCACGGGCAGGGCGATCGCGACGACGCAGACCAGCGGCGCGATGCCGAGCAGCGCGACACCGACCAGGCCCTGCCGGACGAGCGCCGTGCGGGCGACGGTGGGCAGTCCGTGGGGGCGCGGTGCGTGCACGTACCAGAGCAGCGCCCGCGTGACCAGCAGGTACGCGGACGCCACGAGGATGACTTCGGGGACCGCGTACAGGTCCCAGGTCTCCGGTTTCCACGGGGCCTCGACCGACGGCACCCGGCCGAACGCGGCGAGCACGAGCGCGCCCGCCCCGATCCCGAGGATGTCGATGGCGCCGTGCAGCACGCCCTGGCGCCAGCGGTGCCGGCGGGCGGCGCCGACGAGGACGACGACGGTGAGACTGACCATCCCGGCGGGCACCCAGCCGTACAGGAGCAGCACGGCGAGGGTGAGGGCGGCGCCCGATCCGGTGCCGCCCCACCAGCGGTCGCGGCCGAGCGCGACGAGATGGCCGACGATGATGCCGGTCAGGACGGCGAGGGACCAGCCGACGGTGCCGGACGGGAAGAGTGCGTGGCTGCCGGTGAACGCCCGGTAGAAGCCGGCGGCGAGGACCACGGCGGCGCCGGTGACGATCGCGCCGGGCAGCAGCGGGAGCGCGGCGGCCCGCGAGGTGTCGGCCGGGCCCGTCTGGTGGTTGCGGGCGGGGGTGGCCGCGCCGACCCGGCCGCTGCCGGGCGGCCCGACGGGTACGCCCGGCACGCCGGCGTCCGCGGTCACTCCGGTGGCGAGGCCGCCGTGCACCGCGGGAGCGCCAGGGACGCGGGCACCCGCCGTGCGGCGCTCGCCCGGCACGACGGTCGCGCCGGGGCCGGTGCCCTCGGGGCCGGCCGGGCGTGAACTGCCGCTGCCCGCAGGGGGCGAGAGGCCCGGTGGGCCGTCGGCCGCGGCCCTTCGTGTCCGATCCGCGCCCGGGCGGACGAGACCCAGTCCGCTCCCGCGCCACCAATTGCGCCAGTTCACCACACCACCGCGCTCGTTCTCCCCGCGACCGCTCTCGATGCCGTCGCCCCCGTCCGTGCTTCGAGCCGTGCCGCCGCGCCGAACGCGTCGGCGCGGGCGCAGGCGTGAGTCCGGGGCGGCGCTATCGGTCGGTTCCATTCCCGTCCCTCTCACAGCCGGCGGTGCCCACGTCCGCTGCCCGCTCCCCCGCTCCGGATGAGCTTCTGATGAGCAGGAGATGCCCCATCCGCAGCAGGACACGGCAGGCGCACACCTCAACAGTAGGCCGCAGAAGGCTTCCACGGGCACCAGACGGACGCGCCCGAGCGCGGTTGCCCGAATGCGACCCGGCCACTCGTATGCATCTGGTATGCGCTGAACGGGTGGTCTTCAACCGCTACTGCTCGGTCGGCTCTTCGGCGGGAAGCGCCACGTCGATGGCTGCTTCCGGCCCCTGTTCGAGCAGGACGGCGAACCCGTCCTCGTCCAGAACCGGAACCTTCACCTGCATGGCCTTGTCGTACTTGGATCCCGGGTTGTCCCCGACGACGACAAAAGACGTCTTCTTGGAAACGGAACCGGTCACCTTGGCGCCTCTGCTCTGCAGGGCCTCTTTTGCGCCATCTCGCGTGAAGTTCTGCAGGGTGCCGGTGACGACGACGGTGAGACCTTCGAGGGGCCGCGGCCCCTGGTCCTCGCCCGCGCCCTCCTCCTCCATGCGGACACCGGCCTCGCGCCACTTGCGCAGGATCTCGCGGTGCCAGTCCTCGGCGAACCACTGCTTCACGGAGGCGGCGATGATCCCGCCGACGCCGTCGGTCGCGGCGAGCTCCTCCTCGGTGGCCTCGTCGATGCGGTCGATGGAGCGGAACTCGCGGGCGAGCGCCTCGGCGGCGACGGGGCCGACGTGGCGGATCGACAGCCCGTTGATGATCCGGGCCAGGGGGCGGTCCTTGGCCGCGGCGATGTGCTCCAGCATCGCGACCGCGTTCTTCTTCGGCTCGCCCTTCTGGTTGGCGAAGACCGTGACGACCTTGTCCTCACCGGTCTTCGGGTCGCGCTTGGGCAGTCCGCTGTCGGCGTCGAGGACGTACGCCTTGATGGGCAGGATCTCCTCGATGGTGAGGTCGAAGAGGTCGCCCTCGTCGGTGAGCGGCGGCTCGGCGGGCTCCAGCGGGGCGGTGAGCGCGGCGGCGGCGACCGCGCCGAAGTTCTCGATGTCGAGGCACTGGCGGCCGCCCAGGTAGAAGAGGCGCTCCCGCAACTGGGCGGGGCACGTCCGCGCGTTCGGACAGCGGAGGTCGATGTCGCCCTCCTTCATGGCCCGCAGCGGGGTGCCGCACTCGGGGCAGTCGGCGGGCATCACGAACTCGTACTCGCTGCCGTCGCGCAGGTCGACGACGGGGCCGAGGATCTCGGGGATGACGTCACCGGCCTTGCGGATGACGACGGTGTCCCCGATGAGGACGCCCTTCTTCTTGACGATCTCCTGGTTGTGCAGCGTCGCGAACTCGACCTCGGAGCCCGCCACGGTGACCGGCTCCACCTGCGCGTACGGGGTGACACGGCCGGTGCGGCCCACGCCCACGCGGATGTTGACCAGCTTGGTGTTGACCTCTTCGGGCGGGAACTTCCAGGCGATGGCCCAGCGCGGAGCGCGCGCGGTGGAGCCGAGGCGGCCCTGGAGCGGGATCTCGTCGAGCTTGATGACGGCGCCGTCGATCTCGTGCTCCACGGAGTGGCGGTTCTCCCCGAAGTACGCGATGAACTCCCGGACGCCCTCGAGGTCGTCCACCACCTTGTTGTGCTTCGCGGTCGGCAGGCCCCATTCGTGGAGGAGCTCGTACGCCTCCGAGAGGCGGACGATGTCGAAGCCCTCGCGGGCGCCGATGCCGTGGACGACCATGTGCAGCGGGCGCGTGGCGGTGACGCGCGGGTCCTTCTGGCGGAGCGAACCCGCCGCCGCGTTGCGCGGGTTGGCGAAGGGCTTGTCGCCCGACTCCACCAGGCGCGCGTTCAGTTCCTCGAACTTCTCCATGGGGAAGAAGACTTCGCCGCGGATCTCGACGAGGGCGGGGATGCGGTCGCCCTTGAGGCGGTCGGGGATCTCGGCGATCGTGCGGACATTGGGCGTGATGTCCTCGCCGACGCGGCCGTCGCCGCGGGTGGCGGCGCGCGTCAACCGCCCGTTCTCGTACGTCAGGTTGACCGCGAGGCCGTCGACCTTCAGCTCGCACAGGAAGTGGTAGTCGGTGGTGCCGACGTCCTTCTGGACGCGCTCGGCCCAGGCCGCCAGCTCCAGGTCGTCGAAGGCGTTGTCGAGGGAGAGCATGCGCTCGCGGTGCTCGACGGACGTGAACTCCGTCGCGTAGTTCCCCGCGACCTTCTGCGTCGGGGAGTCCGGGGTGCGCAGCTCCGGGTACTTCTCCTCCAGCGCTTCCAGGGAGCGCAGCAGCTTGTCGAAGTCGGCGTCGGAGACGACCGGCGCGTCCTTCACGTAGTACCGGAAGCGGTGTTCCTCGATCTGCTCGGCCAGCTGGGCGTGCTCGTCCCGCGCCTCGGCGGGCACGGAGTCCTTCGTCTCCGGCGTGTTTCCAGCGCTTGCGGCAGCCACCGTCTCGTCCTCCCGATTTCCTTCGTCCCCGGTCACTCAGGGTTGTCCGCGAGTGATCTCGCCGCCCGGGCGCAGTGGGCGAGGGCCGCACGGGCGTACGCGGGAGAGGCGCCCGCGAGTCCGCACGACGGGGTGACCACGACCGCATCCGCGAGCGATCCCGGATTCAGCCCCAGCCTGCGCCACAGCGTCCTGACACCCATGACGCTACCGGCAGGGTCTGACAATGGAGCGTCCACGCCGGGCACGACACCGGCGAACAGCTTCGTGCCCGCCTCGACCGCCTCACCGATCGATTCCTCGTCACGCTCCGTGAGGAGGGCGAGGTCGAAGGAGACGGCGTCGGCGCCGGACCGGCGCAGCAGGGCGAACGGCACGTCGGGGGCGCAGGAGTGCACGACGGTGGGGCCGTCGTGCACGTCGATCACGTCCCGCAGCGCGCTCTCGACGAGCTGCCGGTCGACGGCGCGGTGCGTGCGGTAGCCGCTGGCGCTCTTGATCTGTCCGCGCAAAACGGCGATGAGGGAGGGTTCGTCGAGCTGGAGGACGAGCCGGGCGCCGGGGACCCGGCGGCGGACGTCGGCGAGGTGGGCGCGCAGCCCCTCGGCGAGGGATCCGGCGAGGTCGCGGCAGGCGCCGGGGTCGGAGAGCGCGACCTCTCCGTTCCTCAGCTCCAGTGCGGCGGCGAGGGTCCACGGCCCGACGGCCTGCACCTTGAGCGGGCCCTCGTACCCCTGGGTGAACTCCTCCAGCGCGTCGAGGTCCTCGCCGAGCCAGGACTTCGCGCGCTTGGTGTCCCGGCCCGGCCGGTCGCCGATCCGCCAGCCGCTGGGCTCCACGCGCGCGTAGAGGTCGACGAGCAGTCCCGCGGTCCGGCCGATCATGTCGGCGCCGGGACCGCGCGCGGGCAGCTCGGCCAGGAACGGGAAGTCCTCGAAGGACCCGGTCACGGTCTTGGCCGCCTCGCGGGCGTCACCGCCGGGCATCGAGCCGATGCCCGTGGCCGGCCCCCACCTGAAGTCGCTCTTTTCGCTCACCCAGGAAGGGTACGTAACGCCCGGGGCGGCCCGTCCCTCAGCGCCCGGGGCGCACCGTCAGGTCGTTGACCTCCGCGTCGCGCGGCAGGTCGAGCGCCATGACGATCGTGGTGGCGACCGACTCGGGGTCGATCCAGCGGGACGCGTCGTACTCCTTGCCCTCCTGCTGGTGCACCTTGGCCTGCATGGGGCTCGCGGTGCGGCCGGGGTAGACGGTGGTGACGCGCACCCCGTTGCCGTGCTCCTCGTGGCGCAGCGAGTCGGCGAGCGCCTTCAGGCCGTGCTTGGAGGCGGCGTACGCGGACCAGTCGGCGGAGGCGTTGAGCCCCGCGCCGGAGTTCACGAAGAGCACGTGTCCCTGGGCGACGCGGAGTTGCGGCAGGAAGTGGCGGGTCAGCTCGGCGGGGGCGACGAGGTTCACCTTGAGCTGGTGCAGCCATGTCTTCGGGGTGAGCTCGCCGACCGGGCCGAGGTCGACGACGCCCGCGATGTGCAGCAGCGAGTCGATCCGGTCGGGCAGCGTCTGGTGCGAGAACGCCCAGGACAGCTTGTCGGGGTCGGAGAGGTCCCCGACGAGCGTCCTGGCGCCGGGGAACTCGGCGGCCAGCTCCTTCGCGCGCCCCGCGTCGCGCGCGTGCAGGAAGAGTTCGTCCCCGCGCGCGTGGAGGCGGCGGGCGACGGCGGCGCCGATGCCGGAACCGGCACCGGTGATCACATGGGTGGTTGTGCCTGTCATGGCCGCCATGCTCGCACTACTCGATGCCGCGCGACTCTTCCAGGTAGGCCAGGGCGCCGACGGGCTCCTCGGCGAAGAAGACGAGGTCGGTGAGGGGGATCGGCAGGAACCCCTCGTCCTCCATGCGCCGGAACTGCTGCCTGAGTCCGTCGTAGAACCCGGCCGAGTTGAGCAGCACGACGGGCTTGTCCGTCTTCCCGTGCTTCTTCAGCTCCAGGATCTCGGTGGCCTCGTCGAGGGTCCCGGTGCCACCCACCATGATCACGACGGCGTCGGCCTTCTCCAGGAGCAGCGCCTTGCGCTCGGCGAGGTCCTTGGCGATCACCATCTCGTCGGGCGCGGTGACGGCCCGCGCCTTGGCGGCGAGGAAGTCCACGGAGACCCCGACGAGCCGCCCGCCGGCCTCGGCCACCCCGTCCGCGACGACCTTCATGAGCCCGCTCTCGCTGCCGCCCCACACGAGCGTGTGGCCGCCCTTGCCGAGCAGCTCGGCGAATTCGCGGGCGGGGCGGGTGTAGCGGTCGTCGAGGTCGGCGGCGGAGAGGAAGACACAGATGTTCATGGCGTCCACGGTACGGCCCGCCGCCCGCGGTCCTCCCCGGCCCTCATGCGCCGCCCTTCCCGCCGAGCGGGACCCGGCGTGCGACCACCTTCCGGTGCGCGATCCGCCAGCCGTCGGCGCCGCGGACGACGGTGTCCTCGTAGGTCACGCTGCCGGTGGTGCCGTCGGCAAGGACGCCGAGGCCCTTGGACAGGACCAGGGCCCGGTCGTCGGTCACCTCGGTCAGGACGACGTTCGTGATGTGGTGGGCGACCGGATTGCCGGCGCCCAGGGCGAGCGCCGCGTCGCGGAGGGCGGCCACGCCCCGGAGCGGTGGCCCGCCGAAGTCCGCGACGTCGTAGACCACGTCGACGGTGAAGAGCTCGTCCAGCCGGTCCAGCTCACCGGCGTCGAACAGGTGGCCGTGCAGCGCGAGCAGTTCGGTGACGGCGGTGCGGTCCTCGTGGGTGAACGCCATGGCAGTCCTCTCGTCGCCGGTGATCCTCCCAGACGGCCCCGGACGAGTGCCGTGCGCCGGGAAGAACGCCCGCGCGCCGGGCGCTGCCCTATACATGGCTCACATGACGCAAGGATCCGCAGGACACACGATCACTGTCGAGCAGAGCGCCGAGCACGTGCGCGTCGTCCGTGACGGGCACGTGCTGGCCGACAGCACCCGCCCGCTGGTGCTGCGCGAGACGGGCTGCCCCGTCCGCTACTACCTCCCTCCGGAGGACGTCCGCACGGACCTCCTCTCCCCCTCGGACACCACCACGTACTGCCCCTTCAAGGGCACCGCCTCCTACTGGTCGCTCCCGGACGCGCAGGACCTCGTCTGGGCCTACCCGGAGCCGAAGAGTGAAGTGGCCGCCATCAAGGGGCACTTGTGCTTCTACGAGGTCGAGGTGGTGGGATAGGGCGGTGGGGCAGGCCCGGCGGAGCGGTCCCCCACGCACACGAAGGAGCGGGCAGAAGTGACACAGGGACCGGGGTACGGGCACCAGGGCGGCGCGCCGGGCGGTTTCGGCGCGCCGCCTCCCATGTTCCAGCCGGTGCCGGTGCCCGTGGCGTCACCAGGGACGGGGCCGGAGTTCGTGGCGGCGGACCAGTACAACGGGCTGGTCGTCGACGCCGACGGCGTCCACCTCGAACAGGGCCCGCACGCCATCGACCTGCCCTGGGCCCGCCTCCGCACGGTCCAGTTCCAGCCGCTGGACGCCGGGGTGAGCGTCACCGCGGTGACGGTGGACGGCCCGGTCTACACGTGCGCGGTGCGGGCCCGCCGCCGCTCCCAGGCCCGGACGTGGTGCGCCGAGCTCCCCCCGGTCCTCGCCCACTACTTGCGGGGCCGCGCCTGATTCACCATTCACCTCCGCCGGACGGGAGTTGACTCCTCGCCCGATCGGATGAGGCGGTGCGGCGGCGCGCGATCAAGACCCCGTTGAGCGGTTTCGTTTCGCCCGGGGCCGCGCCGTCGCTCGGTGTGCTTTTCGCAGGGAATGACATCACTACTGTGCCGCTCTCCCGCGCTACCGCACCGAGGAGACGCCTGGTGACCCCCGAGACCCCGCCCCCGCTCGACCGGGCGGCGTACATGGACCTGACGGACGATCCCGTCCAGCAACGCTTACTGCGCAAGGCGCTGGAGGTGTTCCGGCAGGGCGGGGGTGGCCCCGTCCTGAAGGAACTGGCCCAGGAGGTGCTGGCCGGGCGGGTGGGGTTAAGAGAGGCCACCCGTATTCCTGCATATGCGGAGGCGGTCCTCGACCAGGGCCACGAGTTCCGCACGCGGTGGGATTCGATGCCGGACTCCGAACGGGAGGCGCTCGCGCGTGACGGCGAGCGGCAGGTGGCGGAGGAGCGGGCGCGTATGGATGCGGAGCGTGTGGGGCGGGGGCGGTTGTGACGCTGACTGTGAGGTCGGACGACCTGGTCGGATACGCAGACCTGGTGCGCCGGGCAAGCGAGGACAGCGGGAGCGCAGGCGCGTATCTGGCCCGCAGCACCGGCATCGAAGCTTCGGCAACTGCACCTCTCTGGGACAAGGTGCTGGGGCACCACGAGGAGCAGGTACGAGACGCCCGCAACCTCCTGAGCCGCTTCGGCACGATCCTTCAGGCGTCGAAGAGCGAACTGAAGAAGACCGCCGCCTGGTACGACTCGATGGACCTCGACACGGCCAGAAAGCTGGACGCCACCTACCCGTCCGGGCATTCCTCCGCCCCGGTTCCCCGTGTCGTGCCCCACGGCGCCACCTCGTTCCGCGATGTGCGCGATACCGTCAGCCGACTCAAACCCCCCGGAGGGGCGGACAGCTGGCTGCAAGGACATCTGGCAGAAGCCGCATTTGCCCCCGCCAACAAGGGGGTCGGCACCCTGCTTGATTTCGGCAGCCCATCGGCCCTGGTCAACGAAGGCCTCAAACTTGCTTTCGGATGGGACATTCTGGGCTATTTCGCCAATCTCTTCGGAGGTGACTGGCAGAACTACGCAGGATGCGCCGATGCCTGGAAATGCCTTGGCGACGCCTGTGCCGACATGGCCGAGAACATCCGGCACGGAAACGGCGTGCTGAGTACCACGTGGCGCGGAAATGCTGCAGAGGCCGCAGGGAAGTACTTCGACAACATCGCCAAGAAGCTCGATGCTGCGCGCGACGCCTTTTACGATCTGCGTGACCTCTACAAGAGAGTGGCCACGATGGTCTACTCGGTCGCCGAAACGGCCAAAGGGGTCCTGGCAGAGGTTTGCGACGAGGGCGTGCAGGCCGCCGTGGCAGCCGCGGCTTCGACTGCCATGGCGGCATCGGGAGTCGGGTTCACCGGAGCGTTCGTGGGCGCGGCATTCGCCGCGCAGCGTGTGGCCTCCATGGTCGCGAAGTACAAGAGTCTCGTGGAAAAGTACGAGCACCTCATGCAGGCAGTCAACGCGGCTTTCGCCGCGGGCGGATTCATCTGCTCCGTCAGCAAGGACGTGCGGGACTTCCCGGTCGTTGGCAAGAGTTACGACAACGCACTCGTCTAGTCACCGATCGAGAAGCAAGGAATTCACGTGGAACTCGGGCAGCGGAACCGCCCCAGAACACAGGCGGAAAGAGTTCAGGAGAAGGTGGCGTTCCTGACTGCCATGCTGTGCGCGCTTGCGACAGGGAATCTGATGGTGGATCTCTGGAAAGGGATGTTCTCCCTTGCCTGGTTCGCCGCCGATCTCGTCTTGATCTGCAACGGGTTCATCGCATTCCAGGGCTGGCGAAAGAAGCGCTTCCCACTTACCGCCATCGCCGTAGTCGTGCTGCTCGGGTTGGCAGGCGTGAGCCGTCTGTTCATGTCTGCGTGACCACCCGGCAGTCACGTTCCATTCCGCCATGAGAGATCAGATGAACTTAGAACATCCCATGCCCAGTGAGGCAGAATTTCACCACAGCCAGCGCATTATCACTGCCTGGGTGAGCGTCTTCACCGCCGTCTGTGGGTACGTGACGGTGCCCCGGGCACTGCGCGGCGTCATCACCTGGCCCCTGATCGGCCTCCAACTGGTCCTGCTCTACGGCCTCTGCCTGGCTGTCCAGGGGTGGCGGCGCAAACAGCCCATGCCGTCGTGTGCCGCACTGCTGGTGGTGCCGGGCATGCTGTTGGCCGCGTGCCTCTTGAAGTTCACGTAAGCCGTCAGACCCCCGCCGCCACCCGCTCCGTAGTCGCAATGGTCGCCGACCCCACCACACGCGTCCCGTCGTACAGGACGATCGCCTGGCCCGGTGCCACGCCCCGGGCCGGCTCCGTGAAGTGGACGTGGAGTTCGTTGTTCAGGAGGTCCGCGGTGACTTCCGTCTCGCCGCCGTGGGCGCGCAGCTGGGCCGTGTACGTGCCGGGGCCCGAGGGGGGCGTGCCGCACCAGCGGGGCTTGATCGCTGTCAGGGACGTGACGTCCAGGGAAGTGGCGGGGCCCACCGTCACCGTGTTGTTCACCGGGGAGATGTCCAGGACGTAGCGCGGCTTGCCGTCCGCCGCGGGGGTGCCGATGCGCAGGCCCTTGCGCTGGCCGATCGTGTAGCCGTAGGCGCCCTCGTGGGTGCCGAGCTTGGTGCCCTGCTCGTCGACGATGTCGCCCTCGGACTTGCCGAGGCGGGCCGCGAGGAAGCCCTGGGTGTCGCCGTCGGCGATGAAGCAGATGTCGTGGGAGTCGGGCTTCTTGGCGACCGCGAGGCCACGCCGCTCCGCCTCCGCGCGGATCTCCTCCTTCGTCGTCTCCGTGTCGCCCAGCGGGAACATCGCGTGGGCGAGCTGCCGGTCGTCCAGGACGCCGAGGACGTACGACTGGTCCTTGGCCATGTCGGAGGCCCGGTGCAGCTCGCGCTCGCCGGACTCGGTGAGGATCACCTGCGCGTAGTGGCCGGTGCAGACCGCGTCGAAGCCGAGGGCCAGGGCCTTGTCCAGGAGCGCGGCGAACTTGATCTTCTCGTTGCAGCGCAGGCACGGGTTCGGCGTACGGCCGGCCTCGTACTCGGCGACGAAGTCCTCGACGACGTCCTCGCGGAAGCGGTCGGCCAGGTCCCACACGTAGAAGGGGATGCCGATGACGTCCGCCGCGCGGCGCGCGTCGCGGGAGTCCTCGATGGTGCAACAGCCGCGGGCGCCGGTGCGGAAGGACTGCGGGTTCGCCGAGAGGGCCAGGTGGACGCCGGTCACGTCGTGGCCCGCTTCCGCGGCGCGGGCCGCCGCCACGGCGGAGTCGACGCCTCCCGACATGGCGGCGAGGACGCGGAGGGGGCGGTCGGCGGGGAGCATCGAGGTCTGCGAAGTCATAGCACTAACAGGGTAAGGGGCCGCGGGAACCGAATCCCGCGGATATCCGTTGTGGATCTCGTACGGGCTGGTGGGGGACGGGGGCGTCACATGGGGAAGCAGGGAGCCGGCAAGGGCCGGGACGGGGACCGGGTGATCAGCCGGCGGACCCTGATCGTGGGGGGCGCGGCGTCCGCCGTGGGCATCGGGCTGCTCGCCCGCAGTGATCTCGCCCGCATGTGGTGGCAGGTGCCGGGCGTCGACAAGCCGCGCAAGTCAGGCGAGGTCGACTTCAAGGGCGCGGAGTGGGTGGCCGCGGCCGCGGCGAACTGGCGGCGGGCGGACCGGCCCGCGGACTACGCGATCGACCGCGTGATCATTCACGTCACCCAGGGCAGCTACCAGGGGACCCTGAAGGTGTTCAAGGATCCCTGGCACGGTGCCGCCGCGCATTACGTCGTGCGCCAGGACGGGCACATCGCGCAGATGATCCGGGAGCTGGACGTCGCGTTCCACGCGGGGAACAAGGACTTCAACCAGCGCAGTATCGGCATCGAGCACGAGGGATTCGTGGACCGGCCGCAGGACTTCACGACCGCCATGTACGAGGCGTCGGCGCGGCTGACCGCCCGCATATGCAGACGCTACGACATACCGGTCGACCGGGAGCACATCATCGGGCACGTGGAGGTGCCGGGGACGGACCACACCGATCCCGGTCCGCACTGGGACTGGGACCGGTACATGAAGCTGGTGCGGGCGGCCTACGACCGGGCGGGGTCCGCCAAGGCGTAGCCGCACGTCGCCGCACGCAGCCGCATGTAGCCGTCGCGGCGCTACGAGAGCCCCGCCGACCTCGCCCGCTCCACCACCGGCCCGATCGCCTGCGCCACCGCCTCCACGTCCGCCTTGGTCGACGTGTGGCCGAGGGAGAAGCGGAGGGTGCCACGGGCCAGGTCGGGGTCGGTGCCGGTGGCGAGGAGGACGTGGCTGGGCTGGGCGACGCCCGCGGTGCAGGCGGAGCCGGTGGAGCACTCGATGCCCTGGGCGTCCAGGAGCAGCAGGAGCGAGTCGCCCTCGCAGCCGGGGAAGGTGAAGTGGGCGTTGGCGGGGAGCCGGCCCGCGCTCGCCGGGTCGCCGCCGAGGATCGCTTCGGGGACGGCCGCGCGGACCGCCGTGACGAGGGCGTCGCGCAGTCCGCCGATCTCCCGGGCGAACCAGTCGCGCTGCTCGGCCGCGATCCGGCCGGCCGTGGCGAAGGCGGCGACGGCCGGGACGTCGAGGGTGCCGGAGCGGACGTGCCGCTCCTGGCCGCCGCCGTGCAGGACGGGGACGGGGGTGTGCTCGCGGCCGAGGAGGAGGGCGCCGATGCCGTAGGGGCCGCCGACCTTGTGGCCGGAGACCGTCATCGCGGCGAGTCCCGAGGCGGCGAAGTCGACCGGGACCTGGCCGTAGGCCTGGACCGCGTCGGCGTGCAGAGGGATCGCGAACTCGGCCGTGACGTCGGCGAGTTCGCGGACCGGCTGGATGGTGCCGATCTCGTTGTTCGCCCACATGACCGTGGCCAGGGCGACGTCGTGAGGGTTGCGTTCGATCGCGTCCCGGAGCGCGTCGGCATGGACGCGGCCGTGGGCGTCGACGGGCAGGTACTCCACCGTCGCGCCCTCGTGCTCGGCGAGCCAGTGCACGGCGTCGAGGACGGCGTGGTGCTCGACGGGGCTGGCGAGGACGCGGGTGCGGGCCGGGTCGGCGGCGCGGCGCGCCCAGTACAGGCCCTTGACGGCGAGGTTGTCGGCCTCGGTGCCGCCCGAGGTGAAGACGACCTCGCTGGGGCGGGCGCCGAGGGATTCGGCGAGGGCCTCGCGGGACTCCTCGACGGTGCGCCGGGCGCGGCGTCCCGCGGCGTGCAGGGACGAGGCGTTGCCGGTGACGGCGAGCTGGGCGGTCATCACCTCGACGGCCTCCGGAAGCATCGGAGTGGTCGCGGCGTGGTCGAGGTAAGCCATGGTGGGCACGATTCTACGAGCCCGTCGGCGGCCCTCCGCCGCCGCGTGGGGTCCCGTCCCACACGGTGGACATCGGACGGCGGAGATCGGCGGGGTGTCAGCCCGTGATGCTCCAGGACATCGTGCCGTCGGCGGCGATGAGCGCGCCGAGCACGACGAGGTCGGCGATGCCGAGACCGAGGCCGAGCAGGGCGCGCCCGCGGCGGGCGGTGCCGCGCCACAGGGCGAGGCCGGCGAGGACGATCGCGACGGGGCCGAGGAAGACGTTCAGGACGAGCAGGCCGACGAGGCCGAGGACGAACGAGGCGACGGCCATGCCGTCGGTGTCCCGGCGGCCGACCGGACGGTCCGCACGGTCCTGACCGGCCTGACCGGCCTGACCGGCCTGACGGACCGAGGACTCGGACTCTGCGGTGAGTTGCATGGTGTACCCCCTGATGGACATGGACACGGGCGCGGTGTCAGTGCTGGTGGCGGCGGGCGTGGCGCTCGCGGATCGCGAAGACGGTCAGCCAGACGCCGATGACGGCGGCCGCGACGAGAGTGAAGGAGAGCGGGGCGTGGGCCACGGTGCCGAGGGCGAAACCCAGGAGCAGGAGGGCCGCTACGAGGAACAGCATGGAGAACCTCTCGAGGACGTCACGGAGTTGGTTCGAGTTGGCCCGGGTGAGCGGGTTACAACTGTTCACTGACTGACGAGTCTAGCGCCGGACACGGGTTCCCAAATACAGAGAACAGTTGTTAACTGGATGACATGAGTCACACCCTCGGCATCCGGCAGGCGCAGAAGCAGAAGACCCGACAGGCGCTCCTGGACGCCGCGTTGGAGCTTCTGGAGGAGCAGAGCCTCAGCAGCCTGGGGCTGCGCGAGGTCACGCGCGCCGTGGGCGTGGCCCCGACCGCCTTCTACCGGCACTTCGACAGCACGGCCGACCTCGGTGTCGCCCTGGTCGAGGAGGCGCTCGGCAGTCTGCACGCGGTGATCCACGACGCCCTGACGGCGACCTGGGACAGCGACGAACGCATCGCGCGCACCGTCGAGTTGATCGCCCGCCACGTCCGGGCGTACCCCGCCCACGTCCGCTTCATCGCCCGCGAGCGGCACGGTGGGGTCCGGCGGGTGCGGGAGGCGATCAGCGAGCAGCTCGGACAGTTCGCGGACGAGGTGCGCGCGGCGCTCCGGCTCGACCCGGAGGCGGCGGGCTGGACCGAGGAGGACCTGCTGATGCTGGCCTCCCTGTACGTCGACCACATGGTGATCACGGCATCGGCGTTCCTCACCACCGCCCCGGAGGACCTCGCCCGGGTGTCCGGCCTCGCCGAGCGGCAGCTGCGACTGGTGACGCTCGGGCGAAAGCACTGGCTCGACCTGTCATGAGCAACTAGCCTTACGCTCATGACAGCAGTCGTGTGGAACCTCGACCGCAGCTACTCCAGCCCGTCCGGCGAGATCCGGTGGGCCGCGCTCGGCCCGGCGGACGCACCGCCCGTCGTCCTCGTCCACGGCACGCCGTTCTCGTCCTACGTGTGGCGGGGCCCGGCCCGCGCGCTCGCCGCCCGGCACCGCGTGTACGTATGGGACCTGCCCGGCTACGGCGCGTCCGCGAAGCACCCGGGCCAGGACCTCTCGCTGGACGCGCAGGCCCGGGTGCTCGCCGATCTGCTCGACCACTGGGGCCTGGCCGAACCGGCCGTCGTCGCCCATGACTTCGGCGGCGCCATCGCGCTGCGCGCGCTGCTGCTGCACGGCGCCCGGTACTCCCGGCTCGCCCTGGTCGACCCGGTGGCGATCGCGCCGTGGGGCTCCCCCACGTACCGGCTGCTCGGCGAACACTCCGACGTCTTCCGCCAGTTGCCCGCCGATCTGCACGAAGCCCTCGTGCACCGGTACATCAGTTCCGGCAGCCACCAGGGCCTGCACCCCGACACGCACACACGGCTCGTGGAACCCTGGCTGACCGAGGCGGGCAAGGACTCCTTCTACCGGCAGATCGAGCAGAACGACCAGCGCTTCACCGACGACATCCAGGGCCGCTACGGGGAGTTGGATCTGCCCGTGCTGGTCTGCTGGGGTGCCGAGGACACCTGGATCCCGGTGGCCCGGGCGCACGAGCTGGTCAAGCTGATCCCCGGTGCCGAGCTGCGGATCGTCGAGGGCGCGGGGCATCTCGTACAGGTGGACGCTCCGGCCGAACTCACCGTGGCACTGCGGGAGTTCCTGCGTACAGCCGGGTGACGGCGGCCGCCGCGTTCGCCAGCTCCTCGCGCACCTCGGGCGGGTCGAGTACTTCGAGGTGGTCGGCGAAGGGGAGCAGGGTGCGGGCGGCCTGGAGGATGCCGAAGCCGAGGCGGACCGTGATCCATTCGGCGGCGCCGTCGTCCTCGGGGTGCTCGGGGTGCTCGGGGTGCTCGATCAGGGAGTTGCCGCACATCTTCAGGAACAGGTCGTAGCGGCTGCGATGGACCCGGGCGGTGACCGCGATACCGCCCGGGCGGACCTCCACGCGGTGCTTCAGGACGGCCCAGACGTCGGCGAGTTCGATGCCCGCGCGCCGTTGGACGGGTGCGTCGGTGACGGTGGCCGCGTGCACCCGGTCGGCGCGGAACAGCCTGGGTACGGCGCGGCGGTCGGCGACGAGGTACCAGACGCCGGCCTTGGAGACGAGGCCGTACGGGTCGACGGTGTACGTGCGCGGGGTCTCGGTGCCGCTGTGCCGGTAGCGGATGCGCAGGCGGCGGTCGGCGAAGACCGCGTCCTGGAGGGCGCTGACGTCGACCTCGCGCGGGGGCGGGCCCATCCACCGGGACGACTCGACCAGGATGCGGCGGCGGGTCAACTCGGCGGCTGGGCGGTGGGGTTCGGGCAGGGCGGCCATCACCTTGCGCAGGGCCGAGCCGAGGGCCTCGTCCAGGCCGAGGGCGGCGTGGGCGCCCTGGGCCGCGAGGATGAACAGGGCGCGGGATTCGTCTGCCGTCAGGCCGGTGACGTCCGTGCGGTAGCCCGGCAGGAGCGTGATGCCGCCGTGGCGTCCGCGCTCGGCGTAGACCGGGACGCCGGAGGCCGAGAGGGCTTCGATGTCGCGGTAGATGGTGCGGACGGAGACTTCCAGGCGGGTGGCCAGGTCGTGGGCGGGGACGCGGCCGCGGGTCTGTAGCAGCAGGAGGATCGAGAGCAGGCGGTCGGACTTCACGCGCTCAGCCTGCCGCGTACGGTGGGCTGCCGCCATGTTCGGGTGCGGGTCCGGTGGGGGTTGGTCGCGCATTTCCCCGCGCCCCTGAAAGCCGACTGCGTCTGCTCGGATGGGGTTTCGTCGCGGGCCGCGGGCCGGTGGGGCTTCTCGCGCAGTTCCCCGCGCCCCTGGGGAGATGCGCCCTTCGGGCGGCATCTCCCCAGGGGCGCGGGGAACTGCGCGGCCGACCCACCACGCACCCGCGGACGCCGCTATCCGAGGCGGACCCTTGCCAGTTGGCGGGACTGGGCCACCAGGCGGTCGGCCGAGTCCCAGACCTCCGCGTCCTCCTCCAGGAAGCCACCGGCAAGGTTCCGCGTCGTGATGGACACGCGCAGCGGGCCGGGGGCCGGGCGGCAGCGGATGTGGGTGGTGAGTTCGACCGTGGGGACCCAGCCCTTGAGGCCGAGCTCGAACGCGGTGGGCGGCAGCGCGTCCACCGCGAGGAGCAGCGAGAACGGGTCGGCGTCACGCCCGTCGGCCAGGCCGAACCACGCGCGCATCTCGCCCTTGCCGGAGGGCGCGCCGAGCGCCCAGCCCAGCGTGGCCGGGTCCAGCTTGAGGGCGAGACGGTCGGTGATCGCCGAGCTGCCGGGGACCGGCGGCGCACCCTCGGGCGCGTCACCGGCGCCGAAGCACTGGTCGATCGGCGGGATGGCGGGCGGGGTGGCGCTGGTGCGCACGTCGTCGGGGAGCGCGTCCAGGTCCCCGTACGACGCGAGGACGCGGATGCGCTCGACCTCGGAGCCGTCCTCCGCGTACTGGAACAGGGAGGCCTGCCCGGTCGAGAGGGTGCGGCCGGTGCGGACGACGTCGGTGCGGATCACGGCCGGGCCCGGCGCGGACGCCGTGAGGTAGTGCGCCGAGATCGTGAACGGGTCGGCGTGCGGCAGGGCGTCCGCGAGGGCGCGGCCGAGGACTGCCAGCAGGTAGCCGCCGTTGACGGCGTTGATGATCGTCCAGCCCTCGGAGAGATCGATGTCGTAGACACCGGGCTCGCCCGGCCGCCGGGTGACGGCGGTGTCGCGGTCGAACTCACTGTCCCCGATGCGGGCCTGCGTGGATGCTGCTTCTGCCATGCAGGAAACATACAACAGGAAATTACTAAGCGGTAGCTTCGGTAGCCGACGGGCTCCGCGCTAGAGCGTCTCCTCCGTCACGTCCACCCCTGTCGACCTGCGGTTCCAGGCCCGCGGCGCCCGCCAGTGGTAGCGCATCGCGAGCAGCCGCAGGATGAAGGCGGTGAGCACGGCGGTGCTGCTGCTGAAGGCGTTGAGGGTGTCGAACCGGATGCACAGGACGACGATCACGGCGCCGACCATGGCCGGGACCGCGTACAGGTCGCGGTCCCAGCGCACGAGCGAGGGCACCTCGTTGGCGATGATGTCGCGCAGCACACCGCCGCCGACCGCTGTGGCGAGGCCGAGCGCGGCGGACGCGGTGAGGCCGAGCCCGTAGTCGTACGCCTTGGTCGTGCCCGTGACGCAGAACAGGCCGAGGCCCGCCGCGTCGAAGACGTTCACGGCCGTCTGGGTCCGCTCGACCTCCGGGTGCAGGAAGAAGACGAGCGCGGCGGCGACCAGCGGGGTCGTGAAGTAGCCCAGGTCGGTGAAGGCGGCCGGCGGTACGGCGCCGATGACCAGGTCACGGAAGACCCCTCCGCCCAGGGCGGTGACCTCGGCCAGCGCGGCGATCCCGAAGACGTCCCAGTTCTTGCGGACGGCCATCAGGGCACCGGAGATCGCGAAGACGAAGATGCCGATGAGGTCGAGCCAATGCTGGACGGAGGGGGTGAACAGTTCCTGGATCACCCGAACATTTTGCCTGCCGGTCAGGGCGCTACAGACTCGGCTTGCCCGTCGTGAACAGCCAGGTGTCGAAGAGGTCGTCCAACTGCTGCCCGGAGACCCGCTCGGCGAGGGCGATGAAGTCGGACGTCTGCGCGTTGCCGTAGCGGTGCAGCTTCGTCCACGTCGGCAGCAGCTTGAAGAACGCCTTGTCACCGATGCGCTCGCGGAGCATCTGGAGGGTCATCGCGCCGCGCTGGTAGACCGCGGAGACGAACATCGTGTCGCGCTGCGGGTCGCCGACCTTCGTCTGCCAGAAGGCGGAGTTCGCCGGTCGGGAGTTGTAGCCCGCGAGGAACGAGTCGTGGGCGGAGGCGCCGCCCTTGTGCTCGGTCCACAGCCACTGCGCGTACGTGGCGAAGCCCTCGTTCAGCCAGATGTTCTTCCACTGCTCGACGGAGACGGAGTCGCCGAACCACTGGTGGGCCAGCTCGTGCACGATCGTCGACTCGGAGCGGACGGCCGAGTAGATGGGCTTGGACTGGGTCTCCAGGGAGAAGCCCGCCTGCGGCATGTCGTCGACGATCGCGCCCGTCTCCTCGAACGGGTACGGGCCGAAGACGCTCGCCCAGTAGTCGGTGGCCTCGGCGGTCACCGCGTACACGTCGACGGTGTTGCTGTTCGCGAGGACCGGGTCGATGGCGACGTAGATGGGCGTGCCGGCCGGCGTCCGGCCCGACTTCACGTCGAAGGTGCCGATCGTGGCGGTCGCGAGATAGGTCGCCATCGGCTTCGACTCGCGCCAGTGGTGGACGGTCCGCGTGCCCTTGTCGGTGTCGTACGTGTCGACGAGCCGGCCGTTGGACACGCCCGTGAGGCCCTTGGGGGCCTTGATGCGGATGTCGTACGTCGCCTTGTCGGCGGGGTGGTCGCTGGACGGGAACCAGGTGGAGGCGGCGTTCGGCTCGCACGCGACGAAGACGCCGTCGGTGGTCTTCATCCAGCCGTAGTCCGAGCCGAAGACGATGGGGCCGCTGAGGGCCTCGGGGACGCCGCCGTACGTGACCGTGACCGTGAACGTGGCGTTCTTGCGCAGCGCGGTGCGCGGGGTGACCACGATCTCGTCGCCCGAGCGGCTGAACTGCGCGCGTCTGCCGTTCACCTCGACCCCGGTGACCGTGAGCTTCTGCAGGTCGAGGTCGAAGGAGGAGAGGTTCTGGGTGGCGCGGGCGGTGAGGGTGGTGCGGCCGTCGAGGCGGTCCGTGGCCGGGTCGTACGCGACGTCGAGCGCGTAGTGGCGGGCGTCGAAGCCGCCGTTGCCGAGCTGCGGGAAGTACGGGTCGCCGATGCCGTCGGAGCCGGGGGTGGGGGCTGGAGCCGCGGCGATCAGGGTGAACGAGGCCGCCGCGACGGTGAGGGCGGCGAGGCGTGCCGAACGGGAGAGAGCCATGGGCGTGCGTCCCTTCGAGCGTGTTCCGGTGTATCGGACACGGAGACACTGCCGTTCGAAGGGCGACGTGTACATGACCCTTGCGGGTCATATCGGGTGCAGATACGGCGAAGGTGCCGCCGCCCCGGGTGACGGGGCGGCGGCACCTCGGGGTGCTACTTGTCGTCCGCGGCCGGGGCGTCGGACGCGGTCGGCGCGTCGGCCGCGGGGGCGTCGGCTGCCGGGGCGTCCACCGCCGGGGCATCGGCTGCCGGCGCGTCTGCCGCCGGGGCGTCGGTCGCCTGGGCGTGCGCCGCCGGAACCTCAGCCGCCGGGGCATCGCCTGCCGGAGCCTCAACCGCCGAAGCCTCAACCGCCGAAGCCTCCGCCGCCGGGGCGTCCGCCGCCGGGTCGTCTGCCACCGGGGCATCGCCTGCCGGAGCGTCGGCCGCCGGAGCATCGCCTGCCGGAGCCTCCGCCGCCGAAGCATCGGTCGCCCGGGCGTCGGTCGCCGGAGCAGCCGCCGCCGAAGCCTTCACCGCCGAAGCCTCCGTCGCCGAGACGTCCGCCGACGACGACGCCTCCGTCGTCTCCGGCTCGTCCGCCGGTGCCGCCGGGGCCGGGACCGTCACCACGTCGATCGCCTCCTTGGCCACCGAGAGGAGCTGGGTGTCCTCGGGGGCCTGGTCGGCGGCGTTCTCCGGGTGGTGGCAGGCGACCTGGTGACCCGTGGCGAGCGGGATCAGCGGCGGCTCCTTCGTCGCGCAGATCTGCGTCGCCTTCCAGCACCGCGTGTGGAAGCGGCAGCCGGAGGGCGGGTCGATCGGCGAGGGCACGTCGCCGCGCAGCAGGATGCGCTCGCTCTTGGTGCCGCGGCGCTTGGGGTCCGGCACGGGCACCGCGGAGAGCAGCGCCTTCGTGTACGGGTGCATCGGCTTCGAGTAGAGGTCGTCGCGGTCGGCCAGCTCCACGATCTTGCCCAGGTACATCACCGCGATGCGGTCCGAGACGTGCCGGATGACCGAGAGGTCGTGCGCGATGATCACGTACGTCAGGCCGAGCTCGTCCTGGAGGTCGTCCAGCAGGTTGACGACCTGCGCCTGGATGGAGACGTCGAGCGCCGAGACCGGCTCGTCGGCCACCACGAGCTTCGGCCGCAGGGCCAGCGCCCGGGCGATGCCGATGCGCTGCCGCTGACCGCCGGAGAACTCGTGCGGGTAGCGGTTGTAGTGCTCCGGGTTGAGGCCGACGCGCTCCAGGAGGTCCTGGACCGTCTTCTTCACCCCGCCCTCGGGCTTCACGCCCTGGAGGCGGAACGGCGTGCCCACGATCGTGCCGATGTTGTGGCGCGGGTTCAGCGACGAGTACGGGTCCTGGAAGATCATCTGCACGTCACGGCGGAGCGGACGCATCCCGCCCGTGCCGAGGTGCGTGATGTCCTTGCCCTCGAACTCGACGCGGCCGCCGGTGGGTTCGAGCAGCCGGGTGATCAGCCGCCCCATCGTCGACTTGCCGCAGCCGGACTCGCCGACGACACCGAGGGTCTCCCCCGCGCGCACGTCGAAGCTGATGCCGTCGACCGCCTGCACGGCCGCGACCTGCCGCTTGAGCAGGCCCTTCCTGATCGGGAAGTGCTTGACCAGGCCGTCGACCTTGAGCAGCGGTTCGCCGGCCTCGGCGTCCGGTGAGGTCGTCACCTGCTGGGGGATCGAAGGGGTCGTCATCTCGGGTTCGGGTCCTTTGGCGTCCGTCACAGCTTCGGCGCAATCTCTTCGGTCCAGATCCGCTCCCGCTCCTCGGCCGCCATGTGGCAGGCGGAGAAGTGGCCGGAGCCGACCTCGCGCAGTTCGGGGCGCTCGGTGCGGGTGATGTTGTCCTTGGGGACGTCCGCGTAGGGGCAGCGCGGATGGAAGGCGCACCCGCTCGGCAGGTTGATCAGGCTGGGCGGGGAGCCCTTGACCGGCGTGAGGCGCTCGGTCTGCTCCCGGTCGATCCGCGGCATCGACCCCAGCAGGCCCCAGGTGTAGGGGTGTTGGGGCTCGGTGAAGACCTTGGTGGCGTTGCCGCGCTCGACGCACCGGCCGCCGTACATCACGAGCAGCTCGTCGGCCATCTCCGCGACGACACCGAGGTCGTGCGTGATCATGATGACGGCCGAGCCGAACTCCTTCTGGAGGTCGCGGATCAGGTCCAGGATCTGCGCCTGCACCGTCACGTCGAGGGCCGTGGTCGGCTCGTCGGCGATGAGCAGCTCGGGGTTGTTGACGAGCGCCATGGCGATCATCGCGCGCTGGCGCATGCCGCCGGAGAACTCGTGCGGGTAGGCGTCGACCCGCTTGTCGGGCTGCGGGATGCCGACCCGGTCGAGCATCTCGATCGCCCGCTTGCGCGCCGTCTTCTTGTCGACGTCGTGGTGGACCCGGTACGCCTCCACGATCTGCTTGCCGATCGTGTAGTACGGGTGCAGCGCGGACAGCGGGTCCTGGAAGATCATCGCCATGTCGCGGCCGCGCAGCTTGCGCACCTTGTTCGGGTCGCCCGTGAGCAACTCGGTGCCGTCCAGCCAGATCTCGCCGCTGATCTGCGCCTTGCGCCGGCCGTACTGACCCGCTGTGTGCAGGCCGAGGATGCCGAGCGACGTCACCGACTTGCCCGATCCGGACTCGCCGACGATGCCGAGGGTGCGGCCCTTCTCCAGCGAGAAGGACAGCCCGTCGACGGACTTGACCAGGCCGTCGTCGGTCGGGAAGTGCACCTTGAGGTCGCGGACCTCGAGGAAGGCGCGGGGTGCACCGGAAGCGGAGACGGGTTCACCGACCGCCGCTCCGGTCTTGTGCAGATCGGTCATCCCAGCCTCACTCGCGGGTCGATGACGGCGTACAGAAGGTCCACGACGAGGTTGGCGACGGCGATCGCGAGGGCCGCGAAGAGCGTCACGCCGAGGATCACGGGCAGGTCCTTGTTGCTGATGGCCTGGACCGCCGCGAGGCCGAGGCCCGGCAGGTTGAACGTGGACTCGGTGAGCACGGCGCCGCCGAGCAGCACACCGAGGTCGAGTCCGAAGACGGTGAGGATCGGGGTCATCGCGGAACGCAGGGCGTGCCGGGTGATGACGGCGGGTTCACCGAGTCCCTTGGCGCGCGCGGTGCGGATGTAGTCCTCGCCCAGGATCTCCAGCATGGTGGCTCTGGTGAGGCGGGCGTACATCGCGGCGTTGAGGAAGGCGAGCACGATCCACGGCAGGATCAGCGTCTGCAGCCAGGTGCCGATCGAGTCGTCGGTCGAGAGGCTGTCGGCGATCTTGACCCAGCCGAGGCTGTGGACGAAGACCCCCATCGCGACCATGCCGGTGAAGAAGACCGGCAGGGAGACACCGCCGAGGGCGATGGTCATGGCGGAGCGGTCCCAGACGGTGCCGCGCTTGAGGGCGGAGAGCACACCGGTGGCGACACCGGCGGCCAGCCACAGGACACAGGCACCGGCGGCGAGCGCCAGGGTGACGGGCAGCGCGTCCTTGAGGGTGTCCCAGACGGGCGCTTCGGTGCGGAACGAGTACCCGAAGCAGGGCGCTGCGCAGTGGGTCACGTCATTGCCGTTGACGTAGTCCCGGCCCATCGGGATGCCCTTGACGAAGTCCCAGAACTGGACCAACACGGGGTCGTCCAGGCCGAGTTTGACCCGGATACCGGCGAGCTGCTCGGCTCCGGTGGCCTTGCCGGCGAAGAGGACGGCGATGTCCTGACCCGCCCATTTGGGCAGCATGAAGAAGATGGTGAAGGTCGCGAGCAGAACGACGAGCACCATGATGACTACGGCGAACAGGCGCCGGATGAGATAAGCAAGCACTGTGCGCGGCCGCGGCGGTCACCGGCGCCCCTTGTGGGGGCCTCGGTCATCGCCAGGGGCCATCACCTGCCCTTCGGACTGGCGGGTTTCGGCGGCTAAGCAGGAGAGGGGCCGGGCACCGGATCGACTCCGGTGCCCGGCGGGGGTGTTACTTGACGACGCCCAGCGAGGCGTAGTCGTAGCGGCCGTTGTACGCGTCGGACATGTAGACGTTCGTCAGACGCGGACCACGCCAGGTGATGTTCTTCTCGTAGATGAAGGGCATCCAGTCGGCCTGGTCGAGGATCCGCTTGTCGAGCTCCTCGTAGATCTTGCCGGCCGCCTCGGGGTCGGTCTCGGCGATGGCCTTGTCGAAGAGGCCGTCGATCTTCTTGTCCTTGATCTGGGACTCGTTGTAGTTACCCGTGTCCGCGAGGAAGCGGCTGTCCCACAGCGGCTGGCCGAAGCCCTGGCCGGACGGGAAGTCCGGGCCCCAACCGCTCATGGTCATGCCGTAGCCGCGGGCCTTGACGACCTTCGGCGAACCGGTGATCGCGGAGGTCTCGGCGCCGTCCAGGGCGTCCACCTCGAGCTTGATGCCGACCTTGCCGAGCTGCTCCTGGAGCGCCTCGGCGGTGTCGACCTCGCCCGGGTTGTTGTTGCGCGCGGTGATCTTCGTGGAGAAGCCGCCCGGCTTGCCGCACTGCTTGAGCTCGTCCTTGGCCTTGGCGGCGTCCGGCTTGCCCTTGCGCTCGATGACGCCGTACGGGTCGTAGTCGCTGTGACCCTTGATGGAGACCGGCAGGGTCGAGTTGGCGATGTCGCCACCGGCCAGCTTGCCGCCGCGGACCTGCTGGAGGCCGGCGAAGTCCGTCGCGTAGAACACGGCCTTGCGGCAGTGGACGTTGTCGAACGGCTTGGCGGTGTGGATCAGGGCGACGTAGCGGACGAAGGAGGTCCGCATGTTGTCGACGCTGTCACGGTGGTCCTGGACGGCGGTGACGCGACCCGACTGGGTCATGCCGGTGCCGTTCAGGTCGACGTCGTAGTCGCCTTCCATCAGGCGCTTGTCGTTCTCCTCCAGGTTGGCGGAGATCGTCACGTCGATCTTGTCGGGCAGCGCCGCACGGATCGGGTCCGAGGCCTTGGACCACTTGTCGTTGCGGACCAGCACGATCTTCTTGTTGGCCTTGTACGACTCGAACTTGTACGGGCCCGCGGAGAACGGCTTCTGGGTGTACTTGGCGCCCGTGTCCTTGTCCTGCTTGACCGGCGAGCCGGACGGCATGGCGAGGAACTGCTCGAAGTCACCGTTGGGCTTGGGCAGCTTGAAGACGATCGTCTTGTCGTCGGGCGTCTCGATCGCCTTCAGGCCCAGCTTGTCCTTGGCCTTGTCCTTGTACGGACCCTTGTACTCGAGCTTCGGGTCGAGGTTCTGCTGGAGGTACTGCGGACCACCGGTGATGGTGTCCTTCGCCCAGATGCGCTCGATGCCGTACTTGACGTCCTTGGAGGTGATCGGCGAGCCGTCCTCCCACGTCACGCCGTCGCGCAGCGTGTACGTGTACGTCTTGCCGCCGTCCGTGATCTTGGCGTTGTCCGTGGCCAGGTCGGGGACCAGCTCGGTGGAGCCGGCGCCCGCCTTGGGGGCGTAGGTGACCAGCTGACGCGTGTAGAAGCGCATGAAGTCCCACGACATGCCGTAGTAGGCACGCTGGGGGTCGGCCGAGTCGAGGTCCTGCTTGCCGACCATCTTCAGCGTGCCCCCCTTCTTCGTGGAGGCGTTGGCGATCTTGTTGTACGCCGCGTCGTAACCGGCGCCCTTCGACGAACCCTTGGAGTTGTCGTCGCCGTCGCCGCCGCCGCACGCCGTGGTCGTCACCAGCGCCGCGACCACGAGGGCCGCGCCGGCGGCGAGCCGTCGTTTCGAGGAACTTGTGGGCATTTTCTCGTAACCTCCGAGATCGCGGTCCTGGGCACACTGCCGGAGAACCATGGAGTCAAGCCACCTGACGGTGCGGCAGGGGCAGGTCGTGTGGGCCTGTCGGGCCTTACCGGGTGCCCTTCGGGTCGAGCGCGTCGCGCAGCCCGTCACCGAAGAGGTTGAACGCCAGGACCGTGATGAAGATCGTGACGCCGGGGAAGACCATGAACATCGGGTCGTGCTCGTACGTCTCCAGGGCGTCGCGGAGCATGCCGCCCCAGGACGCCGTGGGCGGCCGGACACCCGCACCGAGGAAGCTGAGCGCCGCCTCCGTCAGGATGTTCGTCGGGATCATCAGCGTCATGTAGACGACGATCGGCGCGACCAGGTTCGGCAGCAGTTCACGGAAGAGGATGTGCCGCGAGCCACCGCCCAACGACCGTGCCGCTTCGACGTATTCGCGCTCGCGCAGCGAGAGCGTCTGGCCGCGCACGATGCGTCCGATGTACGGCCAGCCGAAGAAGCCGATGACCAGGACGAGGACGGCGATGCGCACCCCGCTGCCCGTCAGACCCAGCAGGTCGTCCGGGAGCACCGAGACCAGGGAGATGATGAAGAGCAGCTGCGGGAACGAGAGCAGCACGTCCATCACACGGCTGATCAGGGCGTCGATCCAGCCGCCGAAGTAGCCGGCGATGATGCCGAACAGCGTGCCCAGCGCCACCGCGACGATGGCGGCGAGGAACGCCACGAGGAGCGAGATCCGGGCGCCGTAGACGACCCGGCTGAACACGTCCCGGCCCTTGTTCGGCTCGACGCCGAACAGGTAGTCACCGCTCACGCCGCCGAGCGAGCCGGTGGGCAGGTTCGTCAGGGGGTCGAGCTTGTCCTGGTGGAACTCGTTCGGCGGGTGGCCGAGCAGACTGACGATGAGCGGGGCGAAGATCGCCACCAGAACCAGGAAGACGACAACGATGCCACCACCGAGGGCGACCTTGTCCCGCTTCAGGCGGTTCCAGGCGATCTGCTTCAGCGACCGACCCTCGACCTTGCGAACACCTTCGCTCGCGGCGGCGTCGACCGGTGCGGTCGGTTCCGCTTCCGCAGTCGTGTCGTGCAATGGTGCCGTCATCGTGGCAAGGACCCCTCTCAACCGGCGGTGACCGGCCCGCACTTGCCGCTGTAGCGGCTTTGGTTCAGTCCGTGGAACTCGTCGTACACAGAGGCGAAACCCCTTGGAGCGGGAGTCTTCAACCTGTGTGCGATCTGTTGCCAGACTTGACGGGGAAAGGATGCCTAAACGTGATGCTGTCTGGGGGGTTCCGTTATCCGGACGGCCGTGAACGGCGTGCGGACGGTGGGCAGTTGGGGTGGAAGTAGCGCCAGTCCGGACATTGGGGCCACAAGCGCCGTTCTCTCCGCAACCCGCCCCTTCCCGAAATCACCGCCGTGCGGAGGGAGTTGAGGGAGGCCGAAGAGGACAAAGCGGTCAGTACGACGCGCCGTACGGCGGCGGATACCCGTAGCCCCCGCCGGCCTGCCCCGCGGGAGCGACGTGCGCCTCGCGGTCGTAGAACGGCCGCGCGTTCGCGCGCAGCCACATCGCGACCGGGTCGTACTCGTCGGACATCGCGACGGTGGACACCGGCAGCCCGTCCGGCACCGAGGAGATCGACTGCTGCATCATCGCGCGGACCGCGTCCACCGACGCCGGGGACGTGTCGTACACGTCGAGGCCGATGGCCAGGTACGGGGCGCCGAGCGTCGGCTGCACCCAGGCCCGGCGCAGCGAGCGGACCGCCGTCGTGCGGTGCGCGTTCTGCGCGAGCACCGCGTAGAACTGGGGGATCTCGATGGTCGGCTCGGAGAGCCGGAGCGGTCCCGCGGGCTGTCGGTCCAGGCCGCCCGCGATGCGCCGCAGGTCCAGCCAGGGCACACCGACTCCCCCGCCGGGCGCGTGCGGGTTCAGCCAGAGGCCGTAGTGGTCGGGGTAGAGCGTGCGGGCCGCGTCGACGCCGCCGACCACCTCGTAGGCACGGGACCAGCCGGAGGCGGAGAGCTCCTGGGCGGAGGTGACGCAGGGGGCGTACGAGAAGCCGTCCACATCCATGTTCCCGTACTGGGCGTCCGGGGAGCCGGCCTGGCCGTGCCAGAGCAGCATCCAGACCTGGCCCGACGCGGGGTCGGCGAGGGCCTTGAGGAGCGCCTCGTACGCGTCGTAGCGCCCGGGGGTCACCTGGCGCAGCATGTGCTCGACCTGTCCGGCCGCGGCCGTGCCCGACGCACTCACCCGTAACCGCCCCTTCGTGAACTGCTGCCAGTCCGTGTTTCGCCAGTTCGCCCGATCGTCCATCACCGGTGGGTGTGACGCCGCCCGGTCAGGTCATGAAACCAGCTTAAGCGGCGTTACTGACACCGACTTGACGGACGGCGTCACCGTTCCTGTACGTAGAACGGACGTACGTGCGTGCGTAGCCAGTCGGCCACCGGGTCCTGGGTGACGTCGAGGAAGACCAGGTTCACCGGCCAGACGACCCCCGCACGGCCCAGCGCGCGGCCGAGCGCGTCCAGCGGGACGTCGCGCGCGGCGCCGGGCTCACCGGCCAGTTCCACGCCGATGAAGAGGGACGGCGCGCCGTCCTCGACGACCGCGAGGCAGCGCCGGGCGGTCAGCACCGTGCCGGCCGCCGCGAACTCCTCGCGCACGGCCGCCAGGAAGTCGACCGGGTCGTCCTGCCAGTCCGGCTCGGACAGCACGACGCGCCCGCCGGTGGACGGGCCGTCCAGCGGGGTGCGGCCGCCGCGGGCCAGTTCGGCGACGGCGGGCGGCGGCAGCGGGACGCCGATGGTGCCGTCGGGGTTCACGGCGAGTCCGACCTGCGGCGGCAGTCCGCGCGCGAACTCGACGGCCGGGGCCACGGTGCAGTCCATCCGGCCGCCGGTGACCTGCATGAACTCCTGCTCGGAGCTGAACACGGGGACGTAGGCCTGGCCCTCGATCTCCAGGGTGGGCAGATCGAGGTCGCGGCTGGCCTGGCCGCCGCCCTTGGGCAGCGGGATCCACACGTGGCTGCGGCCGAGCACCTCGACGATGCGGCCGCCCGCCTCGGGCCGGCCGAGCGCCGCTGCGAGGACCTCCTCCAGCTCGTTCGCGGGCCAGCCCTGCGAGGGGTGGGCGTGTCCGCCCTCCTGGCCCTGGGAGTAGTGCTCGTGCCCCTGCTCCGGGGTGCCCGGCGTGTCCATAGCTGTCTTCAACCTCTGCTCTGCCCGCGCGCGGCCTCTCCTGCGCGAGGCCGACGATAACGCCTACCCCCGGGGGACACCCTCCGCATCCGTCCGGTCGCCCAGGGCCGCGGCGGGCGGCGGGCGGCGGGCCGGTCAGTCCTCGCGGAACGTGATGCCGCTGAGCACGTCCGTCGCCGCGCGGTCGAGCAGCACCGCCGACTCGATGCCGGCCGGCAGGTCGCCGCGCTCCGTCGACGTGACGAGCGCGCCCACCGCCCTGCGGTGCCGGGCGAAGGCGTACCGCGACACGCCCCGGCCCCGGTCCCGCTGGCCCGCCAGGGCGGTGTCCGGCGGCACGTCGAGGAGCATCAGGTGGACGGCCGCGCCGCGCCGCCTCGCGGTGCGCGTCACCCAGCGGCGCACCCAGGCCTGGGTGCCGCAGTCGTGCACGACGACGCTGGCGCCGGAGCGCATGGCCCGGCGCAGCCCCACGTAGTGCGCGACGCGGACGAGGGGCCGGTACAGCGCGTACGGGACGAAGCGCGGCACCCGGGCCGCCCAGCGCTCCCGGGTGTCCTGCGAGTCGACGCGCACGACCGTGACGGCGCGCCGCATCAGGGTGGACTTCCCGCTGCCGGGCAGTCCGGAGATCACGACGAGATCACCCGCCGCGAAGCCGATCCTGCGCGGGGTGCGGCCGCCGCGCCCGCGCAGGTCCCGCACCGAGCGCTGGCGCGGGATGCGCACTCCGGCCACCGCTCCCGCATACGCACCCGCGACTGCCTTGTGCACCGTGATCGTCCTCCCCGTTCCGGTCACGCCACTGTTGCCCGCCAAGTGTAAAGAGAAGGTAATGCCCTACGGAGGGTTTCCCCGTTCCACGGGCATGCAATGATGTGCGCGCAAACTGCATACCGGCCGCTTGAATCCGCGCGGGAGAGTTCCGGAACTCGTCGAAGACTGTGACGAGTGCCCGGACGCCGAAGGAGCAAGTTCCTCCCTTGAATCTCTCAGGCCCCGTACCGCGCGGGCGAGGCAGATCTGAAAAGCGGGCCGCCCTGCGACACGGCGGCCCCACCCAAGGTGCAAGCCCCTCGGGGCGAACCTCTCAGGTTCCGATGACAGATGGGGAGGACTACCTCGCCATCTGCCATGCCCGGGAGCACCAGCCATGACCGTCACCCCTCCTCGTCTGACCGCCCTCGACGCCCTGCACCGTTCGCTGGGCGCCACGATGACCGACTTCGCCGGCTGGGACATGCCCCTGCGCTACGCCAGCGAGCGTGACGAGCACAACGCCGTGCGTACCAAGGCCGGTCTGTTCGACCTGTCCCACATGGGCGAGATCACGGTGACCGGTCCGGCCGCCGCCGACCTGCTCAACCACGCACTCGTGGGCAACATCGGTTCCGTCGGCGTCGGCCGCGCCCGGTACACGATGATCTGCCGCGAGGACGGCGGCATCCTCGACGACCTGATCGTCTACCGGCTCGGCGAGACCGAGGCCCCCGAATACCTGGTCGTGGCGAACGCGGGCAACGCCCAGGTCGTCCTCGACGCCCTCACCGAGCGCGCCGCCGGGTTCGACGCCGAGGTGCGCGACGACCGGGACGCGTACGCGCTGATCGCCGTGCAGGGCCCGGACTCCCCGGCGATCCTGAAGTCGGTCACCGACGCCGACCTCGACGGCCTGAAGTACTACGCGGGCCTGCCCGGCACCGTCGCGGGCGTCGACGCGCTCATCGCGCGCACCGGCTACACCGGTGAGGACGGCTTCGAGCTGTTCGTCGCGCCGGCCGACGCCGAGAAGCTGTGGCAGGCGCTGACCGAGGCGGGCGCCCCGTACGGCCTGATCCCCTGCGGTCTGTCCTGCCGGGACACGCTGCGCCTGGAGGCGGGCATGCCGCTGTACGGGCACGAGCTGACCACCGCCCTCACCCCCTTCGACGCCGGTCTGGGGCGCGTCGTCAAGTTCGAGAAGACGTCGCACGGGGACGACTTCGTCGGGCACGACGCGCTGGTCGCCGCCGCCGCGCGCGCCGAGACCGCGCCGCCCCGCAAGCTCGTCGGCCTGATCGCCGAGGGCCGCCGGGTGCCGCGCGCCGGGATGTCGGTGGTGGCCGGCGGACAGGTGATCGGCGAGGTCACCTCCGGCGCCCCGTCGCCCACCCTCGGCAAGCCGATCGCCATCGCGTACGTGGACGCCGCGCACGCGGAGCCCGGCACGGCGGGCGTCGGCGTCGACATCCGCGGTACCCACGAGCCGTACGAGGTCGTGGCCCTGCCGTTCTACAAGCGCCAGAAGTAGCGCCTCCCAGCCCCGCCGTCAGCAGCACCTTCCCGCGTACAGGAGAATTCGCATCATGAGCAACCCCCAGCAGCTGCGTTACAGCAAGGAGCACGAGTGGCTGTCGGCCGTCGAGGACGGCGTCGCCACGATCGGCATCACGGAGCACGCGGCCAACGCGCTCGGTGACATCGTGTTCGCCCAGCTCCCCGAGGTCGGCGACACCGTCACCGCGGGCGAGAGCTGCGGCGAGCTGGAGTCGACCAAGTCGGTCTCCGACCTGTACTCCCCCGTCACCGGTGAGGTCGTCGAGGCCAACCAGGACGTCGTCGACGACCCGGCCCTGGTGAACTCGGCCCCCTTCGAAGGCGGCTGGCTGTTCAAGGTCCGCGTCTCCGAGGAGCCGAAGGACCTGCTCACCGCCGACGAGTACACCGAGTTCTCCGGGAGCTGACCCCTGATGTCCGTACTGAACGAGTCCCTGCACGAGCTTGACCCGGACGTCGCGGCCGCCGTCGACGCCGAGCTGCGCCGCCAGCAGTCGACCCTGGAAATGATCGCGTCGGAGAACTTCGCTCCGGTCGCCGTCATGGAGGCCCAGGGGTCGGTCCTCACCAACAAGTACGCCGAGGGCTACCCCGGCCGTCGCTACTACGGCGGCTGCGAGCACGTCGACGTCACCGAGCAGATCGCGATCGACCGGGTCAAGGAGCTGTTCGGCGCCGAGTACGCCAACGTGCAGCCGCACTCGGGCGCCTCCGCGAACCAGGCCGCCCTCTTCGCGCTCGCCAAGCCCGGCGACACGATCCTGGGCCTGGACCTGGCGCACGGCGGCCACCTCACGCACGGCATGCGCCTGAACTTCTCCGGCAAGCAGTTCGACGTGGTCGCGTACCACGTCGACGACTCTGGCCTGGTCGACATGGCCGAGGTCGAGCGCCTGGCGAAGGAGCACCGCCCGAAGGTGATCATCGCCGGCTGGTCGGCGTACCCGCGCCAGCTGGACTTCGCCGAGTTCCGTCGCATCGCCGACGAGGTCGAGGCGTACCTGTGGGTGGACATGGCCCACTTCGCGGGTCTCGTCGCCGCCGGTCTGCACCCCAACCCGGTGCCGTACGCCGACGTCGTCACGTCCACCACGCACAAGACGCTCGGCGGTCCGCGCGGCGGCATCATCCTCGCCAAGAAGGACTTCGCGAAGAAGCTGAACTCGTCCGTCTTCCCTGGCTTCCAGGGCGGCCCCCTGGAGCACGTGATCGCGGCCAAGGCGGTCTCCTTCAAGGTCGCGGCGAGCGAGGACTTCAAGGAGCGCCAGCAGCGCACGGTCGAGGGTGCCCGCATCCTGGCCGAGCGGCTGACCTCCGAGGACTCCCGCGCCCACGGCGTGAACGTGCTCTCCGGCGGCACGGACGTGCACCTGGTCCTCGTCGACCTGCGCGACTCCGAGCTCGACGGCCAGCAGGCCGAGGACCGGCTCCACGAGGTCGGCATCACGGTCAACCGCAACGCGGTCCCGAACGACCCGCGCCCGCCGATGGTCACCTCCGGCCTGCGGATCGGCACGCCGGCGCTCGCCACCCGCGGCTTCGGCGCCGAGGACTTCCGCGAGGTCGCCGACGTGATCGCCGAGGCCCTCAAGCCGTCCTACGACGGTGCCGCTCTGAAGGCCCGGGTGACCGCTCTGGCCGAGAAGCACCCGTTGTACCCCGGCCTGTAAGGGTTCCGAGGGAGTTACGTACCCTGGCGTACGTACGAACTTCCGGGGCACCGCGCACACTGGAACCACAGGAACCAGCGCGCGGTGCCCCTGCCGCTGTTCCCGGCGGTCACCGCTCTTCACGTTCCACGCTTTGCCGCACCACCCGGCAGACAACGGCGTCTACCACCCACCATTGGAGTACCACCGTGGCCATCTCGGTCTTCGACCTGTTCTCGATCGGCATCGGCCCGTCCAGCTCCCACACGGTCGGCCCGATGCGCGCGGCCCGCATGTTCGCGCGGCGCCTCAAGAACGAGGGCCTGCTGGCCCACACCGCCTCGATACGCGCCGAGCTGTACGGCTCGCTGGGCGCGACCGGTCACGGGCACGGCACCCCCAAGGCGGTGCTGCTCGGCCTGGAGGGCGAGTCCCCGCGCACGGTGGACGTCGAGACGGCCGACGAGCGCGTCGCGACGATCAAGGACTCCGGCCGGATCAACCTGCTCGGCGTGCACGAGATCGGCTTCGACCACGACGACGACCTGGTCCTGCACCGCCGCAAGGCCCTGCCGTACCACGCGAACGGCATGACGCTGTGGGCGTACGACGCCGACGGCGGGGAGCTGCTGAGCAAGACGTACTACTCGGTGGGCGGCGGCTTCGTCGTCGACGAGGACGCCGTCGCGGGCGACGACCCGATCATGCCGGACGACACCGTCCTCAAGTACCCCTTCCGCACCGGTGACGAGCTGCTGCGCCTCACGCAGGAGACGGGCCTGTCCATCCCGGCGCTGATGCTGGAGAACGAGAAGGCCTGGCGGACGGAGGAGGAGATCCGCGCGGGGCTGCTCGAACTCTGGCGGGTCATGCAGGCCTGCGTCTCGCGCGGCATGTCCCGCGAGGGCATCCTGCCCGGCGGCCTCAAGGTCCGCCGCCGCGCGGCGAGTTCGGCCCGCAAGCTGCGCGCCGAGGGCGAGCCCCTTGCCCACGCCATGGAGTGGATCACGCTGTACGCGATGGCCGTGAACGAGGAGAACGCGGCCGGCGGCCGGGTCGTCACCGCTCCGACGAACGGCGCGGCCGGCATCATCCCCGCGGTGCTGCACTACTACGTGAACTTCGTGCCCGGGGCCGACGAGGAGGGCGTCGTCCGCTTCCTGCTGTCCGCCGGGGCGATCGGCATGCTCTTCAAGGAGAACGCCTCGATCTCCGGCGCCGAGGTCGGCTGCCAGGGCGAGGTCGGCTCGGCCTGCTCGATGGCGGCGGGCGCGCTCGCCGAGGTCCTCGGCGGCTCCCCCGAGCAGGTGGAGAACGCGGCCGAGATCGGCATGGAGCACAACCTCGGCCTGACCTGCGACCCGGTCGGCGGCCTCGTGCAGATCCCGTGCATCGAGCGCAACGGCATGGCCGCGGTGAAGGCCGTCACCGCCGCCAAGATGGCGATGCGCGGCGACGGCTCCCACAAGGTGTCCCTCGACAAGGTCATCAAGACCATGAAGGAGACGGGCGCGGACATGAGCGTGAAGTACAAGGAGACCGCGCGGGGCGGTCTCGCGGTGAACATCATCGAGTGCTGAGCACCGCCCGGTACGGGCGCTCAGCCCACCCCGTGCGCCCTGGCCCGCTCCCGTAGCGTGCCCGGCGGCAGGCCGAGCCGGGACTCGGCGGCCTCGATCACCAGGTCGCCGAGGTCCAGGCCGTCCACCTGCGGGTCGCCCGAGTCGTCGGCGTTGGCGTACGTGCCCATGCCGTCGACGGCGATCAGGATGTGCACCGCCGCCCGCAGCGCACCCCCCTCGGCCTCGAAGCCGCCCTCCCCGATCAGCGCGACGAGTTCGCCGCGCGTCGCCGTCTCCTGGGCGGCGACCGCCCTGCGCAGCGGCTCCTTGAACCGGCTCAGGTGCCGGGCGTTCAGCCACAGCCGGCTCAGGTCGGCGTAGTCGCCGCCGGTCAGCCGCACGAGGAAGAGGCCGAGCCGGTCGACCGGGGCCAGCTCCCCTTCCGCCGCCGGCAGCAGCGTCTCCCGCTCCCCCGTGGCGGCGTACCCGAACGCCTCCGCGACCAGGTCGTCGGCGGCCGGGAAGTAGTGGCCGATCAGCCCCGGCCGCACCCCCAGCTCGTCCGCGACCCGGCGCAGCGTGATCAGTTCCAGGCCCTCCGCGAGCGCGACGCGGGCCGCTGCGCCCACGATCTCCGCGCGGCGCTCCTCGGGCGGCTTCCTGGTCCGCTTGGGCCGGTCCTCTTCCGCGGCTCTTGACGTCATACCGCGCAGCCTATTGGATGGGCGCCCAACAGCTTATTGGTCAGTCAACCAATAACCGTGCGAATGCGGCAGTGCCGCCGCAGTCCGAGAGGCCACGATGACCACACAACCGACCGAACGCGCAGGTCAGCCGGAGACCAGAGGCATCGACCTGGTCCTGGACGAGGAGCGCTCCGGACACCCCCGGCAGCTCTTCGCCGTCTGGGCCGCCCCCAACGTCAGCTATCTGAGCTTCGCGGTCGGCGCCTCCCTCATCCTGATGGGGCTCACGCTGCCCCAGGCGATCGGCGTGATCCTGGCCGGGAACCTGCTGTGGATCTGCACCGGCGTCCTGGCCGCGAGCGGACCGGCGGCCGGCACCAGTGGCTCGGTGATCTCCCGGGCGTTCTACGGAACCGTCGGCAACAAACTGGTCCTCGTCGTCACCGGCTGGCTGATCGCCTCCGCCTACCTGGCGCTCAACTGGTCGGCCGCCTCCGTCGCGGGCATCGGCCTCGCCGGGCAGTGGGGACTGCCGGACTCCGCCGCCCTCGACGCGGTGATCATCTGCCTCGTCGCGGGCGTCACCCTGCTCGTCGCCATCTACGGCTACGCCACGATCGTCCGCCTCTACGCCGCCCTCAGCGTGCTGCTCACCGTCGTGTTCATCGTGGTCACCGGGTACGTGCTGCACGCCGCCGACTGGTCCTACGCACCGGCCGAACCGCTGCACGGCGCCGCGCTGGCCGCCGCGCTCGGCGCCGGATTCACCATCATCGGGTCGACCGCGCTCTCGTACAGCAACAGCCCGGACCTCGCCCGCTACCTGCCGCGCGACAGCTCGATCACGGCCGTCGCGGGCTGGACCGCGTTCGGCGCGTACCTGCCCGGCGTGGTCTTCACCGCCGTCGGCGCGCTCGCCGCGACCGCCCTCGACATGACCGACCCGCAGGCGGCCCTGGAGTCGGTGCTGCCCGGCTGGTTCGTGCCGGTCTTCGTGCTCGCCGTCGTCCTCAACACCGTCGCGAACAACGGGATGACCGCCTACAGCGCGAGCCTGTCCATCCAGTCGGTGGGCGTCCGGCTCGCCCGGATCCCGGCCGTCCTGGTGATCGGCGCCCTCGGCACCGCGATGACGCTCTACGCGATCCTCGTCTTCGACTTCCTGACCAGCGTCAACACCATGCTCCAGCTGGTCGTCGTGATCACCGGACCGGCGATGGCCGTCGCCGTCACCGACCTCGCCCTGCGGCGCAACCGCTACCACGGCGCTGAACTGCTGCGCCAGGAGCGCGGCGGCCCGTTCTGGTACCGCGGCGGCATCCACTGGCCGGGCCTGCTCGCCCTGCTCACCGGCGGCCTCGTCTCCCTGATGTGGGTCAGCACCACCTTCTGGACCGGCCCCGTCGCCACCGCCCTGGGCGGCGTCGACCTGTCGATCCCGTCCGGCATGGCCGTCGCCGCCCTCGTCTACGGCG
>NZ_JAMOLN010000140.1 GCF_024448165.1 Streptomyces longispororuber
TGCTCGACGCCGCCGCCACGGTGGCCGAGGCGGCGGACACCGCCCCCGCCCCGCCGGACGGCGGGTGGCACGCCGACCAGATCCTCGCGCACGTCTCGCTCGTCAGCGCCGCCGCCATCGCCGCCGTCGCAGGTGTCGTGGCCGGGGCGCACACGACGTACGACAACCGGATCGCCCTCGACGCCTGGACCATCGAGCAGATCATCGCGCACGCCGGCGGCAACCCCGGGCTGCGCGACCGCATCAGCGCCCAGGCGGCCGCGCTGGGCGCACTCGCCGGAGGTGCGGCGCTCAGCGACACCGAGCTCGGCACCCTGGTGCCCACCCGGCTCCTGTCCAACGACACCCTGCTGGTCGATCAGCCCGTTCCGCTGCGCGACCTCATCAACGGGCTGGCGGAGACAGAGCTGCCCGGCCATACGAACCAGCTCCTCGGCCTCCTCCCCCAGCGGGCTCCGGTCACGCGGTGACCCCGGCACCCGGCCGCGTCACATGGCCTTGGCTCCTGCTCTGATCGCCTCACGGATACGGAAGTACGTGCCGCAGCGGCACACGTTCCGGATGCCGTCGAGGTCCGCGTCGGAGATCTCGCGGCCTTCTTCCTTCGCCCTGCGGACCACGGCCACCGCGGCCATGATCTGGCCGGGCTGGCAGTAGCCGCACTGGGCCACGTCCTGGTCGAGCCAGGCCTGCTGCATCGGGTGCAGGTCCGCGTCGACGGTGTCCGCGAGGCCTTCGATGGTGGTCACCTCGTCGTCGGGTTCGAGCGCCTTGACCGGGATCGCGCACGGGTTGACGGCCTTGCCGTTGAGGTGGCTGGTGCAGGCCTTGCAGACGTTGATGCCGCAGCCGTACTTGGGGCCGGTGACGCCCAGGACGTCGCGCAGCACCCACAGCAGGCGCACGTCGTCGGCGACGTCGACGGTGACTGTCTCGCCGTTCACGCGGAAGGTGTGCTCGGGCACGGGTACTCCCAGGTGTGGGGTTCAGGGGTGTGGGGTTCAGATGGCGTGGTCCAGGCCGTCGGTGGGCGAGGCGGGGACCGGCGGGACGGTCGGCTTGGGCTCGAAGGAGAGCGTGCCGTGATTGACCGGGAAGCTGGTCGGCATGGTGCCGGTGGCCCGTGCGTAGGCGCAGGCGACCGCGGCCATGGCGGCGGCGACCCCCAACTCCCCGGCGCCACCCGGCTTTTCCCTGCTGCTCGGCATGATGACGATGTCGAGTTCGGGCGGGGTGTTCCACTGCCGGGTGTAGAAGTAGTTGTCCCAGCTGGCTTCGAGGAAGGCGCCGTCGCGCAGGTGGAGGCTCGCGGTGAGGGTCTGGGCGATGCCGTCCATGAGGCAGCCCATCATCTGGGCTTCCAGGCCACGGGGGTTGACGGCAAGACCCACGTCCACGGCGCACACCGCCTTGGTCACGCGCGGTCCGGCGACGCCGTCGCGGATCGGCCGGTTCACGGTCTCCGGGCGGCAGTCGATCTCCACGAGGACCGCGTTGGCGGCGTGGTACTCGGTGTGCACGGCGATGCCCTGGGCCGTGCCGGCCGGCATCGTGCGGCCCCAGTTGCCCAGGTCGGCCACCTTGTCCAGGACCGCGCGGGCCCGCTCGTCGCTCAGCGCGTCGTGCCGGAAGCGGACCGGGTCCTTTCCCATGTTCGCGGCGAGCCGGTCGACGATCAGCTCGCGGGCGCAGGTGACGTCGGGTGAGTAGACGTTGCGCATGCTGCCCGTGTTGAAGCCCTTGTCGGTCTCGTTCAGCACGCGGCTGTACACGCCGAAGTCGTACGGCATCGACTGGGAGAGCTGGAAGAACGTCTCCGAGAAGCCGATGTCGCCGACGGGAAGTTTCGCGGCGATCGCCGTGATGACCTCGCCGAAGCCGTGGCTCAGGTCGGTGGCGACGCTGGTGTGGCGCTGTTTGTAGCCGAGCACCGTACCGCCCAGGTAGGAGGCCCGAACGCGCGAGGTGGCCATGGGGTGCGCGCGCCCTTGGCGGGCGTCGTCCGCGCGGTGCCACATGAGTTTGACGGGCTTGCCCATCTTCTGGGAGGCCTCGGCAGCCTCCGAGGCCGCGTCGAAGAACAGTTTGCGGCCGAAGGAGCCGCCGCTCTCCGTGACGTGCACGGTGACCGCGCCGACCGGGAGGCCCAGCCGGGCAGCGATGGTCTGCTTCGCGACGATCGGCGACTTGAGGCCGGACCAGATCTCGGCGCGGTCCGAACGGACGTCTGCGATCGCGCAGTTGGGCTCAAGGGCGCTGTTGCCCCGGAAGTGGAAGGTGAAGGTCTCCTCCACGGTCGGCGTCACCGAGGGCAGCCCCATGGACGGTTCGGCGGCCTTCAGTTCGTCCAGCACCGTCCGGTCGGACTTGCTGGCGGCCGTGCCGGGCCGCCACGCGACGTTCAGGGCCCGGACGGCGTCGATGCACTGCCCGAACGTCCGCGCACGCACCGCCACTCCGGTGGAGATCACCACGGCGTCGGTGACGCCCGGCATGGTGCGTACGGCGTCCAGGTTGGCCACCGAGGCGACCTTGCCGTTGATGGTGGGCGGCCGGCACACCATGGTCGGCAGCGCGTTCGGCACGGCGAGGTCCATGGCGAACTTCTTGCGGCCGGTGACGGCGGCGAGCGCGTCGACCCGGTTCTGCGGGGTGCCGATGACGGTGAACCGGTCGGCAGGCTTGAGCTCGGCCGTGACGGCTTCGGTCGTGACGGCCGCGGCCTTCCGGGCGAGGTCGCCGATGCCGATGCGGTCGCCGGCGGCGCCGATCACCTCTCCGGCCTTGATCGTCAACGTGGAGACAGCCGCGCCGAGTTCGATCGCGGCCGCCTCCAGCAGGCGGCCGCGCGCGACGGCGGCGGCGACCCTGACCGGCGTATAGGTGGAGATGGTGGTGTTCGATGCGCCGGTGAGCTGGTTGAAGAGGAGTTCGGGGCGTGCGTCGGCGAGGGTGATCCGCACCCGGTCCAGCGGGACGTCCATCTCCTCGGCGATCAGCATCGCCGTCGAGGTGGTGATGCCCTGGCCCACTTCCGCGCGGGGCAGCGCGAAGGACACCGTGCCGTCGGTGTTGACCTGGACCGTGATCAGGGCCGAGGTGGGCGCCGCGGCCAGGGTCAGGGCGTCGTTGAGGTCGACGATCTCGGTGATGTCCGTCGTGGGGATGCCGGGTCCCGAGGAGGTGTCGGCGGCGGTCGCTGCCGGGGCCGGGGCGAGTTCGGCGGCGGCCATCAGTGTCGGTGCCGCGAGGACATAGCCGAGGAACCGGCGTCTGCCCAGCTCGGGTGCCGGTGGGGGTGACTGGGGGCTGCGGTCGGTCGTCCCGCTGCTGCGCGGTCTCATAGGCGTGTCCCGTGTGTACAGCTCGGCCCCGGGTGGTGGCCGGCGGTCCGGTTGCGGCGGGGTGGCGGGCGGCGGGGGCGGTTCGAGCGGTCACCGTCCCTGCCGCCCGCCCGTCGGGTGGCCTTCGGAGCCGAACCAGCCGTTCAGGAGGGCCGGTTCATGTCTGGGATGTTGATCGCGATGGGCTGCCCTTCGGCGAGGAAGAGCAGGACGAACTGGCGGATGGCCTCCTCCAGCGTCCATACGACCGAGGGGATGCCGGGGAGCGGGATCAGTCCCTCGCGGAAGGCCACCAGCAGCGGCCATGCGGTCGCGATCAGCGGCTTGAGGATCGGTTCCTTGGACAGGCCGATCATGTCGCCCACCTGGTCGCTGAGCGTGTACCGGGAGAACGCGCTGATGAGGGGGCGCGTGATACCGAGATCGAGTTCGGCCACGATGCCCAGGAGGACGTCGGCCAGCGCCTCTCCTTCGGTGGTGTGGGCCAGGATCGGGTCGAGGACCTGCTTCGACTGGGCGTCGGCGGCGTCCCACGTGGCGGGAATGTACTCCTCCTTGACGCCGAGCATCGCCGCGCTGACCTGCCACACGTGCAGATAGGCGTCCGCGTCCGCGGTGGAGACCTTGACTCCCCACTCCTTTAGCTTGCGCATGACAAACGTGGCCAGGCTGTGCCAGGTGACCAGGATGTCGGCCTGGCTGATCGGGATCTTCTGGCCGCCGCTCACGCGCGTCCAGTCCGGGGACTGCGGGAGCAGGTGCCGCACCGCCGCGTGCACCAGCCGCGTCTTGACGGCGGTCACGATCATCGAGCCCTGCGGCTTGTAGGCGTACACGTCGCCGATGTCGTAGCCGAGCCGGGCGGTCTTGGCGATGCGGTCCTTCATGTCCGCGCCGCCCTTGGAGTAGTACACGGCGCGCGACTCGCGTGGGATGGCGGTGCTCATGAGGCCGCTGCCGAGGCCGTAGAGCGCGCCGACGTAGATGCCCTTGGTCTTGCTGAACTGGGAGGCCCGGTCGAGCTTCGTCGTGTCCGCCCAGGACGGCAGTTGCCGGGCGTGCTCCATGAACTCCCGCAGATCCGCGGGGAGTCCGTCGGGCAGCGCCTGGTCGTTGCGCGTCCACTGCTTCAGCGCCGCGTTGGCCTTGGCCACCTCGCCGCGCTCGATGACGGCGGCGAGGACCGGGTCGGCCTCCTCGTCCCACACCCACTCGGGGTCGACGCCTGCTCCCTGTCCCGCCACCGACCCGCTGGGCGACCACGTCCACAGGGACCGGGCGGCGGCGGGCGACGCCGCGCTCAGCGCTCCGAAGGCGCCGAACGCTCCACCGGCCAGCAGCATGTTCCGCCTGCTGAGCCTGCCGTTGAGCTGATCCATCCTGGACATCCTTTCAGCGTGCACTCGGCCGGTTGGTGTCGGGAATCGTGAGTTCCGTGCCCTGCCCCTTGGTGAGGAAGAGGAGGATGTACTGACGCGCCGCCTCGTCGACCGTCCAGGCCAGCGGCGGCACCAGCGGGAGCTTGATGAGCCCCTCGCGGAAGGCGACCAGCTTCGGCCACACGGTCTCGATGGTCCTGTGCCAGAACGGCTCAGGGGGAATGCCGTCCATGTCGGCGACCCGGTCGCCGACCAGGTAACGGGCGAGGGCGTTCACGAGCGGTCGGTCGACTCCACCGGGGCTGGTCTGCTCGGCGAGCTGGCCGAGCAGGATGTCGGTCAGCTCGACGCCTTCCTTCGTCGAGGTGAGGATCGGGTCGAGGACCTGCTTCGACTGGGCGTTGGCGGCGTCCCAGGTGGCGGGGATGTACTCGTCGCGCACGCCCAGCATGTGCGCGGTCACCTGCCACACGTGCAGATACGCCTCGGACTCGGCGGAGGTGACCGGCACCTTCCACTCCAGGAGCTTCTGCATCGCGTACGTGGCGAGGCTGTGCCAGGTGACCAGGATGTCGGCCTGGCTGATCGGGATCTTCTGGCCGCCGCTGACCTGCGTCCACGCCGGGGACTGCGGCAGCAGGTGCCGCACCGCCGCGTGCACCATCCGCGTCTTGACGGCCTGGACGGCGCAGTCGCCGCCGTCGCGGTAGGCGTCCAGGTCGCCGACGGCGAAGCCGAGGATGCTCGTCTTGGCGACGCGGTCCTCCATGTCGGCGCCGCCCTTGGAGTAGTACACCGAGCGGGCCTCCCGGGGAATGGCGGTGCTGAGCATGCCGCCGCCGATCCCGTTGAGCACGTTCAGGTAGAAGCCGCGCGACTCGTTGAACTTGGCGGCCCTCTCCAGCTTGTCCCGGTCGGCCCAGGACGGCAGTCGGCGCGCCGCGTCCATGAACTCCCGGACGTCCTGCGGGAGTCCGGCGGGCGGCGCCTGGTCGTTCCGGGTCCAGGCATGCAGTCCCTCGTTCACCTTGGCGACGTCGCCCCGGTCGATCACGGAGGCGATCAGCCGGTCGGCCTCGTCGTCCCAGACCCATTCCGGGTCGACGCCCGCCCCCGCACCGGCGACCGAGCCGCTCGGCGACCACGTCCACACGGAGCGCGCACTGGCCGGCGACGCCGCGCTCAGCGCCCCGACGGCACCCAGCGCACCTCCTGCCAGCAACATTTTCCGCCTACTCAACCCGTCCATTGCTCTGAACTCCTCCTAGAGTTCGATGGATCTGCTCGTCCTGCAGTCGCTTTGGTACGGTGAAACACGTTGAGCTTCTCTGTATCACCAGGGGAGCACAGTCACCCCATGAACGCCAGAGGCTGCACAGAATCAGGGAGGCACTTGTGGAACCTGTCCTGTCCGAGCCGGCGGGACCTTCCGGCCCTCCCTCCGTCCTGGAGCTCGCCTTCAGCGACGCCGCCGCCGACTCCCCGGACATGGACGACGAGGTGTCCGTGCGCCTGCTCGACGCCGCGTACGAGCAGTTCTGCCGCATGGGCATCAAACGCTCGACGATGGCGGACGTGGCGAAGCTCGCGGGAGTCTCCCGGATTACCGTCTACCGCCGCTTCGCCACGAAGGAAGCCCTGGTCGAGCAGGTCGTACGGCGTGAGTTCCGGCGCTACTTCGACCAGTTCACCGTCGAGGTCCAGGCCGCCGGGACCGTCGCCGACCGGGTCGTCGTGGGCTTCGTGAGCTCCCTGCGCGCCATCCGCCACAACCGGCTCATCGGCGGCCTGATGACCGTCGAGCCGGAGGTCGTCGTGCCGTCGATGACCGGTGACGGCGGCCGCACCCTGTTCGTGGTGCAGCAGTTCGTCGCCGAGCGGCTGCGGCAGGAGCAGCGGGCCGGCCACGTCGGCGCCGACGTGGACGTGGACGTGGTGGCCGAGATGATGGTCCGGGTCTGTACGTCGTTCCTGGTCGTGCCGAGCCACGTCATCGACCTCGACGACGACGAGCGGATGCGCGCGGTGGCCCGGCAGTTCCTGGTGCCGATGCTCGGGCCACCGTGCGCGGACCCGCGTCACGCGTAGCGCTCACCCCGCTCGGCCCTGGCGACGAGCGACGCGGGCGGATCGAATCGCCGTCCGTAACGCTCCGTCAGTTCCCGTGCCCTGGCGACGAATCCGGGCAACCCGCCGGGATAGCCGTTGATGTACTGCAGCACGCCGCCGGTCCACGACGGGAAGCCGATGCCCAGGATCGAGCCGACGTTCGCGTCGGGCACCGAGCGCAGCACCCCCTCGTCCAGGCAGCGCACGGTGTCCACGGCCTCGGCGAACAGCATCCGTTCCTTCATGTCCTCGAAGGGGATGCGCCGACCCGGCTCGGTGAAGTGCTCGTACAGGCCCGGCCACAGGCCCGCGCGCCTGCCGTCCTCGCCGTAGGCGTAGAACCCGGCCCCCGACGACCGTCCGCCGCGCCCGAACTCGTCGATCATGCGGTCCACGACCGGTTCCGAGCCGTGCGGGTGCCACGCGCCGCCCTCGGCGAGTGTCGCTGCCCTGGTCTCCTCGCGGATCCTGCGGGGCAGGGTCAGGGTCAGCTCGTCGAGGAGCTGGAGGGGCGGTGCGGGGTAGCCCGCCTGGGAGCCCGCCTGTTCGATGGAGGCCGGGTTGAGTCCCTCGCCGAGCATCGCGACCGCCTCGTCGATGAACTTCGAGATGACCCGGCTGGTGAAGAAGCCCCGGCTGTCGCCCACCACGATGGGCGTCTTGCCGATCTGACGCGCGATGTCGACGGCCTTCGCCACGGTCGCCTCGCCGGTCCGCTCCCCCGCGATGATCTCCAGGAGCGGCATCCTGTCGACGGGCGAGAAGAAGTGCAGGCCGATGAAGTCCGCGGGCCGCTCGACGCCCTCGGCGAGCGAAGTGATCGGCAGCGTGGAGGTGTTGGAGGCGAGCACCGCGTCCGGTGCCACGATGCCCTGGATCTCGGCGAACACCTTCTGCTTGAGACCGGGGTCCTCGAAGACGGCCTCGATGACCAGGTCGCAGCCGGCGAGGTCCTGAGGATCGGCGGTCGGCAGGATGCGCGCGAGGATCTCGTCGGCCTTCTCCTGTCCGATCCGCCCGCGGGCGACGGCCTTGGCGAGGATCCGCTCGGAGTACTCCTTGCCCTTCCGGGCGGCCTCGTACGTGACGTCCTTGAGGACGACGGTCAGGCCGCCGCGGGCGCACGCGTAGGCGATCCCGGCTCCCATCATGCCCGCGCCCAGCACGCCGGCCTTGCGCGCGGTGTGCCGTGGGTGACCGGCCGGACGGCTGCCGCCGGAGTTGATGTGCTGCATGTCGTAGAAGAAGGCCTGCATCATGTTCGTCGAGACCTGCCCCGTCATCAGCTCGACGAGGTAACCGGTCTCGACCTTGAACCCGGCGTCGATGGGGAGCTGGGCACTCTCCACGGCGGCGGCGAGGATGTTGCGCGGCGCGGGCAGGTTCGCGCCCTTGAGCTGCTTGCGCAGGGTCGCGGCGTACGCGGGCAGGCTCGCGGCGACCTTCGGATGCGAGGAGGCTCCCCCGGGCATGCGGTAGCCCTTGGCGTCCCAGGGCTGCGCGGCATCCGGATGGCCGAGCACCCAGTGCCGGGCCTTGGCCACCAACTCCTCCGAAGTGTCGACGAGTTCGTGTACCAGCCCTTTGGCGACCGCATCGCGCGGCTTGTACTGCTGCCCCGTCAGCAGGACGTCCGTCAGCGCGTCCTGGAGGCCCAGTAGGCGCACGGTCCGGCTGACGCCGCCCGCGCCGGGCAGCAGCCCCAAGGTCACCTCCGGCAGTCCGATCCGGCTGTCCGGGGTGTCCAGGGCGATGCGGTGGTGGCAGGCCAGCGCGACCTCGTAGCCGCCGCCGAGGGCCGTGCCGTTCATCGCGGCGGCGACCGGCTTGCCGAGCGTCTCCAGTCGGCGCAGCTGGTCCTTCAGGGTCACGCACAGCGCGGTGAGCGCCTCGGCGTTCTCCGGCCGGGCCTGACTCATGAAGCCGATGTCGCCGCCGGCGAAGAAGCTCTTCTTGGCCGAGGTGAGGACGACGCCCGCGATGCCGTCGCGCTCCGCCTCCAGGCGGGCGACGGTGGCCTCCATCGAGTCGACGTACGTCTGGTTCATCGTGTTCACGGAGCTGTCCGGGTCGTCCATCGTCAGCACGACGACCCCGTCGCAATCCTGCTCCCAGCGGATCATGTTCGTCTTCGACATCGGTACGGCGTTCCTTTCGGGAGGTGTGCGCCGGTCGAGGGGATGTGCACGTCAGCGCTCGGTGCGAGGCGGGCTCAGCGTTGTGCGCAGCGGCGTTCTCACAGGCGTTCGATGACGGTGGCGATGCCCATGCCGCCGCCGACGCAGAGGCTGACGACGGCGCGGCGGGCCGAGCGGCGCTCCAGTTCGTCGACGACCGTGCCGACGAGCATCGCGCCGGTGGCGCCGAGCGGGTGGCCCATGGCGATGGCGCCGCCGTTGACGTTGACCTTCTCCCAGGGCAGGTCGAGGTCCTTGACGTAGCGCAGGACCACGGACGCGAACGCCTCGTTGATCTCGAACAGGTCGATGTCGTCGACGCTCAGCCCAGCCAGGTCGAGCGCCTTGCGGGTCGCCGGAGCCGGGCCGGTGAGCATGATGGTCGGGTCGGCGCCGCTGACCGCGGTGGAGACGATGCGGGCGCGGGGCACGAGGCCGAGCTCGCGGCCCACCCGCTCGCTTCCGATGAGGACCAGGGCCGAACCGTCCACGATGCCCGAGGAGTTGCCCGCGGTATGCACGTGGTCGATGCGCTCGACCCAGTGGTACTTCTGCAGGGCCACCGCGTCGAAGCCCACCGTCTCGCCGAGGTCGGCGAAGGACGGGCGCAGAGCGGCGAGGCTCTCGACCGTCGTGTCGGGGCGCGGGTGTTCGTCCTCGGCGAGCACGATCACGCCGTTGCGGTCGCGCACCGGCACCACCGACTTCGCGAAGTGGCCGCCGGTCCACGCCTTCGCGGCCAGGTGCTGCGAGCGCACCGCGTAGGTGTCGACGTCGTCCCGGGAGAATCCTTCGAGGGTGGCGATCAGATCGGCGCCGATGCCCTGCGGGACGAAGTAGGTGTCGAAGGCCGTCTCCGGGTCGGCGGCCATCGCCCCGCCGTCGCTGCCCATCGGCACCCGCGACATGGACTCCACGCCGCCGGCGACGACGAGTTGGTCCCAGCCCGAACGGACCTTCTGGGCGGCGGTGTTGACGGCTTCGAGGCCCGAGGCGCAGAACCGGTTGAGCTGGACGCCGGCGACGTGGTCGGGCAGCCCGGCCGTGAGCGCCGCGGTCTTGGCGATGTCCATGCCCTGGTCGCCGACCGGGGAGACGACGCCCAGCACGATGTCGTCGTAGCGGGCGGGATCGAGTTCCGGGTGGCGGCGGCCGAGCTCGTCGATCAGGCCGGTCACCAGGGACACCGGCTTGATGTGGTGCAGCGATCCCGTCCGCTTGCCACGGCCGCGCGGCGTGCGGATCGCGTCGTAGATGAATGCTTCGGTGCGTGCTTCGGTCACGGTGACTGCCCTCGCGTCTCGTCGTCGCCTGGCGCATCCAGCGGGGACAGGTAAGGGCATCTATTGGCGCACTGTCAATAGCCGATGATCGGCTCTGCGCTGCTCAAATCGCCGCCCAGACATGGCGAGTTAGTCATTCCCTCCAGGTCAGCCACCAAGCGGTCCCACCCAGATTGCATCTCTATTGACATGACGCCAAGAAGGGGTTCAGTGTGGGCGTCGCTCACGCACCATCCGCCCACGGTTCACGTAGGAGGGAGCCCGCCGTGACCACAGCAGAGCCGCTGCACCAGTCCACCGAAGAGCTGACGATCACCAGGCTGCTGCGCCGCAACGCCATCGAATTCGGCGAACGGCCCGCGCTGACCACCGGCCTCGGCCCGGATGCCGGAACACTGACCTGGACGCAGTTGCGGGCCGAAGTCGCCGCCCTCACCCGGGGGTTCACCCAGCTCGGGCTGCGCCGCGGCGAGCGCGTGCTCATCGCCCTGTCGAAGCGGGCCGAGCACTGGGTCACCGACCTCGCGGCAATCCACGTCGGCGCCCTGCCCTGCAGCACGTACGACACCCTGAGCACCGAACAGATCGGCGCGCTGGCCCGGCACAGCGCCGCCACCGTGCTCGTCCTGGAGGGCGCCGAGCAGATGCGCCGCTGGGCGCCGGTCCTGGACGACCTGCCGGAGCTGCGCGCCGTCGTCGTCCTCGACTGGTCCGTCGCCCCCGCCGACGATCCACGCTTCGTCAGCTACGCAGCCGTGCGCAACGCACTGCCGCCGGACGACGCCGCGTTCGAGCAGCTCACGGACAGTGCGCGCCCGGACCAGCCGCTGGCGCTCGTCTACACGTCAGGCACCACCGGAGATCCGAAGGGCGTGGTGCTGTCCCATCGCAACGTCATCCACGAGTCCCTGATGCAGGATCAGCTCGCGCCCGTCCCGGATCACGCCCGTTCGGTCGCGTACTTGCCGCTGGCGCACATCGCCGAGCGGGTCCTCGGGATCTACCTGCCGATCTGCCACGCGGGGCACGTCACCATCTGCGCCTCCCCCGCCCAACTGCTGCCCACGCTCCGGTCGGTGCGCCCGCACGGCTTCTTCGGGGTGCCACGGGTATGGGAGAAGCTCGCGGCCGGGCTGCGGGCGCAGCTCGCCTCACTTCCGGAGGAACAGGCCACGGCCGTGGAGCAGGCCAGGACGACCGCGCTCGACGTGTACCGCCGACGCTCGACCGGCCAGGACATCCCCACCGAACTCGCCCAGCAACAGCAGGAGTTCGAGGTGCCGGTGCTCCAGCCGCTGCGGGCCGCCCTCGGATTCGACGACTGCCGGCGGGCGTTCAGCGGAGCCGCACCGATCTCCACGACCGTCCTGGAATTCCTGGCGAGCGTCGGGCTGCCGGTGTACGAGGTGTGGGGACTGAGCGAGACCACCGGTGCGGCGACGGTCAGCACACCGGAGGCGTTCGCGCTGGGCGGAGTGGGCCGGCCGGGTCCGGGGATCGAGGTCAGGGAGGGCGAGGACGGTGAGCTGTTCGTCCGCGGGCCCGTCGTCTTCTCCGGCTACCTCCAGTCCGACGGCTCGGTGGCCTCCGGCACCGACGCGGACGGCTGGCTGCCCACGGGTGACATCGGCACGGTCGACTCCCGCGGCATCGTCGCCGTCACCGACCGCAAGAAGGAGCTGATCATCACCGCCGGCGGGAAGAACATCGCTCCGACGGGGATCGAATCCCTGCTGCGCACCCACCCGTTGATCGCGCATGCCGTCGCGATCGGCGACCGCCGCCGCTACGTCACGGCCCTGCTCGTCCTCGACGAGGAATCGGCACCCGCATGGGCGAAGGCAGCGGGCCTCGCCACCACCGACCTGACCGAACTAGCCACGCACGCACAGGTGTTGACCGCGATCGACTCCGTGGTCGAAGAGACCAACGCGGTCCTCTCCCGGGCGGAACAGGTCAAGCGGTACCGCGTCCTCGCCGGGCCGTGGACGGCGGAGACCGGCGAGCTCACCCCGAAGCTCAGCCTGCGCCGCCGGGCCATCGACGAACTGCACGCCGCCACCATCGAGTCGCTGTACCCGTAATCCCGGCACACGGAGACCCGGCACACGCAGGGTCGATGTAGACATGGGTCCGTCGGACATCCGCGTCCGGCACTTCGCGACCACGGAAGGAACCCTCCCATGGGCACAGAGCGCCAGGCCCAGCGACGCCGTATGGAACCGGACGCCCGGCGCGCCGAGATCCTCGGCGTGGCCCGCAGACAGTTCGGTGCGGCCAGCTACGCGTCGGTGTCCATCTCGGACATCGCGGCCGAGGCGGGCGTGGCGCGCGCCCTGGTGAACCACTACTTCGGCGGGAAGCGGCAGCTCTACCTGGAGGTGGTGCGGCAGATGATGGTCATCCCCGCCACGGTCTCGGAGCGGCTGCCTCCCACCACGGCAGAGGAGCGTCTGTCCATCTGCGTGGACCGCTGGCTCGAAGTGGTCGAACGCAACCGGGACATGTGGCTGTCCGCGATCGGCCTGGAGTCCCTCGGCCATGACCCCGAGATCGACCGGATCATGCTCGAGGCCGACGAGATCGCCACCGACCGGATCCTCGAAGCCGCCATGATGACCGACGTCACCGAGGGCCGGGACAAACTCCGCGCGATCATCCGCGCCCACAGCAGCATGCTCAAGGCCGCGTCCCGCGAGTGGCTGGTCCGCGGCACGCTCAGCCGCAGCGACCTCCACGTCGTCCTGACCCGCACCGTGCTCCACCTCCTGCACACCGTCTTCCCCGCCCTACGGGACGACTGACCGTCCCTAAGGAGTCACCCCGTGTCCCGAAACCTGACCGACGAACGCCGCGACCTGGTGAAGGCGATAGCCGACTTCTGCCGCCGCGAGTGCGGCACGAAGGAACAGCGCGACAAACTGACGGCCAACGGCGCAGAGCATCACAACCAGCAGCTCTACGAGAAGATGGCCGCCCTCGGCTGGCTGGGCATCGCCGTGCCGGAGGAGTACGGCGGCGCAGGACGCGGCATGGTGGACCTCTGTCTGTTCCTCCAGGAGACGTCCTACGGGCGGGCCCCCATCAGCGGCTTCAGCACGTCGATCATCTCGGCGGCCGCGTACGAGAAGTTCGGCACCGAGGACCAGAAGCGCACCGTGCTCCAGGGCGTGGTCAACGGCCGGGTGGAGGCCATCTCGATGTCCGAACCCGGCGCGGGCTCGGACGTGGGCGCCCTCACCTGCCGCGCCGAGCGCACCAGCGGCGGCTACCTGGTCAACGGCCAGAAGACCTGGTGCTCCAACGCCCACTTCGCCGACCACATTCTGCTCATCGCCCGTACCGGTCAGGGGAGTTCGAAGCACGAGGGGCTCACCCAGTTCATGGTGCCGGCGGACGCGGCGGGCCTGCAGATCCGCGGCATCGAGACCATGGGCGGCAAGGAGGTCAACGACCTCTACTTCACCGACTGCTTCGTCCCCGACTCGGCGGTGGTCGGCGCCACCGGCCAGGCCTGGACCCAGCTGATGGCCGGCCTCAACCTGGAGCGGATGATCCTCGCCGCGCTGATGCTCGGCGTCGCCCAGCGGGCCTTCGACGACACGCTCTCCTACGTCCGTGAGCGCGAGCAGTTCGGCCGGCCGATCGGCTCGTTCCAGGCGCTCCGGCACCGCATCGCGGACATGGCGACGGAACTGGAGTGCGCCCAGCTGCTGCTGGACGACGTCGCCACGTCCATCGACGCCGAACCCGACCGCGTGTTCGCCCGTGAGGCCTCCATGGCCAAGCTCAAGTGCACCGAACTCGCCAAGCACGTGACCCTGGAGGGCATGCAGATGATGGGCGGCTACGGCTACGCCACCGAGTACGGCATGGAGGCCCTGCTGCGCTCGACGGTCGTGTCCACCGTGTACGGCGGAACGAGCGAGATCCAGCGGGACATCATCGGCAAGACGTACGGACTGTAGGAGCCCAGATGCTGACGACACGCTTCACCGAGACCTTCGGCGTCCAACACCCGATCGTGCAGGGCGGAATGCAGTGGGTGGGCCGCGCCGAGCTGGTCTCCGCCGTGGCCGACGCGGGCGCCCTCGGCTTCCTCACCGCACTCACCCAGCCCACCCCCGAAGCGCTGGCCCGGGAGATCGCACGCTGCCGCGAGATGACCGACCGGCCCTTCGGCGTGAACCTCACGATCCTGCCGTCGATCAACCCGCCGCCGTACGACGAATACCGGCGCGCCATCATCGAGTCGGGCGTCAAGGTGGTCGAGACGGCCGGGTTCAACCCAGAGGCACACCTCCCCGAGTTCCGGGCGCACGGCGTCAAGGTCCTGCACAAGTGCACCAGCGTCCGGCACGCGGTGAAGGCCGAGCAGATCGGTGTCGACGCCGTGAGCATCGACGGGTTCGAGTGTGCGGGGCACCCCGGCGAGGACGACATCCCCGGCCTGATCCTCATCCCTGCGGCAGTACGACGGCTCACCGTCCCGGTGATCGCCTCGGGCGGCTTCGCGGACGGCCGCGGCCTGGTCGCCGCCTTGGCGCTCGGCGCCGAGGGCGTCAACATGGGCACCCGGTTCCTGTGCACCGAGGAATCCCCCGTGCACCGCCGGGTCAAGGAACAGATCGTCGCGAACACCGAACTCGACACCGAACTCATCTTCCGCCCGCTGGGCAACACGGCACGCGTCGCCAGCAACACGATCAGCCGCAAGGTCGTCGAAGTCCTCGACGAGGGCGGTGAGTTCGGAGACGTACGGGACCTGGTCGCGGGTGTCAGAGGACGGCGGGTCTTCGACGACGGCGACCTGGAGGCCGGAATCTGGAGCGCGGGCCTGGCCCAAGGACTGATCGACGACATCCCCACGGTGCGCGATGTGGTCGACCGCATCGTGGCCGAGGCCGACGAGGTGATCGCCGAACGCCTTGCCGCCGTCCGGCGCTGACCCGTCATGGTGGCCGGTGCGAACGGATTGGGCAGCCACCCGAAGAAGACGGTCACGAAGGCCGGCGCAGCCGCCGTTCCTGCGGCAGTCGCACTGGCGCGCCAGTGCTCACCTCGCGTCCCGCTGTTCGTGCCGGAGTCCGAGTTCGCCTTGCCGGACGAAGCGTCCGACGAGCCATCGCCGCTTGACCCCGGCTCCTGCGTCCCGCCTGCCATGCCCCCTCCCCCGCTCCCGGCCGCTCGCCCATCGTTCGCGGGAGCCGTCAATCGGTTTCCCCGGCGGACTCCCTCGCATCGTCCGAGCGGCATGGGTCCGGCCGGACGGTGACCATGACGAACGCTTCTCGTTCGCTGCCCGCAGCTTCGAGAGTGAGCGTGTGATCGCCCAGTGAGAGGGCCACGTCCAAGCTCGGCCCCGAACCCAGGTCTCCATCGCGCGAAGAGCGCCACCGCAGGTCGTCGGAGAACCGACCGGGGTCTTCCGGGGAGGCCGCCTGCCCCATGAGTACGACGGGCGCTCCGAAGGGGATCTCCGCACCGTCGTCGGGGCACAGGATCAACGGTTGCGGGCCCTTGCGCCGTACCGCGAACGCAGGACTGTCGACGACTGCGGTGTGCAGTCCGTCGGAGGCCATGACCCGCACCCGGCACTCCGGTCCGCCCGGCAACTCATCGAAGTCCACCGACGTTTCCGGCTCGGACTGAGGAAGGCAGAGCGGTGTCCACGTGCGGCTGTCCGTGCTGAAGAGGACGACGTACGCGAGATTCGCGCACTCGGGGTGGTGGGCGTCCCACCTGATGAGCTGTGTGCCGTACTGCTCTCCGTCGGGCCGCCAGGAGAGGCGGACCTCCGGGCTGCCCAGCGGCGCCACGAAGCGGTGTACTTCGCGACCGTGGAACAGAAAGCGCAGTGACGCGGCTCCCTCGACGACGGCAACGGCCCCCGCGACGAGCCGGGGCGCGGGCAGGCCCGATCGGTACGCACACAGAGGCACCGTACGGACGAGCCCGCGGCCGAGAACCCGGCCTTCGGGGCCCACGCTTTCGACGATCAGGGCGTCAGGAGAGCGTTCGCCGCCAGGCGGGTCCGCGTCGGGCGGTTCGTCGATTCGGAATCCATGGGTGAGCCGCAGCGTGATCTCGTCCAGGAGCGTGCCGGTGATCGTCAGGTACCGCATCGGTGTCACCGCCCACTCATGCCGGGTTGTCGTAGACGTGGTCGTAGGTTTCGATCGAGGGCCAGGTCGGGTTGGGGCAGTAGCCCATCAGTTCCCCGGTGCCACGCGGGCGGATGAGCATGTCCTCGGTGTGCAGGCCCGTCGCGTTCGATCGGCCCGGCAGTCGCGAGTCGTGCGGCCACGGTTCCGCGCCGGTGCACAGCGCATGATCGAGGCCGTGCGTGTGACCCATTTCGTGCGCGAAGGTGTCCTCATCGGGTACGGAGGCGAAAGCCGGCGCCGTGAATCCGATCCGCGGAATCCCCATCCCTCCCACCGGATAGGCGCCGTTGAAAGGCAGCAGGCCGCACCTGATTCCTCCCGAGCGGCGACCGATGAAGTTGATCGTGGCCAGGCCGGAGAGCATGCCCGCCCAGCCGAGGACCGACGTGAGATCCTGCGTGACCGGCAGGGTGATCGGCGGATTGACGCTGAAGAACGGCACCGGGAGCCTGGCCAGGGCACCGCGCCGCAGGACGCTGACGAAAGTCGCCATGGTGGGCGGGGGTGTGCCGCCGACGGTGTCGATGAGCAGGATGGGCGTGACTTCCTGAGGCTGCCGGTCGCGGAGTTCGACGGTTGTCGAGCCTTCAGAGCTCCAGCCGCCGCCCTCTCCGTAGTGCCCGCGCACCCATATCCGGGCACGCAATTCGATGACGGGGGTCGAAACGGCCGACAGAGGCAGCCGGTAGTTCAACGAGTGTCCGAGATTCTCCGTGTCCAGCTCACGCAGGGGCACCGCGGTGACGATGCCGCCCGGATTAACGGGTTGCAGGGCCGCTCCGGACGAGCCGGTCGCGGGATCGATCACCTGCAGGTCCCCGGTCACTCCTGGCCAGCGGTTGCGCCCGGCGCCCGCGTCGAACCCGTTGTCCACGCCCGACATCACGAACACCCTGACCACGGTGGAGCGGTTGCGGATCAACCGGATCCGGTTCGCCGCGCCACCCGTCTGGACGGATTGGTTGACCTCCAGGTACCACACGCGCAGATCGGGCCGCGTGTCCGGGGACGGAGGAGGCGAATTGCGTTCCGTGCATGCGGCCAAGTCCCGCTTGGCGTCGCGGATCTCAGCCCTGATTCTGTTGATCTGTCGGCCGATCTGTCCCTTCTCCCCGGGTCCCGGCCCCGGCTCGTCCTTCGGCCTGTCGAGACCCGCCAAGTCCCGCTGGAGGGCGTCCAACTCCTGTTCCAGATCTTCGATACGGTCGGCGATGCTCTGACAGGCTGCGGGGATGGGCGGCATGAGGGGTCTCCGTCCGGACGGTGGGGGTGAGGTCCACAGAGTCGTGGGACACAGCCTTCGCCACGGGAATACCCCGACGGCCTTCGTCTGCCCAGCCCGGAGGTGGGGCCTCCGTGAGCACGGGCCCTGAAGTTCGTCCGTTCGTCATCACCACGAAGGAGACGGCGCTCCTGTTACGAGACCACTTCATCCGCTCCGAGCCGTAGCGCCAGGTCTCCGCTCATGCTCGCCCGGCGCTCAGCGTTGACGAGCTCCAGCCCCTCCGGGACGATCGGGCCATCAGGCACAGGCCACAGAACGGGGGTTCAGGGTGGGTGAGGAACATAGACCAGACCCGCACTCGGACATCGATCGGCGGTTCGCCGCCATAGTCCAGAACTTGGCCGATGACGTGGAGCCCGGGAGCCCGGCTGAGCACGCTCGGCCCGCGTCGACCGTCGGCGAGGGCAAACCGATCTGGTACCTGGTCCCGCTGCGAATGCTCTGCACCATCGCGTTCTTCATGACCTTGTCGTCCTGCATCGTGGTCTATGGAGGCGTCATGAACGATGCGCGTTGGGGCACCGCCACGCTGATCGCTCTCTGTGTCGCGGTCGGGACGGGCATCGGCCGGCGTACCGCCAAGGCAAGGTTCGACCGACGCAGTCGGTAGTGCCGGCCCGAACGCTGGTCAGCGTGGATGCCCACGGTGCCGCAGCTTGCGGGTGAAGCGGTGCAGGTACGGGTCCATGCTCTCCAACGGCTCGATGGCCTGCAACGTCTCCAGCAGACCGGTGCGCAAGAGGTCATCGTACGAAGGGACTTGAAAGGAGTGGCACCGTGGCCACTCCCCCGCACCGCCCCCTCCGCCATGGTCCTGATCAGCCCGGCCCCAGCGAGCGGATCCGACGAATGGCCTGCGCGGTCAGACGAGAAGCTTGGACTTCAGGGCAGCGACCGTTGCGGCATCGACCTTGAGACCGTCCCGTACGTAGGCGTCGAAGCTGCCGTAGAGATGGTCGACCTCGCTGAAGGCCGCGCGCAGCCAGGACAGTTCCACGGCGTCCTCGCGGCCCAAGTACGCGTTGCTCGCCAGGAAGTCGGCCTCGACGGTGGACCGGGGGACGCCGAGGAGGGTCAGCAGCACTGCATTGCTCCAGCCGGTGCGGTCCTTGCCCGCGCTGCAGTGGAAGACGGTGGCTCCGTCGTTGGCGGCGACGGCGGTGAGCAGGTCGTGGAACGCGTAGTCGGCACCGACGAAGTCGACCATGAACGGGTAGCCGATGGACTGGCCGAGGTCCGAGGATCCGGACAGCAGGCCCGCCGCCAGTGCCTTGACCAGTGTGACCGTGGCCGATTCGTGGAACTTCAGTCCGTGGCTGACCGAGACGACGTCGGCGACCTGGTACCGGATGCCGGACGGGAGCGCGTCGGGGTCGTCGTAGCGTTCCTTGATGTTGCGCAGGTCCACGTCCAGGGAGATGCCCTGGGACAGGAGCGTGGCCTGTTCGGCCGCGGTGAGCGTGCTGAGCTTGTTGGACCGGTAGACCTTGCCCATGCGGACCCAGTGTCCGTCGGTGGTGCGGTAGCCGCCGGCGTCGCGGAAGTTCTTCGCCGAGGCGAGACCCAGCGAGCGGTCGGCGACGACGAGCGCCGCTCCCTGGTCGGGCACGAGCCGGAAGTACCAGCGTGCGGCGGACGGCAGTCTTCCGGCGGGGACGTCGAGGGTTGCCGTGCCTGCCGTGGTGCCGACCGTCGTACCGGTGACGGCGTTCGGGTCGGTGACGGCGACGACGGTCACGGACTGCGCCGGTGAGGCGTAGCCGAGGGTGTAGCCGCCGTCGGCACCCCGGCGTGCTTCGGCCGTGGTGAACGGCACGGCGGCGGTGATCGAGCTGGCCGCGGCCGGGGGCGCGGCCGGTGCGCCGAACGCGGCGCCGGTGCCGGTACCGGCGAGCAGTGCTGCCGCGACGGCGACACCGGTCAGCTTCGGATGTGTGCGCACGAGGTGGAGGTCCTCTCCGGTGAATGCGGGGGGGCGGGTCGGGGCGGCGTCAGGCGCCGAGCCGGTTGAGGACGATGTCGGCGTAGGCGGCTTCACCGGCCGCGTTGGGGTGCAGCGGCGCCGCGAGGTTGCCGGGGATGTAGCCCTCGACCCACCGCACGTTCGCCGACTGGCAGGAGTCGTGGCCCTTGCTCGGCGTGCGGACGTCCACGTACTCGGCGTTGTTGGCGGCGGCCTGGGCGGCGATCACGCTGTTCATGCCGTCCACGCTCCCCTGGAGCCAGTCGGCGTCCTTGCCCAGGACCGGAACGCGCGGCCAGCAGCCACCTGGCTTGATGTAGTCGCCGTACCCGGTCACCAGGACGCGTGCCTGGGGCGAGCGCGCGTGGATCTCGTCGAGCACGGCGTCGAGTCTGGGGCCGAGGGCGGCGATGCGCTGCGCGACCTGGTCGACCCCGTCCTTGACGAACTCGTCCTTGCAGGGGTCCGCGAACGGGTTGAGCTGCAGGCAGTCCTGGGCCACGCCGACCAGGCCGACGTCGTTGCCGCCGATGGTGAGGGTGACCAGGGTCGTGTCGGCGCTGAGCGCGTCGAACTGCGGGGCGGCGGTACCCGCGTCGATGCCGCCGACGGACAGCGGCTGGGGGTGCGTCATGTCCTGGGTGTCGGCGCCGCTGCACGTCACGTCGCGGAACGCGTCCACCTGCAGCTTCGCGGCGAGCAGGTGCGCGTAGTTCCGCTCGGACCGCCCGCAGGCGATCGGCCCGGTGATCGGCGGGACGAGAGGCCCGGAGGCCATCGAATCGCCCAGCGCCACGTAGACCTCCCGGTCGGCGGACGAGGCGGCCACGGCCGGTGTGCTCAGGGTGGCGCCGAAGGCCGCGACGGCCAGGGTCGCCGCCGCGAGGGAGGTACGGGCCGGACGGTGGGAGCGGTGCTGGGTTCTGGAACGAGCAGGTGAGTTCAAGGCGACCCTCCAGGCAGATTCCGAGCGGATACGGAGCAGATTCCGGGCACGTTCCGATGGGGGAAGTGCTGTCGGACAGCCTGATGGCCTTGGCAACGACGTTGTACTGGCAGGTAATGCAGAGTCTTGGCGGCATGTTTGTGACGCGTGACAACAGGGCTGATCCGAACCGACGACTTCCGGCCGTCCCAGTAGCCACCGTCCCGGCGGCCCCGGAATCGGTCAGATGGTCACGGTGAGCGGTCCGGGCCGGAGACGGGATGACGGCTGCGTCGCGCGACCAGCGCCGCGTTGATCTGGTGAAGGTCGGACGTGCTCGACGGAGACAGGCCGGTCAGCTGCGTGATGCGCCGGATCCGGTAGTCCACCGTGTTCGGGTGGATGAACAGTGCGGCCGCGGCGGCGCGCCGGTCCAAGTCGCAGGCCAGGTACACCTCCAGGGTCCGCAGCAGGCCCGGCTTGGGCCCCAGCGGGGCCAGAAGGTTGGCGAGTTCGTCGAGGGCCGCGCCGGGGCGGGACAGTTGGTAGTCCAGCAGGACGTCCGCCAGCCGGTACAGACCGGGCGGGCGGCCGGTACGGCGGACCAGCTCCACGACCTCCGCATTGCGTCGGACCGCCTCCGGCAGAGCCGCGGTCCCTACGACGCTCGCTGCCGCGGTGATGGCGACGGCCGCGGATCGGGACGCCTGTTCCACGACACGGCACAGTTCGCTCCAGGGCGGCGGTTCGGTCACCGGCAGCAGTACCGTGCCGCCCTCGCTGTCCAGGGCGGTGAGGGCGGGCTCGTGGCCACCGCGGTCGATGGCGGCACGCAGCCGACGGATCTTGCGGCGGGCGGCGATCGCGGCGCCGGGCCCGGCCGCCTTCTCGTCCGGGTGCAGGTCGACGGCGAGGGTGAAGGCCGCGTAGTACGGCGCCGGGCGGGGCGCGCCGCGGCCGCCCGGTTCCTCTCCCGACAGCAGCGCCGCCATCAGGGCTCGGCGCCCGTCCTGTTCCTGACTGTCGATGAGCAGCCGGGTCTCCAGATAGGCCGCGCTCACCGCGGCCGTCAACTGCTGCAGAAGCGTCAGCACGCGGTCGATCGCTTCCTGCACCGCCGGAAGCTCGTGCGGTTCCGCGTCGGCCGTGATCTCGCGCCAGCACATCGCCGAACCCATGTGGTACGCGGTCAGGATGGCGTCGAGCGGAACTCCCTCCTCGGCACGCTGCGAGGCGGAGTCGCGCTGCTCCGTCAGCTCGGACTCGGTGGCCGGCCGGCGGTGCTCCAGGACGTCCGCGCACAGCCGGAGGTTGTGCTGCACGATCTCGGTGATGTCGCCGGACATCGCCTCGGCCGGAAGTCCCGCGTAGACCGGCAGTTCGGTGCGCAGGCGGCCGACCACCGCGCGGCTGAGCTCCGGGACGCGGGCGCGGAGGTACGGACCGATCTGCCGCCCGGCGATCTGCAGCGGCGCCCGTCGACTGCTTGCCGCTGAAGCGCGTAACGCCTGCTCACCCATCACACCAGCTCCCGGCGAGGTCCCTGCTCATCGGTATCGGCCGGGGCCGAGTGTGCCGAAAGATTCATCGCAAAGCGATGGGCCGGCGAAAACCGGAACATGCCCCGCCCATCGACCCCGGTCGGGGCGCCGGGCCGCCTCCCGCGGCGGTCCGGCGCCGATGGTCAGCCGCGCGGGGCCGGGGCCCGCTGCGGTGTCAGTCCGGTTGCGCTGCCGGTGCCGCCGATGGGCACGACGTGGTCGAGCCCCACGAAGCGGCCGTCGCTCTGCCAGAGCGCAGGCTTGAGAAAGGCGTACTTCTCCTCGTCCCACGTCTTCCAGTCGTCCTTCAACAGCCCGCCCGTGTCACCGGAGTTGGGGTTGAGGCACCAGAACGTCTGGTGGATGCGGTGCTCGGTGATGAAGTCCCTGAGCGCCGTCATCCACTTCTGGTTGTCGGCGCCGTCGAGGCGGCCGCCCCATTCACCGATGAGCAGCGGTGCGGTGCCCTGCTCCTGGAGGTAGAACCAGTTGGGCTGCCACACGTCCCGGGTCAGGGTGTCCTTGTTCCAGTCGCCCTCGAACCAGGGCTGCCGGAAGACGGCCGGGCCGTAGTCGTGCGGGGAGTAGACGAGCTGGTCCTGGTCCTTGCCGAGGTCGACGGGGTGCTCGGCGGCGCCGCGCAGGTTTCCGCCCCACCAGTTGAAGTGGTAGTCGGCCTCGTTCGTCGACGACCAGTTCCTGCCGTCGCGCGGGTAGATCTCGATGCCTTCGCAGAGGATGAGCAGGTGCGGGTTGATGGCGAGGATGCGGCGGCCGGCCGTCTGGCAGGCGTTCTTCCAGTTGTCCTCGTCGGTGGAGCCGTCCCACTTGGCGCGCGGGCTCTCGGCCTGCTTGCCGTGCGGCTCGTTCTTCACGTCGGCCGCGATCACCGTGTCGTCGTTCTTGTACCGGTCGGCGAGCCACTCCCACGCCCGGTAGAAGTCCTCGCTGGTGATGGCACCCTTCCACCACACCGGGTACACGTGGCCGGAGTTGTCGGCCTCCGCGCTGTGCACGTCGAGCATGACCTTGATCCCGTACGTCTTGCAGAGCTGGAGGAAGCGGTCGAACACCTCCAGCGTGGTCTTGTCCTTGAGGTCCGGGTTCTCGTACGTGTTGACCGCGCTGGACACGGCGGCCTTGCCCGCCTGCCACTCCAGGACGAGCTGGGTGCTGATGGGGACGCGGATGGTGTTGAGGCCGCGCTCGGCCATCTGCCGGGTGATGGTCTCCAGGTTCGCCGACCACAGTCCGTGGAAGACGCGTTCGCCGGTGTTGAAGCCGAACCAGTTCGTGCCGGTCATCCACACCGGGTTGCCCTGCTCGTCGACGACCCGGGCCCCGTCGGTGTGCAGCCAGTCGTCACCGTCCGCCGCCGCGGACTTCGTGGAGTACGACGCCTGAGTGACCTGCTTCACCGGCGCCGCGCTCACCGCTGGATAGGCGTTCTTCACCAGCATCGCGAACTGGGCGTCGAACCAGTGCCCGGCGAGCGGTGCGTCCGGCAGCGCCCCCGTCCTGACTCCCTTCGGGGTGGTGAAGTCGGGGTCGCAGTTCGGGTCGGGGCGTTTGCCCTCGCCGTTGTCGATGTCCTCGCCGGAGCCGTCGGACTCCCCTGGCGGCTTCACCCACAGGTAGGCGTCGATGCCGGGCGCGTCAGCGGGTGCTCCCTGGGGTCGGGCGCCGAGGCCTGCGCCCTGCTGGTTGCACCAGTTGCCGCGGTCCGTGCGCCGGTCCACGCGTCCGGAGGTGACGTAGGCGTCGGCCGTGTCGCCGCTCGCACCGCCGGGCCGGCCGGCGCCGCCCCACCCGTTGCGCGAGGTGTCGACGAGGACGCCGAGCCCGTCGGACCAACCGGCCGCCTCGAATGAGGTGCGCAGCGACTTCGCGTAGTCCGCCTCGTCGAAGTTCGCGTTCCACTCGTAGAACGTGGCGGACTTCAGCGGCTGACCGCCGACCGTCTGATCGGGGTCGTCGAGGTGGGGCTCGGCCGTGGGGGTGTAGTTGGAGACGTTGGTGACGACGCCGTCGACGCTGTCGAGCCCGGCCTTCGTGCCCTTCGCCGTCTCGGTGTAGAGATCGACGACGCCCTGGAGGTTGTCGTCCCAGCCGAGCCAGCCGGAGTGGGCCGCGTCCAGGTACGTGTAGACGTTCGGGAGGGCGTGGAGTCTGTCGAGGGCGTACTGGACCGCCTTGACCTGGAGGCCGCTGGACTTGGCCTGGGCGCAGTCGGGGTCGGAGAGGTTGGTGACCAGGTTGGGCAGGCCGTCGGGTTCGATGACGGTGGTGATGCGCAGGTCGGCGTACTTCGGGTCGGCCAGGGCGTCGGCGACGGGGTCGATGTACTCCTTCTCGTAGCGCTCCAACCCGGCCTCGGTGAGCGGGAGTTCACCGTTCGAGGCGAGGGCGGAGCAGTCCCTTCCGGGGAGGTCGTAGACGACGAACGTGGCGGTCATCGGAGTGCCGGGCCGTGCCTGGGCGAGGGCCTTGTCGAGGTGGCCGGACAGGCCGAGCCGGCCGTCGTTGGCGGCGCCGCCCTCGATGGCGGCGATCCGGTCCAGCCACACGGCGGTGGGCTGTCCGCCGACGCCGCGCATTCGGGCGGCCAGCTCCGCGTCGTCCTGCTCGTCGGCGGACTGCTCGACGCGGGACGTGTAGTCGGGATTGACGTAGGCGTCGGCGCTCTGGAACGGGTTGTCGACGTGTTCGGCGGCGCGGGCGGTGCCTGCTGTCGCGGACCAGGGGGTGAGCAGGGCCGCTGCGAGCGCCGCGGCCGTGAGAACCGCCGCGCCGGTCAGGCGTCTACGGTGCGGGTGATGCCGGTGAGGTTGATGCCGGTGCACTCTTCTGTCCCTTCGTGGGGTGGACACAGGGGTGGGGCATAGGGATCGGACGCCGGGGCCGCACGGCCGGGGGGGGCTCCCACCTGCCGTGCGGCCGGGGCCCGGTCGTGGCGGCAGGTCAGGAGACGCTGAGCGAGAAGGCGTCGGTGCGCAGTCCGGTTCCGCCCTGCCATGGCTCGAACCCGGCCTGGACGCTGGTGAGGTACCAGTCGGCCCGCAGGCTGCCCCGCGCGGTGGCATCGTCGGCGAAGGCCCGTAGGTCGAGGTCGGTGACGGCGTCCGTGGGACTGGTCCGCACGTAACTGATCACGTTCCAGCCGATGTTGCCGGCCCACACGTCGTAGTTCGCGCCGCCGATGGTGACGTTGCCGGTCTTCTGCCCGACGGGCTGGACCGGGCCCTGGTACCTGTTCCAGATCATCAGCTCTCCGGCGTTCTGCCCGCTCGCGTGGGCGTCGGGGTCGAACCAGAGGTCGTACGCGACGTCGTAGACACCGCTCGCGGGCGAGTGCGTGGACCAGCTGCTGGTCACCCGGTTCATCGCGTCGATGCGCAGTGGCAGTCCGCTGCCCGTGGTGCAGGCGCCGTAGTGGCAGCCCGCGTAGATCGACGGATACGAGGCGGGGGCGCCGTTCGTCGGGTTGGCGTGGTCGGCCCGGGTGACCTCGAACGAGGCGCCGTCGACCGAGATGCACTGGGCCGTCGACGCTCCCCAGACGTTGTTCTGGACGGTGTACTTGCCACCTTCCACGCTCAACGTGTCGAAGGCGCCGCAGAGTTCGGTCGCGCGCGCGGATGCGGTGGCCGTGGAGGCGGAGGCGAACAGGCAGCCGGCCGCGGCCAGGACGGCGGCAGCGGTCCTCGCCCGGCGGGCGAGGGTGGGGGGACGCTTCACGTCGCTTTCCTTTCGTCGGTTCGCGATCATCTTGGGAGCGCTCCCATTCGTGACGAGATTGCCGCGTTCATGACATTCACGATGTCGGTCGGCCCCCTCGGACGGAGCGGGAGTGGTCCGACCGGCATCGTGGGGAACTCCGCGGCGCGCGTCAATCGTTCGCGCGAGTTTCGGTCGACGGCGCAGGTCGTCGGCGTGCCGTCGAAACCCTTCGCTGTCGCGGGGAGGTGCCTCAGCCGCAGCCGGTGCGGAATCCGGTGGCGGCGAGGCCCTCGCAGAACGCCGTCCGCGCGTCGGTGTTCCGGGACAGGCGTCCGTCCGCGAACCACGTCGAGTCGGGCGGGAAGTCGAACGAGCCGTCGTCCTGTCCGTCCCAGCCGTAGCGGAAGTCGAGGTTGATGTAGGTGACCGTGTCGATGACGTCGGACAGGTCGTAGGTGCCAGCCATGTTGGGGATGGGGCCGCGGTAGTCGAGGAGTCCGAAGAGCCGCTTCGTCCAGGTGGCGCCGCGGACGGGCTCGGCGCCGCTGGTGTCACCGCCGTCGGCGGTGAAGTTCATCATCCCGGACTCGGACACGATCATCCTCTTCCCGTGGTCCTGGGCGAACTTCATCATCTTCAGGACGTTCGCGTCGTAGTCCCAGTTCTTCCAGACCGCGCTCGGATTGCCCGAGGAGTCGGTGTCCAGGTAGGCGTTGCGGCATTGCAGCGTGGCGGTGTCGTAGTTGTCCGGCGGGGTGCCGTTGTAGAGGTAGCCGCCCAGGTCGTGGATGGGCATGCACAGTTCGTGGGCGAAGACCGAGACGCCGATCTTGTCCACCGCGGCGTCACCGGGGTAGAGCTTCTCGAACTCGCCGCGCACCGGGTGGAAGACGAAGCGGACGTTGTCCTGGTGGGCCCGCCCCTGGATCAGCGAGCGGATGCGGGCGAAGGCGTTCTTGTACGAGGCACAAGTGTCGTCGGTGCAGTGGTAAAAGGAGCTCACCTCGTAGTCGAGGCGCAGCAGGAACGTGGCGGACGGGTGGGCGTCGATGAAGTCGATCAGTGTCGCGAACCGATCGGTGTACTTGCCGTCGGCGAGTTCCTGGGTGACGGCGCGCGAGCGGGCGGCCTTGGCGTTCTCGTCGCCGCCCTCGAAGCCAGGCGGGTTGTCCTTCCAGCTGATGCCGACCTGCACGGTCCTGCCCTGGCCGGCGAGGAAGGACGCGTAGTCGGCGTGGCCGGGGCCGACCCAGTTCCCGGAGGCGAGTTCGTAGTAGACGGAGCCGCCGTCCGGAGCCTGTCCGAAGGAGGTGTAGTCGTCCCAGGCGGCGCGGGTGGACTGCCCGATGAGGAGCGTCCGGGGGTCGGACGGCGCGGCGGAGGCGGTCGCGCCCAAGGGAATCAGCCACGTCACGGAGAGAAGCGCGGCGAGGAGCAGGAGGTGCAGCCGCGGACAGCGGCCGGTGTTTCTGGTGCGCATGGGGTCACTCCTGACTGCCGGGTCG
>NZ_JAMOLN010000141.1 GCF_024448165.1 Streptomyces longispororuber
ATCCCCCTCGCCGAGGACACCGGGATCCCCCTGGAACACGGCATAGAAATCCGCTTCTTCCCGTCCACGGACACCGCCCACACCTACCGCAACGGCGACTACTGGATCTTCCCGGCCCGCCGCACCCTCGCGAACGTGATCTGGCCCTACCCGCACGGCAGCCCTCCGCACGGAGTGCCGTACCACTACGCGCCGTTGGCACTGCTGACGGGGAACACGGTGTCGCCGCTGCGGACGACGTTCGCGGTGCCGCTGACGTCGGACGTGTGAGGTGCTGGTCCATGGTTCGGCAGTCCAGGTTCGTTGTCACGCGGAAACGTCGGGAGGCTCCATGCGACAACTGCATATGTCCCGGCACCGGGCGCGCCGCTCGGTCTCCAACACCTCCGCGGCCATGTCCACTTCTCCCACATGGGGCATCCGGTGCGCCGACAGTCAGCCCGCCAGTCCGCCTACTCGCAGTCGCGCTGGCCACAGCGTGGCGGCGGACCGACGAAACTCCGGCGGAAGACTCCGCTGACCGGCTGCGCGCAGCAGTCCCGGCCCCCTGGGTCTCGAACGTCCGGTGACGTTCCGTTGACGCCCGGCTGACAGCCGGCGCATATCGTGCGCGACAAAGAGGGGAGTGCCGTCATGGAGCAACGCGAGCGAGACACTTGGCGGTTCTGGCCCGCCGGGCCGGGCTGGGCCCTGTTGACGAGCGCAATTCTGCTCGTCAGCCTGGTCACTGGATTCTTCCTGCTCAGGGCGTTCGCCGACTGGCCGGGCAAGGACCTGGAGCCCGCCGTCCTGATCGCCATTCTGGTCATCTCGTCCCTGCCCGTCCTCCTCATGCTGCTGGAGGCGGTCGCGGCCAGAGGCGGCTCCCTTGGCGGGTTCGGCTTCAGTCTCAACTTCGGCGCGGTCGCCGCAGCTGCCGCCGAGCAGGCACCTACCAGAGACGTCCCCCGCAACATGGGTGCCTCCGAGGGGCTGGACATTCTGGACAGTGGCGGTCCCCAAGTCCTGGACGCGATCGACGCATTCACCGGGAACGACGTGGCCGTCATCGATCTGCAGGACGGCACCGCATGGTGGGAGACACGGCTGGCCGTCATCTGCGCGGGGGCAAAGCGCCTGGGAAGTCCTCGGGCCATCGCCTTCGTGGCGACGGACGCCAGTCGGCCCCGGGTCTACCAAGGCTGGGCCGAGCCGGCGCTCATGCTGGAAGCGCTCGCATCGTCCGATGGCCCGCTGCGGCAAGCCCTCGACCGCGCCAGGGTCACCATGGCACGGTGGAACCTGGTCCATGCTCCGACTTCCCCGGCGGAGCAACTCGACACTGCAGCCGGCCTGCTGCCGCCACATCAACAACTCGCATTCACCGGGGGTTCACGCAGGGCGGATGCGCCCGAGCAGATTCTCCTCCACGAGATGCGCGAACTGGAGAAGGGGTTCGGCCCGCGGAAGATCAGCATCGTCAGACTGCACGACCTCTTTCGCGCTTTCCTCCACAAGGAAGCCCTCGACGAGTCCCTGCCTGAAGAGCAGTGGTTGCGAAACGTCTTCTGCACCGAAGCGGAGTACATCGCTGTGACGCGATGCGGCCGGTACACGGGTCTCGTCTCACGGAGCAGGCTTCTCACGGACCTGTTCCGCGGCAGGCTCTTTCCCGGACTGAACTGCGACGAATGCCTTCCCGCCTCGCAGCCCGCCAACCAGCCGGAAACCGCCTCCCCCACGGGTCGGCAGCCCTCGTGATGGCAGAGTGTTCGGTGGCCGTACGGGCATTGTCCGTGGGGCCCTTGGCGACGACGGTGCGGCTGGTCCGTCAGTGGAACCGACGCCGGTCAGGTGCCGGCGTCGGCCCTCGGTTTCACCAACGGCCGATCGTGAAGCTCGGGGGCACGACCGGTCCGTCACCGCGTCGGCGGGCGTTCTCCACGTCACGCAGGATGTCCTCCTCGCGGGCGGGGTCGCCGATCGCGTCCAGGTTGGAGCGAATGACGGTGCCGACCGCCCGTCCGAACACCTCGGGTGCGAGCGAGCGGCCCTCGAAGACGAGTTGTTCCACGTCGGCGACGGCCTGGGGAATGTGACCGATGGCGGTGAGCGTGGCGGCGTCGACGCTCTGATCGTCGGGGAGCAGGGATTCGACTTCGGCCGGATCGACGGTCCTCCCCGCCCGGGCGGCGGTCACTTGGCTCCGGGAGAGGAACACGGCCAGCGCGGCGACCCGGCTGGTCTCCGGGGAGTCCTTGAGGTGCTTGTCGCCGTACGTGCGCCAGCGCATTCCGCGGGCGTTCGAGACGGGAACTCCTTCCCGGTTCAGGCGGTCATGGATGTTCTTCAGGGCCAGGTCCGGCAGTTTGCCCACGAGTTCGATTCCGCTCAGGTGCAGCTGCATGCCACCACGTCGGGCGAGGGTCGGTCGTTCCCTGAGATGCCGGCTGATCGCGGCCATGACCTGGGTCTTGTCGATCACATGTCCCGCAGCGAAAGCGTCCGTCAGGTAGTGGCCCGCGGCGGTGTCCAGGAACAGTGCGGCCTGGTAGTCCGTTTCGTCGCCGCGCGCCGCCGCCCGGGCCTTGACCACGGCCTGTTCGTGCAGCCCACGCCACATGGCGCGGTTCAGTCGTGCGAAGTGGGCGTCGTTGCGGCCGGCGAGTTCGAGGTAGCGTCCACCGGTGGCAGCGGCATAGCGCTTGTCGGTGTCACCGTCCTTGCCACGCCGTTCGTCGTCCATGATGCCGAGAACGCCGCGCACCTCGTCCTCCGGAGCCCGGGCCAGGTCTGCAGGCTTTGCGTAGAAGTCCCCCTGCAGAGCAATGATCTGCCCAGCCGTCAGGCCGCCGCCCCGAACCTTGCCGCTGTCCGGGTCCACCCGCGCGATCAGCGCCCCTGCCGCGACCGGATCAGCCTTGATGCCGTCGATGAGTCCGTCCGGGTCGAGACCGTGCCGCAGGGCCCAGGCACGTCCGTCCGGCGTGCCGAGGTAGGCCACCAGTCGCTGCAGCTCGCGGTCGCCGAGGTCCTGGTGCTCGGCGCCTTCGAAGCGCCGCACGACAGTCCCGGACAGCGCCCCGCCGCCCTGCCGCACATGCGCGAGTTCGTGGGCGAGAATCCGGCTTCCGACAGGGCTGTTCCAGTCGACGGCGTCGGGATCCAGGCCCACGACCCCGCCGACAGTGAAGGCAGGAGTGCCCAGCGAGCGGGCGAGGCCCGCCGTGACGCTGTCGCTGTGGACCCGGACGTCGGACAGCCCGCGGCCCGACATCGTGGCACTCCCGAGCGAGGGGCCGATTCCCACGGTGTGCCAGGTGCGCGCGGCGGTGCGGTCGGCCTCGCGCTCCCCCTGGGCATGCTCAGAGCTCCTGTGTGTCCGCACTCCGTGAACGAGAGTCATGGGTCGCCTTGTCCGCCCTCGGGCTCGTCGGTGGTCACTTCGGTCGCTCGGCCACCGGGTCCGTTCGGGGGTGGCGGCGCGTGACGGTTCTGGTACGTGTCCAGCCACTCGCCGACGACGGCGAGCACGGCCTGCCTCCCTGCCACGAGGACAGGTGGGGCCGTCTCGCCGTGGATGTCGTCGGAGCGCAGGATGCGAGCACGTAGCGCCGGTGCCGGCCCCGCGGGTTCGAGCCACAGAGTAATGAGGAGGAGGGCACCGGGAGTGTTCGGAACGTCTTCCATGCCGGTCCGCTCGTCGAGGGTGAGTGAACCTCGTGTGGATACCGGCATGGTGGCGCGCCGACGTCAACCATGCGTCATTGTCCGGTCAACCGGGCCTGCGCCCCCATGGGGAACATGCCCACGAAGCGGACAGACGGCTCGACACCCAGTTCACTGTGCAGAAGATCTCTGAAGGCCCGATAGTGCCGGGTCGCCTCCACCACGTTGTGCTCGGCCAGGTGCACGGCCACCACGGCCCTGTGGGCGCTCTCCCGCAGCGGCTCGATGCGCACGCTCTCCAGAGCCGCCTCCAGCGCAAGCGCATGCCGGCCTTCCCTCAGGAGCCGGTGGGCCAGAGCGTCCAAGGCGTGCAGACGCAACTGGCGCAGACGTTCTCGTTCGAAGAGGATCCACTCGTCGTCCCAGCCGGGCAGGAGCTCGCCGGCGAACAGGAGCCACGGGATCGGGTCGTGAGGCGGGACGGCGGGCTGAGGTGACGTGTCGACCACGTGCAGGGCGGAATCCATCAGGGCGCGCGCGTCGACCGCCACCGCGGCGGCCAGTTCCAGGGTGTCCCCCTCACTGCGCACCAACGACTCCCGCCCCTGGTGCAGTCGCCACAGCGCCGTCCGCAGACTGCCGTGGGCCCGCTCCTCCGTGACATCCGGCCACAGTGTCCCCGCGACCACCGTGCGCGTGCTGTGGTGACGCAAGCCAAGGTAGGCGAGGAGGCGTTGGACAGCGGTGCCGACGTCGACGGCGGCGGGGCCGTAGGTGAGGGTGAAGCCGCCCAACAGGCGCAGTCGGGGCGCCGCGGCCTCAAGGGTGCTCATGGTGCACCCCAGACTCGTCATGATCCGTCCCCCGCCTCTGTCCGGCCATGGCTCTCCCCCTGACGTGTCCTGCGACTGCTCTGATGCAACCGCTCGAAGGATGGCGACGCATCGGGGAACTCCCCATGTTCCCGGGGCGTTTCATCGAGCTCCGAAGCCGGCCGAGGATGCCCGTCCTCTTACGCCGATCACACCGACGGGGGCACGGGGGCACATGGACGAGACGACGTTCGTCCCGGACCTGTCGCCTCACAACGCCTTTTGGCCGACTCGCCGTACAACCTCAATGACGCGGAATGGGCCTGCGATCGGTGCTCCGCGACGGTGATCCGTCTCCGTTCCCCGTTCCCCGTTCCCCGATCTCTGCTTCGGGCTGCCGCGCGCATTCCCCTACGAGGGTCATGTGCGCGGCAGCGTCCCTGAGGAGCAGAATCAGCAATCCCGGGGAGTACGAGGACGGCGCATGGTTGTCTGACCACACATACGGGGGGCAGGTCATGACAGAGCCGTCGCCAGATGGTCCACACCGCACGAGCAATCAGATGTCAGGGAACGCTCAGTTCCACGGCCCGGTGGTCCAGGCCGGCTGCGTCCACGGGGACATCAACATCCACCCGGCGCCATCTCCCCCGGAGGTCCCCCTGCTGGTCTCCGTCGAGGATCGCAGGCGGTCGAACGACATCGTCGAGCTTGCGGACGGCACCCTCCTCGGCCTCGGCGCAGGCGTCCGTGTGACGGTCGAGGGCCTCACACAACAAGCCGTCATTCTGGCGGAGTTGCGCCCCGTCGTCCTGTCACGCACACCTCCGCGCCCTGCCGTGGACAGGGGATTCACTCACGGCAAGCTCGAAGTACGGGGCTTCGAGGCCCACCTCGATCGCACTCCCCCGTCACTGGTTCCGCTCCCCCCGGAACCGCAGTGTGCACAGCCTCCGAGCCCGCCATCAGGGCTTCCCCTGGACTTTCCGTTCACAGTGTCGAGCAGCGATCCAGAGGTATTCGAGGTCTATCCCTGCTCGCAGTCCGATGCTTCCTGGCGCCTGGAGCTGGACTGGAGCAGCGCCGGCCGGAGCGGCTCGGTCACCATCACGGGTCCCGAGGGACCGTTCCGATACTGGGCCGATCCTCCGATGGCACGGGACCGAGCAGAGTGACAACGCCCAACCCTCTTAACCGCCCTCCGCCACGGCTTCGACCTGCCGACGCAACTGCCTGACCTCGGCGATGAGTCGGGGCACGCACTCGCGGGCCGCGGCAATGAAGCGCGCGTTCTCATCCCACTGCTTGTCGGCGACATCGACGTAACGCGGCTGCTGGACAAGGGTGGCGGCGACGATCTCGTGATGCTCGAAGTCCGGCCATCGCTCGCCGAGGCCGGTATCGGGGACAGTGCTCACCGCCACGAGGTTCATGGCCCAGTCGTCATCGAGGAAGCGGACGAACCACGGACCTGGCGTCGCGGCCTGCACCGCCTCGTCCAGTTCATCAAGTTCCGCCTCGGTAAGGGCAGGTGGGATCGTCATCGACTTCGTGCTCCTCTCATCGCCATGAGCAGGGTCATTCTCGAACGGCGCAGCACTCCGGACCAACAGGTTTCCGTCGAGGGCGGCTTCACGTAGGCGGTAGGCACACGACGCCCTATTGGAACCAGGGTTCCTTTTACGAGGATGCGCTGCTACCTTCTCGCCTTAACGGAACCGCCATCCCGTTTGCGCTGGTGGTGGCGGTCCCGGAACCGACCTGGCCCAGCCCAGCCCTGCCCTCCCGCGTGCCGCCACATCCGCGAGCGGGGGGGCGGGAACGAAAGGAGAATCCGCCATGACCAGAGTCAAGACGAAGGCTGCAGCCAGCCCTGACGAGTCGCATCCGGCGCACGCCGCGACCGCTCCCCCGGGTGATACCCCGAGACCCCAGCCACAGCTCCTGACACGCCGGTTGAAGCTGGTCCTGGCCGTCCTGCTCGTCTCCCAGTTCATGCTGGCGGTCGACTTCTCGATCCTGAACGTCGCCCTCCCTGCGATCGGGGACGGGTTCGGATTCTCGCTGTCCAACCTGCAGTGGATCGCTACCACGTTCGCGCTGTCGGCGGCCGGATTCACGCTCCTCTTCGGGCGGATCGGTGACTTGATCGGCCGTAAGAAGATCTTCGTCGGGAGTCTGGCGCTGCTCGGCCTCGCCTCGCTGGTCGGAGGGCTCGCCACCTCGCCGGAGGTGCTGCTGGTCGCCCGCGTCGCGCAGGGTCTGGCCACGGCAGCCGCCACTCCGGCCGGGCTCGCCCTCCTGACCACGTCCTTCCCCGAAGGGCCCCTGCGCCAGAAGGCGCTGGGCATCAACGGTGCGCTGATGTCCGCCGGATTCACCGCCGGCGCCATCCTCGGCGGCGTCCTCACCGACCTGCTCTCCTGGCGCTGGGCCTTCTTCATCAACGTGCCCGTCGCGCTGGCCGTCGTCCTCATCGCGCCCACCGTCATCAAGGAGTCGAAGCCGGCCACCCGCCCGAAGCTGGACCTGCCCGGGGCGCTCACGGTCACCCTCGGCCTGCTCGGTCTGGTCTACGGCCTCACCCAGGCCGGTGAGCACGGCTGGACCAACACGCACACGGTCGTCGGCCTCGGCGGCGGTGCCGTGCTCCTCGCCGCGTTCTTCCCGATCGAGCGCAAGGTCGCCGATCCGCTCGTCCCGCTGAAGACGCTGGGGCGCCGCAACGTCGCCTGGGGCAATGTCCTCGGCCTGCTCGCCTTCGTCACCGAGACCTCGCTCGTCTACCTGCTCACCCTCTACCTGCAGAAGACCCTCGACTTCTCCCCGTTGACCGCCGGCATCTCGTTCGGCGTCCTCGGCATCGGTACGGTCGTCGGCGGACTGCTCGCCCCCAAGGTCATCGCGCGGACCTCCACCCTCACCGCCCTGGTCGCCGGCGGCGTCATCCAGGCCGTCTTCACCGCCGCACTGTTGTTCCTGGGCACGACCACCACCGTCTCCATGGCCCTGCTCCTGCCCGCGACCTTCTTCGGCGGCATCGGCAACATGCTCGTCATCGTCGGTTTCATGGTCACCGCCACCAGCGGGCTCCCGGACGAGGAGCAGGGCCTGGCCACCGGCCTCGCCTCGATGTCCCAACAGGTCGGCATCACGCTCGGCACGCCCATCATGTCGACGGTGGTCACGGCCACCGCGACCGGCGCAACGACCGCCTCGGGCATCCACCACGGCGTCACCGTCGCCATTGCCGTCAACGCGGCTCTGGTCTTCCTCGGCGTCGTCCTCGCGACCATGTTCCTGCGCACGAAGCGGCAGTCAACTGGTGCCGCATCAAGCGACGTTCGCCCTGGCGAGGAACCAAGCCAACACCGCCACACCAGCGGGTATCGCACATAGGTAGCCGACGAGGACACCGACGCCCGGATCAACCAGCGCAGGAAAAGCCCAGTTCACTGCTGCGGCCACGACCAGTCTCACCGCTACCAGCGCAAGGAGAGCGGCAACAGCGGCAAGCCGACGCGGCGGGCCCGCCCCGCTGTACAACTCAGCCGCAGGCCCGATCGCGAACACGCCCGTCACGATCTCGACGAAACCGGTGTCGGGCAGCCACCCGAACGGCCACCCCACCAGAGCGACCAGCCCGCAGATGCCGAGACCCGCCAGTTCCAGCGCGACGGTGGACACCGCCGGGTCCCACCAGCGGCGTCGGATCGAGCCGCTCCCACTGTCCTTCTCATCGGCCACGTCTCAGAGTAGCCATCGACAAGGTGAACGTTGCCCCAGCGGATCCGCAATCGACGGGACCAGGGCGGTGGGCCCGACTCGGGAGTGCAGATGCATGTCGTGCCACCCGTCGGCGTGGAGCAGGGCCTGGCGTCGTACGCCTTCCAGGGCGAAGCCGGTCTTCTCGGCGATGCGGCACCATGCGGCATTCATCGCCGAGTGGCCGAGTTCGAGGCGGTTGAAACCGGCTTCCCCCAGACGATGGCTCGGTCCCGGAACTCCCGCGTGACGGCGGCTGCGTCGGAAGGCCGTCAGGGCCGAAGGCGCAGGTCGTCGTCGTCGATGGGCAGCGTCGGTTGGGGCGAGGCGTTGAGGCTGCCGGTGGGCATCACAGCAGTGACCAGGGAGGGCATGGTCGACATCATGGCAAGTCCGGTTCTGGGCCCGCGGGTGATCAGCCGGACGTGAACGATCAGAGTCTCGTGTTCGCGCTCCTATCCCTCGTGTTCGCGCTCCTGTCCCTCGTGTTCGCGCTCCTGTCCAGGACGCGGCACGAACCGGCTCAGCCGGTAGGTGGTCGGAAGCTCCAGGCGCCCGCACAACGTGTCGATCCGGATCATCGACCCGTCGACCCCTGCTTCCCGAAGGCGGCGCAACTGCGTGCGGATCTCCACCTGATCGCGCGTCTCGACGACCGGCTCCCACTGGCCCGCGTCCTGCCCCGTGCGAGCAGCGACCTGCCGCCTGGCGGCCTCTTCCCGCCGCCTTCTCTTCCCCTGTCCTGGCATCAGCCCACGATCACGGATCGGCATCAGGACAGCAAGCCGATTGAGATGAGCCGGGCCCGATCAAGCAGGTGCGGCGCATGGCGGTAGTGTGAAGGTCCGTGACAGAACATGCTGCTCAGCGTCCGGTCCACCCGCTCCCCTCGCGTCCGATTCGCATCGCCGCCGCGCAGGCTCAGGCAGTGGCCGGTGATGTCGAAGCCAACGTGGCCACCGTGGCCGGCATCATCCGTGACGCTGCGCGGGCCGAGGCCCGGCTCGTGGTCCTTCCGGAGAAGTTCCTCAGCGGCTACGAACCCGATCTCATCCGGGCCGCCCCCGACAAGTGCGCCGTACAGCCCGGCGACCCGCGACTGAACCCGATCGCCGACGCCTGCCGGGAGACCGGCACGGCCGCCGTCGTCGGCGCCGCGTTCCACGACCAGGGGGACCTCTACGTCTCGGCGCTGGTCTTCGACGCGAGCGGCGAGCTCGTCACCCGCTACGACAAGCAGCACCTGTTCAAGTCGGAACGCGAGATCTACCGCGACGGCGCGGCCGGGTGCACCCTGCAGATCGAGGGCTGGCGCCTGGGCCTGGGCATCTGCTACGACTCCGGCTTCCCCGAGCACGCCCGTGCGGCGGCGCTGGACGGCTGTCACGCCTACGTCGTCGGCGCCCTGTTCAGCGTGGGCAACGGCTACCACGAGTCCCGCACGTGGTTCCCGGCACGAGCCCTGGACAACACCTGCTACGCCGTACTGGCCAATCACATCGGCACGACCGGCGGCTGGCACGCCTGCGGTTCCAGCGCCATCTGGGGCCCGGACGGGCGGCCGCTCGCCGAGGCCGGCACGGACCGGCCCGAACTGATCACCGCCGACCTCGACCCGCAGGCCCTGCTCGCCGTCCGCGATGCCGAGCCCATGCTGCGCGACCTGCACAACGCGACCAGTGACGCGCGCGCCGGCCATCAACTCGGCTGATGCGCTGTCGGCGTCCCGTCACGGACACCTTTCTGCGTCCAGGTGACGGAGCCTTTCCCGTGTCCGCTCGGCGTCCACACGGTCGAACTCCGTGAAAATGGCCAGTGCCTCCTGCCAGCTCTCGCGCGCCCTGTCCGGCCTGCCGGTGGCCAGGTGGACCTGGCCGAGGTTGTCGAGAGCGTGGGCCTGCCCCAATCGGTTGCCGATCTCCTCGTGGTGGTCGAACGCCTGCCGGTAGCACTCGATCGCCTGGTCGTGGTGGCCGAGTCGGCGGTGGGCTGTGCCGAGGAAGTCGAGGGCGACGGCTTCGCACCAGCGGTCGCCCTCGGCGCGCAGGACGGGCAGCGCCTGCTCCAGGACGCCGATGGCCTCGTCGAACCGCCCGAGCTGCTGATAGGAGTCGCCCAGATTGGCCAGGACGTTCCCCTTGCGGAAGTCGTCACCGAGGACCCGGAAGACGGCCAGTGCCCTGCGGCAGTACTCGACGCTCTTCTCCGGTCGGCCCATCCGTCGGTAGATGTAGCCCAGGTTGACCAGGGACTGGCACCTGCCGTATTCGTCCCCGAGTTCCCGGCAGCGGGCCATCGACAGCCGGAAGTGGTCGATGGCCTCGTCGTACCGATGGTTCTGCGTCAGGGCGCAGGCCACGTCGCTCAGGCTCCACGCCTCGCCCCTGCGGTCGTGGGCGTCGCGGGCGGCGACGAGAGCGGCCTGAGTCGTGTCGAGCCAGCCGTGCAGATAGCCGCGGAGGTAGAAGAACCCCCACAAGGCACCGGCCAGTCTCCAGGCGGTCCCCGGCCGGCCGACGGCGACGGCCTGGTGCACGGCGGCGACGAGGTTGGCGTGTTCCTCTTCGCACCACTCCAGGGCCTGGTCGTAGGTACTGAACGCGAGGGGATCACATGAGGCGGGCAACGGGCCGAGGGGAACCCGCCGACGGTAGGGGGTGAAGAACGGATAGGCGGCGTCCGCGGTGTGCAGGTACCAGGTGAGGACCCGCTCGACGGCCCGGTCCCGCTCCGCCGGTGTCTCCTCGGCGAGGGCGCGTTCGGCGCCGTAGACCCGCAGCAGGTCGTGCCGGGTGTACCGCCCGGGCAGGTGCTCGGTGAGCAGGTGGGCGCGGGTGAGTTCGACGAGCAGCCCAGAGGTCTCCCGGAGCGGCATTCCGGCGAGGGCGGCCGCCGCGGCCGTGCGGATGTCGGGTCCGGCGTGCAGGCCCAGCAGGCGGAACAGACGGGCGGCCGGGGCGGACAAGGCACGGTACGACCAGGAGAAGACGGCCCGTACGTCGGTGGTGAGGTCGCCCCCGGTGAAGGCGTCGAGACTGCCGTGGCTGTCACGGAGCTCTGCCGCGACGGCGCCGAGCGGGAAGCCGGGGTGGGTGGCGGCGCGGGCCGTGACGATGGTCAGGGCCAGCGGGAGCCCCGCGCAGCGCGTGATGATCTCCTGCGCGGCGTCCGGTTCGTTCGCCACCCGGTCCTCGCCGAGCCGGTGGGCCAGCAGATCGCGGGCTTCGGCCGGGGAGAGCAGGTCCAGGACCAGCGGGTGAGCGCCCTCGGTGGCGACCAGTCCCGCGAGCTGGCTCCGGCTGGTCACCACGGCCAGACAGCCGGCCGAGCCGGGCAGCAGCGGGCGGACCTGGTCGGCGTCGCGGGCGTTGTCCAGCACGACCAGCACCCGCCGCCCCGCCAGCATGCTGCGGTACAGGCTCACCTGCGTCTGCACGTCCGCCGGGACCTGCTGGGCGGGCACGCCCAGCGCGTCGAGGAAGCTCCGCACCGCCTGATCGGGCGCCACCGCCGCCTGGGAGGGATCGAAGCCGCGCAGGTTCACGTACAGCTGGCCGTCCGGGAAGCGGTCGGCCGTCCGGTGGGCCCAGTGCACCGCCAGCGCCGTCTTGCCCACGCCGGCCGTGCCCGACACGGCCGAGACCACCACCGCGGCCGGCCGCTCGACGGCCGTGGGCAGGATCCCGTCCAGCCGGGCCAGTTCCTCCGTCCGGCCGGTGAACCCCCGCGCCCGCAAAGGCAACTGGGCCGGGACCACGCGATCGGCCCTCGTGACGGCGGGCGGCCGCGTGCCCGTCGCCGCGGACGGGGCGGATTCGCCACGCAGGATCGCCTGATGCAGCTGCTGCGCCTCCGCATTCGGGTCCGTGCCCAACTCCTCGGCCAACCGCTTCCGCAGAGCGGCGTAGCGTGCCAGGGCCTCCGGATTGCGACCGGCGGCCTGGAGAGCCCGCAGCAGCGCCACGGTCAGCGGCTCCACCAGTGGATGCTCGTCGACCAGAGCGGTGAGTTCATTGATCACCGCCGCGTGACTGCCCACGCGGATCTCGGCCTCCGCCCAGGCCAGTACCGTCTCGATCCGCTCCTGGGCCCAGCGCTGCCGGGTGCGCCGGACCCACGCTCCGCTCAGCTCGGCCAGCGGTTCGCCGCGCCACATCTCGAGCGCCTCCCGGAGCAGCAGCACTCGCGCGGCATCCGTGTGGTCCACGGCGCGGGCCTGCTCGACCAGCTGCCGGAACCGGTGCAGGTCGACCCGGTCGGCCGGAACGTCGAGCAGATAACCGCCGGGGCCGCGCCGCAACTGCGGCTCCGCAACGGAACCCGTCGTGCCGCCAGCGCCGAGCGGCGCGGCCGTCGCTGCCAGCATCCGGCGGATCCGGGCGATGTACGCGTAGAGCGAGGGGCGCACCTGGGCGGGCAGGTCGTGCCCCCACACCCGGTCGATCAGCGTCTCGGTCGCCACCCACCGGCCGGCGTCCACAAGCAACGCCACCAGCACCGCGCGCTGTTTGGCCGGTCCCGCGTCCACGGCCGTGCCGTCCGCATCCCGCACCTCGACCGTTCCCAGCAGCAGAAACTCCGTCATTCCCGTTCGCCCCGCAGTCGCTCTGCACCATCCCGTGCACTGGGCTGCCGTCGCCCCGCCCGCTTCATGAATCGACCCGCCCCGACCAGTGAAGCAAGGTTCACGCAAGGTTCCTGCCCACATTCACGCCACACCCTGGGGCCACCGGCCGATCGGTCCGAGAAGGGCCTCGCCCTCTCAACTGGTCGGACTCCGGCTGGGCCCTGGTCGCCTTCAGATCGTGCCTGCCGGCCATACCAGTCCTGGCCCGCTCCTCGGAGCGGGGCCGGCACTGTGTGTCCCCCACCACACCGACCAGACCTCCGCCGACCACAACGCGCTCGCCCTCTCCCGCCACCTGTGCAATGCCCACCCCTCCATCACGGCACCTCCACACCCCCGCGCTCGTGATCAGAGCCGGGCCAGGGCACCCGACCAGCACAGCTGACCGGGAGGACCTTCGCCGTGATAGCCGTGGCCGTGCTGCTCCTGCCCACACTCGCCCTCATCCTCTTCGGACTCGACCGCATCGAAGACCGGATGTTCCACCCAGCCCATCCCCCAGCCCCAGGCCACGCCCGGCGCCGACACCTACGGCTGATCACCGACCCGGCGCACGACGACCAGCACGACGGGAGTCGACCCCACACGGACGCGGCGTGAGCCGTCGAGGCACAATCCCCTGGACCGCGCCGGCGTACCGGTCGAGAACGGTGTCGTGGTGGAGCGAGGGGAGCAGGCCGCATGGACAGCCACACCATCCAGCAGATCTCGGATGAACACGCACGCTTCGCGGCCTACCTCGCAGCGCTCCAGCAGGTCGCCGAGCCGGACGAGCTCGACCTGGTCGGTCGCGTGCTCACTGATCCGGACCAGACGATGGCCCAGTCCGCCGTGCTGCGGCACCTGGACCGGCGAGCCACCGCCCTCTGTACCGGGCCCGCGTACGAGGGGTGGGGGCAGGCGATGACCCAGGCCGTGAGCGATCGTCCCTTCCTCGTGCAGCGCCTGCGGGAGTGGTCACTTTTCCGCGCCATCACCCGCAAACTGCCCTGGGAGCCAGACGACCTGCTCGCCTCGTCCAACTGGCTCCAGCTCAGGACCACCGACGGGACGAACACCGAGGCCATGGAGATCCTGGCGGCGGCGGGCCGTACCAAGCGGATTCGCGGCACCGCCAGGACCCGTCTCAACCAGCTCAGGCTCAGCAAGAACTGAGCCCAACTCCCCCGGCCCCAGGCCCGAATCGCTGCCCAGAGCCTGTACGGGAATGGTCGATCCTGCGAAGATCGTCGATCATGCGACGTGAAGAAATGGGCCCCGCCGAACGCCAGTTGTGGCGCTCCTACTCTCGCGGGCGACCGGTCGACGTGCGTCCCGACGGTCCGCGGACCGCACGGCCCTCCGTCCGTGCCGAGTGCGTCATGGCCTTGCTTCTCGGCGCCGGTCCCGAGACCGGCCCGGGCGATCGCCCCGCCCTGCGGCTCAGCGGCGCCTCCATCACGGGCACGCTGGACCTGCAGTTCGCCGACGTGACCGCCCCCGTCGTCCTCACCGACTGCCACTTCACCGATGTCCCGCTCCTGCGGGGCGCCCAGTTCCGGGAACTCACGCTCACCGACTGCGTGTTGCCCGGCCTGTCCGCCGACACCGCCCAGGTCCACGGCCGGCTCGTCCTCTCCCGCTGCCGGTTGTCCGGTCCGCTCGTCCTCACCCGTGCCGAGCTCCGCAGCGATCTGGACCTGACGCACACCGTGATCGCCGCGCCGGGCGGCGAGGCGGTGTCCGCCGTACGCCTGGCTGTGGGCGGGGACCTGTTGGGCACCCACCTGACGGTGAACGGGGGCATGCGCCTCTCGGGCGCCTCCATATCCGGCGAGTTCGACCTCGAAGGCGCACACCTGAGCAACCCCGGAAGCACCGCCCTGGATGCCTACCACGTCCAGATCGCCGAGGACTTCACCTTCCATCCCGGGTTCAGCGCCGAAGGCCGCATCATCATCTCGGGCGCCGACGTCGCGGCGGCCGTCGGCTTCTGCGGGGCCGAGCTGCACAACCCCGGCGACATCGCCCTCGAAGCCGTCGACGTGACCGTCAACCGGAACTTCGACCTCGGCGTGGGCCTCACCGTGAACGGCGCCGTCAAGCTCGACGGCAGCCGCGTCGGCACCCGCCTCAGCTTCCACGACGCCACAGTGACCCATCCCGCCGGCACCGCCCTGTCGCTGCGCCTGGTCCAAGCGCGGGAGACCGATCTACGTACCGGGAAGGCGATCGCCGGAGTGGTCGACGCCGGCAACGCGCAGCTCGGCGTCGTCTACGACGCGCCCGCCACCTGGCCCGCCCGACTACGGCTGTCCGACACCACGTACGACGCTCTCGCCGCCCCGCTCACGGCCATCGAACGGCTCGCCTGGATCCGGCGCAGCACCGAGGGCTACGCTCCGCAGCCCTACGAACAACTCGCCGCCGCCTACCGGCGCCTGGGCCACGAGGACGAGGCCCGCACCGTCCTGCTCGCCAAGCAACGCCACCGCCGCTCCGGACTCCCCCTGCACGCGCGCGTCTGGGGATACGTCCAGGACGCCACGGTCGGCTACGGCTACCGCCCTGCCCGCGCCGCGCTGTGGATCATGGCCCTGCTGGCATTGGGCGCGTCCTTCTTCTCGGCGCATCCTCCTGCCCCGCTCGAAGCCGACAAGGCCCCTCCGTTCAGCCCGGTGTTCTATGCGCTCGACCTCCTGCTGCCCATCATCGGCTTCGGCCAGAAGGCGGCCTTCGCACCACAGGACGGCGAACAGTGGCTCGCCTACACCCTGACCACCGCCGGATGGATCCTGGCCACGACCGTCACCGCCGGGGTGACCAGGGCCCTGAGCCGCCAGTAACGCCCTATGACGGGGCCGTCCCACGTCGTTCACTCGGCCGACGGAAGCATGGAAGAGATCATCTGGCTGATCGCCTCCGCGCGTGCGGTGATCTCCCCTGGAGCGGGGGGAGCCGGGGCGTCCGCCGGGGGCTGGTCGAGGTGGATGAGTACGGTTCCGTCGGGGCGGACCTCGATCCTGTACCCCGGCTGCCCGGGAGCCGGCGCGCGGCGCCGGGCCATCCAGGCGGAGAAGGCCTGGACACCGGCAGCCGTGAGAAGGACCAGAGCCGTGAGCGTGGCAGGCTCGGGGTGGTGCCCCTCCTCGACGGGTTTCCCGGGCAGCTCCGTCACAGCGTCGGGAAGCTCCTCCTGGAGTTCGGAGAGGTCCAGGATGTCGAGTCCCGCCACTTCGATGTCGAGCGTGCGTCGGTTCACCGTGAGTCCCTTCCAGTGGGGTGGATTTGCGGGTCGAGTGACTAGAAGAACGACACGACCCACCCATCGGGGCCGCCGCCCCTCACCGCGCTCGGTGGGAATCCTTCCGTCTCCCACAGCCGTTCCGCTTCCCGCAGGATGTCGTCCAGGGCGAGACCGAACTCCTGGAAACGCTCTGCGACAAATGACACGGTCGGGTTGAGCCCGGCACTCAGCCCGAGAAGGGTCATACCGCGGAGCAGTCTGCTGGATCCCCACACACTCAGGAGGCCGCGTTCTTCCATTCGGTTCGCCAGTGCGTCAAGGTCGGTTCCCTCGCGGGCGAACCACAGTGCGGTCGGCCGGTAGAGCTCGTCGACCACGCTGTCCAACCGGCCGTCAACCCGGTCACGGTAGTCCCGCAGCAACTCGTCCTTCTCGACGATCGCACCTGCGACCTTCTGCAGAGTCCGGCCCTGCCGGAAAAGTGCCTCGCGAGCGCTGAAGCCCACGACGAGGTCCTCCCGGAAGCGAGCCTGGTGGTCCGGCACGCCCGTCACCGAGCAGGCCATGACCCGGTCGCCCTCGTGCAGGACGGCCCCTCTGGCGAGGAATTCACCGCTGGTCAGTGTCGTGCCCAAGACGATGTCGAGCTGCGGTGCTGACCGATCGGTGGTGGTGGCCGACGGCGGCTCCGGCTCAGGGGCGACGTTCACGAGATCCTCAGCGGGGAACGTCAGGATGGTCTCGTCCCGCCACACCACATCGAGCGCCCCCGGAGGTTCGAGGGCATCCCTCACGCGCACAGGCACGGAGCAAGCCGTCAGGTAAGTACGGCGGGCAATGATGCTGTTGACCTGTTCGATGGCGAACCTCACGGCGAAGTCGAACACTTCGGCGGCGGTGCTGGTCTCGATGTCCTCCTGCACACGCTTCATCAGACGTACGTCGCGTTCGTCCTGAGCAGCGCTACGAAGGAGTCCGGGCCGACTCACCCACTCGTGATCCCCGAGGGCGAGCACGTTCTTCTCATAGGCTCGAACGTCAGCTTCACGCACCTCTCCGAAGGCCATGAACCTTTCCTGTACGTGATCGATGATGCGTCGCGCGCTCAGCCACGCGTCCCCTTCGGGCGGCTGGACCAGCAGCGCGGCGAGCCCGAGGTCGTCGTAGAAGAAGCTGCGCATGTACATCAGCGACAGGTCAGTCTCGGAGAGCAGCCGGGTGTCCTGCGTCGACAGGTGCCGCCAGAGGCTCTTGACCGTGAGGTAGCCCAGGAGATACCCGCCGGATCCCGCCGCGAGTGAAGAGCCGAGCACAGTGGCCTTGCGGGAGAGCGCCATGGGACTCGTCCGTACTTGGCGCAGCAGTCCGGAGGCGATGAGCAGCGTCCTGAGCGGCTCGACGTGGGGGCCACGAGCAAGCCGCTCCCGCCCGGCGAAGTTGAGTACGAGCGAATACGGCAGGGGACTCCAAGCCTCGCTCTGGGGACGCGAGATGGCGTCGAACTCGGCGAAGAGTGCAAGACCTTCGGCAAGGGGGCGCAGAACGGCCTGGGCGACCTGGATGCGGGTGACGTCGTCGTGCACCGCGAGAGCAAGGCTCTCCCGCGCCGACTCCAGTCGCGATCCGAGTCGGGAGCGGGGATCCCCGACCAGGCCACGGAGGAGCGGCCCCAGATCACGGGCATACTCCCGCCACAGACCCTCGGGATCGTCGTCGCCGGGATGCTCATCGTCGCTGGGATGCTCATCGATGTCGTCGCTCAGCGCGCTCAGGGCATGGGCGTTCATATCGGCTCGGGCCGCGAGGAAGAGCAGTGCCTGCCCGACGTCGGAGGAGAAGCACCAGTGGTGGGTGACCTCGTGCAGGAAGGTCAGCAGCTGTTCGGGCGGGCCGTGGCCCACGGGCCCGAGCCAATGCCGGGGATCCTCCTTCTCCGCAGGGGCCAGCCGAACCGCATTCGTGAAGAGATCCGTGACACCCGCCCGGTCGGAGCTGTAGTGCAGAAAGTCCCCCATACGGGAGAGTCTGCGCCGAAACGGCCCAGGGGTCGAGCCAGTTCACCTGACCGCTCTGCCCTCATCTGCCCAGTGGGCTTCGCCAACCCCTGGGGGCACAGGAAGACCGGATCGGGGTCCGCCGTCAGTGGGCCGCGCCCTCCCAGCCGTCCCCGCACGGACCGCCACCCACGGCCTCGGCGATCGTGACGTCGGCTCCCGTGGACACCTCGACGAGCGGCAGGTACCAGTGGGAGACCTCCTCGCTGGCCGTCGGCACGTAGTGGAAGATCAAGGAGCGGCGGAAGCGGGTCCCGGAGGTGTTCGGGAGCGAGCCGTGGACCGCGCTGCCGTGGAAGAACAGCACGTCACCGGCGCGCATCCGGGTCTGCCTGCTCGCCTTCCCCGCCGGGGCGCGGACGAGTCCGTGGGTGAACGACTCGCTGGAGTCGGCCTGTTCGGGGCAGGCGACCTCCATCGTGTGGGAGCCGGGGACGACGGCGAGCGCGCCGTTCTCCGCGTCGCAGTCGTCGATGGCGATCCAGGCGGCGACGCAGGTCTCGGGGTGGGCCCGCAGGAAGAAGTTGTCCTGGTGCATCGCCTGGCCCCGGGCCGTGGGCGGCTTGAAGTAGAACATGGACTGGGCGCCGTGCACGGGGCCCACGAGTTCCTGGACGACATCGACGATCCGTGGATCCGTGAGGTAGCGCCGGGCCAGTCTCCCGATGGCGAGGTCGGCGCGCCGGTGCGGTTGCATGAAGCGCGGGTAGCGCGCGAGCACGTCGTCCGGTGCCACCTCGTCGACCGCGCCCACGGCCCCGCGGTCGCGCGTGACCTGCTCCATGAACGCCTCGCGGATGACATCGATCTCGGGGGACGGGATCAACGCGTCGACCTGGATCACCCCGTCGCGCTCGTAGCGTGTCCGGCGGTCGGTGGGTGAGTTCGTCACTGTCGTCATGCCGTTCAGAGTGCCGGTGCACGTCGCTGCAAGGCATGGACGGGAGAGTCGAGTGCATGGAGAATCCTGCTGTGCCCGCCTCCCTCTTCCGCCGGGACGACGGGAGCCCCGACGTCGACCGGATCCTTCCCGGCCACTTCGTCTCCGGAGCCGACTACGACACGTTGCGCCCGCACGGGACCAGCGAGTGGCTGATCATCCTCACCGTCGAAGGTGCCGGCTGCGCATGGACCGACTCCGCGACGGTGGCGATCCCGCCGCGCTCGATCGTGGCGTTCAGCCCGCACACCCCGCAGCACTACGGAACGGACCCGGCCGTCGGTCGGTGGGACCTCCTCTGGGCGCACGTACGGCCGCGGCCGGAGTGGTCGGCGCTCCTCGAATGGCCCGAGGCCGTCCCGGGAATCCTCCGCCTCGACCTGACTCCGGTCATCGCCGAACGGGTCGCCGCGGCGCTCCGGTCCGCTGTCGCCCATCACGGGGCGAGGCTGCGGCAAGGGCCGGCCTTCGCCATGAACGCCATGGAACAGGCTCTGTTGTGGTGCAGCACCCAGAGTGCCCGCCGGGACGGCCTCGACCCGCTCGTCCTGGCCGTGGTCGAACACGTCGGCGCGCACCTCGACCGGCCCCACACGGTGGCGTCCCTGGCCGCCCACGTCGGCGTCTCCCCGTCCCGGCTCGCGCACCTGTTCCGCGAACGTGCCGGAACGTCGGTGATGGCGCGGGTGCACCAGATGCGGATCAGCGCGGCGAAGGAGCTGCTGGAACTCACCGACCTTCCCGTGGCCCACATCGCCGCACGGGTCGGCTTCACCGACCCCCTGTTCTTCTCGCGGCGTTTCCGACAGGCGACAGGGTCCGCGCCGACCGTCTATCGCGCCGGTCGTTGACTCAGCAGGTGCCGGGCCACCTCGACGTCGGTGATCAGGATGTTGATCCAGCCGCCGCGTACCGCGCCTCGGATCGCGGCGACCTTGTCCATGCCGCCCGCCACCCCGATACGGCGTTCCACCTCGCGCAGTTGATCGGGCTCGATGCCGATCAGGCGGTCGTTGAAGGGGGCGTCCACCGGACTGCCGTCGGCATCGAAGTAGCGGGCACAGACGTCCCCCACCGCGCCGAGCTTCCTGAGCTGCTCCTGGTCCCGATCGGTGATGGCGTTGCCCGAGCGGCGCAGCAGGGGTGAGGGGTCCAGGCTGCCGATGCCCAGCAGAGCCAGCGTGAGGCGCGACCAGGATCGGATGACGTCGGCCATCGCGGGCTCCTGGGACAGCAGGTCGCGCAGCTCACGACTGCCGACCAACGCCGCGGACGGCGCGAACACCGGCCTGGCTCCCGTGAGTTCGGCCAGGCGGACCGCGAGCCGGGTGGCGTGCAGCTGGACCTCCGGGCTGCCGGATCCCCCGACCAGCTGCACGACTTCGCCCGCGACGGACGGCGTCTTCGCCCTCATGACCTTGACCGCTTCGAGCAGGGTGGCGCTCCAGGAGGAGACACCGATGACGTCTCCGCCCTTGAGCGTCGCGTCCAGGTACGTGGCCGTAGCCGCCGCGAGCGCGGGGATGACGTCGGACCCTGCTCCTTCGACCTCGACGACGACGGCGTCGCGCAGTCCGTACCGCTCGGCCAAGGCGTCTTCGAGTTCAGCGTGTACGCCGTCGGGTGACACCACGACGGTGCGCACCACTCCCCGGTCGACCGCCTCTTTCAGCAGGCGCGACACGCGGGGCTGGGACATGTTGAGGTGCGCCGCTATCTCGGGCTGGCGCACTCCGCGCTCGTGGTACATGCGGGCCACTTTCACCAGCAGCCGCATGTGGTCGGGGCTGGGAGTGGACGACGCTGCCGCCACCGTGTCTCCGTTCTCGCTCTCGTTCTTGTTCTCGTTCTTTGGGCGGCCGGGCTGGTGGCCGGGGTGCGTGTCCGCGCCGCTCGACAGCCTAGCGTCGGATGCCGAGGTGCCGGGCGGCTGTGAGGTGCTGGTGCCAGTGCCCCATCGCGCTGCGGCGCTGCGCGTCGCTCCAGGTCGGTTCGAAGGTCTGCAGATCGCTGTCGGCTCGCTGTTCCAGGTCTTCGGTCGTCCACCAGCCGAGTCCCAGTCCGGCCAGCTGCGCGGTACCGACGGCGGAGAGTTCGTGGTGGCGGGTGCGTGCCACGGTGACGCCGCTGATGTCGGCCTGGAGCTGCAGGAGCGCGTCGCTACGGCTCAGACCGCCGTCGGCGACGACCTGTCGTAGTCCGGGCAGGGCCGCCAGGACGTCGCCGACCTGGAAGGCGACGGACTCCAGGGCGGCGCGGGCCAGTTGGGCGCGTCCGGTTCCCAGGCCGAATCCGGCCAGGAGGGGAACCGCTCGGGCGTCCCACCACGGTGCGCCGATGCCGCCGAAGGCCGGCACCAAGGTCACCTCGCCCGCGTCGGCGTCGGCTGCCAGCCGGATGAGGTGTTCCGGCTCGGTGCCGAGCAGGTCCGCCAGCCAGGTCAGGGTGCGCCCGGCCGACCGGATGTTGGCTTCGTGGGCGTAGGCGGGAAGGCCGGTGGACCAGGCGATGGTGCTGCACACATCGGCGGCGGGTTGGGGCGAGTCCGCGATCGTCATCACCGATGAACCGGTGCCGTACGTGGCCTTCACCGTGCCCGGCCGCCAGCCGGCGTGGGCGAACAGAGCGGCATGCGAGTCGCCCATCACGGCCAGCACCGGGGTGCCGTCGGCGAGCGGGGCGAACCCTCGCAGGGTCCCGAAGGGGCCGGTGGAGGGGACGATCCGGCTCAACGCCGCCCGCGGGATGTCGAACCAGTCGAGCAGTTCGTCGTCCCAGTCGCCGGTCGCGAGGTTGAGCAGCTGGGTGCGGGAGGCGTTGCCCGTCTCGGTGACCGGCACTCCGGTGAGTGCGTGCAGCAGGTAGGCGTCCACCGTGCCCAGCCGGAGGGTGCCGGTGGCGCTTCGTGCACGGGAGGGGTCATGGCTGTCGAGCAGGGCCGCCATCTTCAGAGCGGAGAACATCGGATCGAGCGGGAGGCCCGTCCGGCGACGGACTTCCTGACCGACCCCCGCGGCGGCCAGGCGGGCCGCACGTTCTCCTCCCCGCTGGTCCTGCCAACTGACCAGCGGACAGACCGGCTTGGTGGTCGCGGCGTCCCACAGGACCACCGATTCGCGTTGGGTGCTCAGGGCCATACCCGCTACGTCGCGCGGGTCGACGCCCCGTACGCAGTCGGCGACGGCGGCGCGCACACCGTCGAGGAGCTCTGTCGCGTCCTGCTCCACCAGGCCCGGGCCCGGATGGAACTGGTGCAGCGGCGCTCGGCCGCGGGCGACGATGTCGCCCGCGGCGTCCACGAGCAGCGCCTTGGTGGAGCTGGTTCCCTGGTCGACGGCGAGAACATACGGCTTCATCAGACCCGCCCCAGAACCTCTCGGGCGGCGCCGGCGATGCCGTCGGCGGTCAGTCCGAAGTGATCGAGCAGGAACGCCGCGCTGCCGGTCGGAGCGAAGGCGGGCACGCCCAGCATGCGTACGGCGACCGGGTGGCTCTCGGCCACGACCTTGGTCACGGCCGCACCCAGGCCGCCGGAGAGCAGTCCCTCCTCCACCGTGACGATCGCTCCGGTCTCCCGCGCGGCGGCCACCACGGCGTCCACGTCGAGCGGCTCCACGAAGGTCATGTTGAGGACCCGGGCACCGACACCTTGCTGAGCGAGGAGGGCTGCGGCTTCCAGGGCACGCGAGACCATCGTGCCCACGGCCATCAGCGTGATGTCGCTTCCGTCGGTGAGGCGCACGGCACGGCCCGCCTCGAAGAGTGCGCCGTCGGGGGTGACGGCGGGAACCTTGAACCGGGGCACCCGAATGTAGGTGGGCCGGCCCGACGCGGCGGCCCGGCGCACGGCACTGCGCGTCTGCGCCGGGTCCGCCGGCACGATGATCTCCAGGCCCGGGACGGCGCGCATCCAGGACAGGTCCTCGATGGAGTGGTGGGTGGGACCCAGCTCGCCGTAGGCCATGCCGGGGCTCTGGCCGCACAGTACGACGTGGCGGTGCGAGTAGGCGATGTCGGCCTTGATCTGCTCCAGGGCACGGCCGGTCAGGAAGGGCGCGGCGGCGGACGCGAAGGGGATGAACCCGGCGTTGGCGAGGCCGGCCGAGACGCCGACCAGGTCCTGTTCCGCGATGCCCACGTTGATCAGGCGGGTGGGGAACTCCTCGCGGAACCCGGTGAGGTTGCTGGAGCCCACCGAGTCATTGCAGACGGCCACGATCCGCTCGTCGGCGCGGGCCAGTGCGGCGAGCTCGTCGGCGAAGTCGACCCTGCAGTCGAACGTGGCGGCCGGGGCGGCGACGGTGCTCATCGGTTCAGCTCCTCGAGCGCAAGACGCACCTGCTCGTCGGTGGGCACCTTGTGATGCCACTCGACCCGGTCCTCCATGAACGACACGCCCTTGCCCTTGATGGTGTGGGCGATGACGGCGACCGGGCGCCCGGTGGTGGACGGCGCGTACGCCTCCTTGATCGCCCGGTGGTCGTGGCCGTCGATGACGCGGACCTCCCACCCGAAGCTCGCCCATTTCGCGTCCAGCGGTTCGAGGGACTTGGTGTCCTCGGTACGGGCTCCCTGCTGCAGGCGGTTGCGGTCGACGACGGCGGTGAGGCCGGCCAGTTCGTAGTGGGCGGCGGTCATCGCGGCCTCCCAGTTGCTGCCTTCCTGCATCTCGCCGTCGCCGAGCACGACGACGGTCCGCCAGGTCTCGCCGCGCATCGTCGCACCGAGCGCGCAGCCGGTCGCGATGGGGAAGCCGTGGCCGAGGGGACCGGTGTTGGTCTCCACCCCGGGGACCTTCAGCCGGGCGGGGTGGCCGTTGAGCGGGGACAGCGGGGCCATGAAGTCGGTCAGCCGGGCCCGGGGGAAGAAGCCGCAGGACGCCAGTGTGGAGTAGAGGGCCGCGGCGCAGTGGCCCTTGCTGAGGATGATGCGGTCGCGCCGCGGGTTGCCGGGCTGGGTCGGGTGCATGCGCAGGGTGCCCCACATGGCGGTCACCAGCAGGTCGGTGACGGACAGGTCACCGCCCACGTGTCCCATGCCCGCCGCTCGGACGGTGGTGAGGATGTCGCGCCGGACGGACGTCGAGATCTCGGCGAGCTCGTCCGCTGCCCCGGCGGGCGACGCGGCGCGCAGGCGTGCGCTGCGCCGGTGATAGGCGCGGGCCGCGTCGCCGTCGGCCCGCAGCGGCTCCGCCGCCTCCCGGACGGCGGTCACGCGGACTCGCTTTCCGCGAGGGCGCGAAAGAGGGCCCGCTTCGCGAGGCGCTGCGCGGCGAGGGCGTCCTGCGCCGCCTGCGCGGCGGCGAGTTCCTCCCGGTCGAGGTAGCCCAGTGCCTGGTGGAAGGCGCGCATGGTGCGGATGCCGGTGCGGGCGGCCTCGACCGGGTCCTCGCGGAAGGGGAACTGGTCGAGCTGCCAGACACCGTCCCAGCCGGCGTCCTGGAGGGCGAAGAAGAACTCGAAGGTCTCCAGGAGGTGGACCGAGCCGACGACCATGTCGTCGTCCCAGCCGCGGAAGTTGTCGTTGACGTCGATCGCGAACAGCTTGTCGCGGGCGATCGCGAGGCGGGCGGCTTCGGCCGGTGTCTCACCGCCGTACAGGGAGTGCCCGAAGTCCAGCAGGACCCCGACGTTGTCCACGCCCATGTCCTGGATCGCCAGCAGCGTGCGGGCGACGGAGGAGAAGACCATGCGGTTGCGCGGCTCGCGGGGCTTGTACTCGATGGCGAACTTCAGGTCCGGGTAGCCCAGGGCGAGTTCGCGCAGGGCGTCCACCGACTTCGTCCACAGGTCGCTGTAGTCGGCCTGGAAGGGGTAGTCGTACCCGTCCTGTCCCGGCCAGATCTTGATGTAGTCCACGCCCAGCTCGCGGCCGACCTCGGCGGAGGCGGCGACCAGGTCGACGGCCTGGCGGCGGACGGCGGCGTCGGGGTTGGTGAAGCCGCCCTTGGCGAACTTGCCGGTGTAGAACTCCGGCGTCACGGCGATGGCCCGCAGGTTCTGCTCGGCCAGGGCCGCGCGCACTTCTGCCGTGCTGATGTCACCGGGCGGGAAGGGCCAGTTCAGGTCGAGGACGGACAGGTCGCCGACGGCGCCCGCGAGTTTGATGGCGTCGAGGACGGTGCGCGGTTCGCCGTATCCGTCCGTGGCGTACCGGTCGACGTAGGTGGCGAAGTGCCAGACGCCCGCGCCGTAGACCGGCTCGCTCCGTAACGACTCTCGAATGTCTATGCGTTGTTGAGTCGACATGCGGGACAAGGTACGAACGCACGTCTGACGCGTCAACCCCCCAGAACTCGGGAACCGCTCCTCCGGATCCTGCGTGACCTCTCTTGTTGTCGACTGTTGCTGAGGGGACTTGATGCGAGTTCGGACGATGGCGGGCGTGGTGGTATCGGCGTGCGTGGCGCTCGCGGCGTGCGCCTGCGGTCCGGAGAAGTCGGGGAAGGACTCGTCCTCGGCCGGGAAGCCTTCGCAGTCGCCCAGTTCGTCGCAGCCGGCGAAGGAGTCGGCGACGCCCTCCGCGACGCCTCCGTCCGCGAAGCCGTCGGCCGAGCCGACCGGTGACCAGCCCGCGCCCAGGACGAAGGCGGGCGCGATCCAGCGGTACGAGCAGTTCCTCCACGCGGTGGGCCGTGAGGACATCAAGACGGTCTGCGAAGTGGCCGGGCCCGCCGCGAAGCAGGCGGAGGACGAGGGGTTCGGTCCGTGCACGTCGACCTTCGTCGTCACGTTCCAGATGATCCCGCCCGCCAAGAAGAAGGCCCTGCGCACCGCGACGGTCGACCCGCTGCGCGTCACGATGCCGACCCCGGACAAGGCCGAGATCCCGACCGCGGCGATCAGGGCCTCCGTCACCTTCTCCGAGGACGAGCTCGGCGACAGCACCCTGGAGTACCTCAAGAACAACTGGTTCATCACCGACTGAGCCCGGCTGGACCGTCCTTCGCGGCTCCGGCCGCCAGGGCGCTGCGGGTCATGACGTGGTGGAGGTGGCGTCGGACAGCGGCTTCGGCGGGTAGGAGCTGAGCACGAGTGACGTGGTGACCGGGCCGTAGCGGGCACATGCGTCGACGACTTCTTCGAGTCGTCCTGCCTGGGGGCAGTGGACCTCCAGGACGAGGCAGTCCTCTCCGGTGACCCTCAGGGTGGAGATGATCTCGGGCGTCCTGGCGGCGAAGTCCAGTGCGCGCCGGAGCTGGGCATGCGTGGTGCGCAGGCGGATGACGGCGTGAATGTTCAGGCCGAGCGCCGCCGGGTCGACGACGGCCCGGTAGCCGGTGATGACGCCGTTCTTCTCCAGCCGCTGGATGCGGGCGCTCGCCGCGGGCTGCGAGAGTCCGACCCGGCGTCCCACCTCGGCGCCGGTCAGCCTGCCGTCGGCCTGGAGCAGGCTGAGGATGTCCCGGTCTATCCGGTCGAGTGATTCCATCGTCGTCAGCACCATCTTCTTTGAGATCACTTGCGCCGCTGTCGCCGTTCTGCAGCTGCCAACAGAATGTGGGCCAGGCATCCCCAGGATCGCAGGGGGTGACGAGTGGAACGGTGGCAAGCAGTGGTCGCATACGTGGTCATCCCCGGTATCGACGGATCCGACGGTCAGCACTGGCAGACCCTGTGGGAGCGCGAGTGGGGCACCGAAGCGGTGCGGATCTCCCCCGCCTCGTGGTCCGCGCCCGAACTGGGCGACTGGGTCGATGCCGTACAGGAGGCGTACGACACCGCCTTTCGGCGGGACGGGCACGTCGTGCTGGTGGCGCACAGCCTGGGCTGCTGGGCGGCATCCGTCTGGTGGAGCAGGAATCCGGCGAGCCCGGTCGCCGGCGCCTTCCTGGTCGCTCCGCCCGACCCGCAGGGCCCGGCGTTCCCGCGCCAGGCGGCCGCAACGTTCGTCGAGGTGTCCCCGCAGCCGTTGCCCGGTCCGGCCCTGGTGGTGGGCAGTGCCGACGACCCGTACTGCACCTCCGGAACTGCCGCCGCCTTCGCGACGCGATGGGCGGCGCGATGGCACCTGACCGGATCGTACGGACACCTCAACTCCGCCAGCGGCCTGGGTTCGTGGCCGCACGGCCGTGAACTCCTGGACGGGCTGACCCAGCAGTGACCAGCGACGCCCGGGAACGCTGACCACCACTCAGACTCGGGCCCGGCCGGGCTCATCACGGT
>NZ_JAMOLN010000142.1 GCF_024448165.1 Streptomyces longispororuber
CAGCCGAACCAGCCGCCCACCCCGGCGTACGGCCAGCCGCCGCAGCCGCAGCAGTACGGCCAGCAGCCTTACGGGCAGCCGCAGTACGGCCAGCAACAGCAGTACGGCTACCCGCAGCCGCCCACCACGCCGATGCCGCCGGCCGGCGGTGGCGGCAAGAAGTCCGTCAACCCGGTCGTGTGGATCGTCACCGCCGCGGTCGTGGTCATCGCCCTGATCGTCGTCGGCGGCATCCTGTACGCCGGTTCGTCCTCCGACGACGGCAAGGACGACACGAAGAACTCCGCCGACGGCGGCAAGAAGGGCGGCAAGGGCGGCGAGGGCGGCATCGGCGGCGGTGGCAGCGGCGGCGAGGAGAAGGTCCCGTCGAGCACCGGCGCGAAGATCGCCTTCCAGCTCCCGGCCCCGAAGGTCGCCAAGGACGCCGTGTGGAGCACCGCGGGCTCCTGGCTGACCGACTCGATGTACGTCAAGGCGGGCCTGAACGAGCTCGTCGGCTACGAGCCGGACTCCGGCACCAAGAAGTGGACCCTGCCGCTGTCCGGCCAGACCTGCGGCGCCTCGCCCGAGGTCACCGAGGCCGGTCTCGCCGCCGTGCTCGCCGAGGACGGCAAGCGCAAGAAGGACGGCGACCACTTCCAGTGCACCGAGATCACCGTGTTCGACGTGAACACCGGTAAGAAGGTGTGGTCGGACAGCGTCGACGCGGGCGGCCAGAAGATCGCGTTCAAGGAGCTGTCCATCAGCGGCTCCACGCTCGCGGTCGGCGGCGGCTACGACGGCGGCGCGGCCTTCGACATCAAGTCCGGCAAGGTCCTGTGGAAGCCGCAGGCCGGTTCCTGCGAGGACGTCGGCTACCGCGGCGGCGAGCAGCTCGTCGCGGTCCGCAAGTGCGGCGACTTCGACGAGGAGACCTTCGAGATCCAGCTCCTCGACCCGACGTCGGGCAAGCCGAAGTGGACGTACAAGGTCCCCGGCGGCGCCGGTACGGTCAACCTGCTCTCGGTGTTCTCCACCAAGCCGGTCTCCTTCGGTGTCGCCCTCGGTGAAGAGGTCAAGTACACCGACGCGTTCTCCCTCGACGACAGCGGCAAGCTGCGCGCCAAGATCTCCGTCGACGCCGAGAAGTACGACATCGACTGCGAGGTCGGCGAGGTGCACGGCTGCAAGGGCGTCGTGGTCGGCAACGACCGGCTCTACCTGCCGTCCCTCCAGCACGACGGCTCCGGCACCTCGCAGGTCAACGAGGTCGTGTCGTTCTCGCTGGCCACCGGCAAGCTGACCGGTGACCGCATCGACAGCGGCGACGACTACGAGATCTTCCCGCTGCGGATGGACGGCAGCAACGTGCTGGCGTACAAGGACGGCCCGTACGACAAGGGCTCGCAGATCGTCACCGTCGACTCCAAGTCCATGAAGCAGACGGTCCTGCTGGAGACGCCCGCGACCCAGGCGGTCCGGGACGCGACCAGCCGGATGGTGCCGACGTCCTCCGAGATGCTGTACTCCGGCGGCCGGCTGTTCATGGGCAAGGACCTGATCAGCGAGCCGTACTCGAACGACGACAAGCAGTACACGGTCCTCGGCTTCACGACCAACTAGCCGCGGCCCACGTCCTGTCGACGGCCCCGCCCCCGGACACCGGGGCGCGGGGCCGTCGACATATGCGCTCCTCTACCCCCAATCACCCCTGAAAAGCCGGGTTTTCAGCATTCAGGGCCGCTTCTCACCGGTAGGGGGCGCGCAACGTCGAACAAGCGTGTAGCTTCCGGGGGATGAAGAAGGAGGACGGTGAGTCGGGGGGCTCGCCTGTCCGTGGGGGGCCCGGGAGATCCATGCTGCTCCTGGGGCGAACTGGGGGGTTGGCTCAATGGGTGTGCGGCTCATGGTGGTCGACGACCACCGACTGCTCGCCGAGGCGCTCGCTTCGGCGCTGAAGCTGCGCGGGCACCGCGTGCTCGCCGCGGCCGCGCCCGCCGCGGGCGCCGCCGAACTGGTCATCTCGCGCGCCCCGGAGGTCTGCCTCCTGGGCACGGCGACCCCGGCCGAACCCGGCACGTTCGACCCGGTGATCCGCATCAAGCGGGAACGGCCGCAGGTCGCGGTCGTGGTCCTCGGACCGGTGCCGTCCCCGCGCGGCATCGCGGCCGCCTTCGCGGCGGGCGCCTCCGGTTACGTACGCCACGACGAGCGCATCGAAGGGGTCGAGCGTGCCCTGATGAAGGCGCGCGCCGGGGAGGCGGCGGTGGCGCCGTCCCTCCTCCAGGGGGCGTTCAGCGAACTGCTCAACCCGGCGGCCCAGCCCGACGACGAGGGCCAGCGCCTCCTGCAGATGCTGACGCCGCGCGAGGTCGAGGTGCTGGTCCGGGTCGCGGACGGCGAGGACACCCGGCTGATCGCGGCCGGCATGGGCATCGCCCCGTCGACGGCGCGCACCCACGTCCAGCGGGTCCTGATGAAACTGGGCGTCGGCTCGCGGCTGGAGGCGGCGGCCCTCGCCGCGCGCACGGGCCTGCTGGACCGCGCGGGCCCCGTGGCCCCCTCCACGATCCCCGCCCCCACACCGGAGTCGCCGAATCCGGATTCCTGAGCTATAGTCGATCTTGCGTTGGTCACCCCAACTCCGGGTGACGAACAGTGCGTTGGTGGTCCAAGGAAAGACGCCCCGCTTCCTGCGGGGAAATGCAGGTGCAAGGCCTGCCCGGCGCTCCAGATCGAGAGTCCCGCCCCGTGTTCACGGGGCGGGACTCTCGCGTTCTCCGCCACGCAAAAGCGCTGTCCCTCCGACGAACGGCCTGGTAGACAGCCGAGGTGGACAAGACGACCCCTGGCTTCACCGACCTCCTGCGCCTGATCGACGACCGGGCGACGGCCTTCCGAGCCGCGATCGCCGCCGCGCCCGATCTCGACGCACAGGTCCCGACCTGTCCCGGCTGGACGCTGCGCGACCTCGCCCAACACCTCGGCGAGCGGCGCCACTTCTGGGCGGTGACGGTCGCGGCGGGCCCGGCCGACGTGCCCCCCACGGTCGAGCCCACGCCCGCCCCTCGGGAGCGGGAGGCGCTCCTCGCCTGGCTGGCCGACGCGTTCCAGCGGTTCCTGGACGCGCTGCGCACGGTGGGCCCGGACCGTGCGTGCTGGACCTGGTGGGGTGCGTCGGAGTCCCCGCGCACGACGGGCGCCGTGGCCCGCCACCAGCTCCAGGAGATGGCGGTCCACACCTACGACGCCCAGCTCACGGCGGGCATCCCGCAGCCGCTCCCGTACGAGGCCGCACTCGACGGCATCGACGAGTTCCTCTCCACGTGCTGCGCCACGACGAGCCCCTGGCCGCACCACCCCGCCAAGGTCGACTTCCACACCACGGACGGCCACACCTGGCGCCTGATCCTCTCGCCCAGGGGCGCCGTCGTCGCCCGTCCGCCCATCACCGGCGTCCTGCCCGCGGCCTCGGTCCGGGCCCCGGCCCCCGACCTGGTCCTGGCCCTGCACGGCCGCATCCCGCTGGACACCCTGGAACTGGCGGGCGACAGCGCGTACTTCGACCTTCTTGCGGAGTGGGAGCCGGAGGACTAGGCGGGCCGCACGAAGTGGTCGAACTCGCCCGCCCGCACGCCGAGTACGAACGCGTCCCACTTCCGGCGGGTCGTCGTGACCACGGTGTCCGGGGCCGAGGTCTCACGCAGGTGCACCAGGTCGCCGTCCGGGGCGAAGGTGACGTCGAGGCGGGGGGAGGGGGCGGTCCCGGTCGCCGGGTGGCCCTTGAGGGTGTGGATGAGGTGGGCCAACGGGGCGTGGGTGGTGGCGAGTTCGATGGTAGGGGTGTCGCTCTCTCGGAGGCGGATGCCGTTGCCGGGGGCGGGGGCGAGTTCGACGCAGTCGTTGCCCTCGCCGCCGCCCGAGAAGGACGACTTCTGCCACGGGGCGGTGGTCATGGCCGGCCTCACAGTTCCTTGGTCAACTGGTGGATGAAGTTCCGCGACGCGGTCGGGTCGAGCGATGCCTTCTCCACCATACGGAAGAGCGTTCGAAAGTGGGCCAGTTGGGCCTCGGCGTCGATGAATACGGTGCCGTGGGGCGCGTCCCTGATGACGGTGTCCAGACGGTTCACCGCTCCGCCCAGGTGCACCATCGAGCTGCCGGCTCCGCCGAATCCCTCCAGGTCGAGGGGGATGACCCGCACCGTCACGTGATCCGCCTCCGAGGCATCGAGGACGCGCTGGAGCTGGGCGCGGGATTCCTTGCGGTCGCCGACGCGGATGCGGAGCGCGGCTTCGTGGATCACGGCGTCGTACGGAATGGGGTCGGTGTCCTCGATGACGATCCGTCGCCGCATCCGATGCTCCACCCAGTGCTCCAGCTCGCTCTCGGGCAGCTCGGGCGTCGTGTACGCGAACAGGGCGCGGGCGTACGCCTCCGTCTGGAGCAGCCCGGGTACGTGGATGACGGCCACGTCACGCCGGAACGTCGCGTAGTGGTCGAGCTCGGACAGGTCCAGGAACGGGGCCGGGAGGACGCCCCTGAACTCCTCCCACCAACCGTGGGTCCGGTCGGTCGCCATGACCACGAGTGCGTCGATCAACGCCTCGTCCACGCAGGCGTAGTTGGCGGCGAGCCGGCGCACCCGCTCCTCGCTCACCCCGGAGACTCCGGCCTCGATCTGGCTCATCTGGACGGAGTCGGCCCCGAGGAGGGCGGCCGCCGCGCGCGCCTTGAGGCCCGCGGCCTCGCGGAGTCTGCGCAGCTCCGCGCCCAGGCGGATCTGCCGCGCAGTGGGGTTGCGCCTCGTCGCCATGTGCCAACTCACCCTCTGGAGTGCCTCTTTCGGGTGTCAGATTACGCGACCGGCTTGCAGCTCCTTAATTTTCAGGCATACCGTCAGTGACGCGTCGCAACGCAGCGAATCCGGGACCCGGAAGCGCACCGCCCCGCCATGCCATGGCGGCGGCGACACTGCCACCGCCCGAACCACCTCGCCGCGCCTCAACTCCCGTACTGAACAACGGAGTTCCCGCATGTCGCCATCCTCGTTCGCCGAGCCGTGGGAATACACGCTGTACATCCCGAACGACCCCCGGGCCGTGACGGTCTCCCGCCGAACTCTCCGCCTCGTCCTCACCGTTCACGGACCACCCCAACTCCTCGATGTGGCCGAACTGTTGGCGACGGAACTGGTCACCAACGCCGTCCGCCACACCAAGGGCCCGGCCGCGCTCCGCCTCCGCTGGGCCGACGGAGTCCTCCGGATCGGCGTCTGGGACGCGGACCCGAAACCACCCGCCCCACCCCTCTTCACCCCACCGGACGCCGAACAGGGCCGAGGCCTCGACCTCGTACGGGCCTGCGCCGACTGCTGGGGCTGGCACCCGGTACTGAGCAGCGGCGATCACGGCAAACTCGTCTGGTGCGAACTCGGGGCGGCCGCCTGATGGTCAGCTCACCGCACGAGACGATGCACCACTTCTTCCGCAAGGAAACGGCGATGATGGTGCGCAACTTCCAGCGCCTGTTCCACGTGCCGTTTCCCGAGGCGCGCGACATCGCCGTTCTCAACACCGACCTCACCGAGGTCACACCGGTCGAGAGGCGCGTCGACACCTTGATGCGGGTGGACACGGGCCTGGTCAATCCCCAGGCGAAGGAGATCTGGAGGGACCTGATGACCGAGGTGAGCTACTTCTTCCGGCATCCCGTGGCCGAGAAGGTGCGTGAGGAAGGCCGTGAGGAAGGCCGTGAGGAAGGCCGTGAAGAGGGCCGTGAAGAGGGCCGTGAAGAGGGCCGCGCTCAGGCCCAGGCCGAGATGACCCTCCGCATCCTCGAATGGCGCGGCCTGACCGTCCCCGGTGCCGTGCGCGACCGCGTCCTCGCCTGCGCCGACGCCGAGCAGCTCACCGTGTGGGCCGAGCGCGCCGTCCGCGTGACCGACGCAGCTGATCTCTTCACCTCGCCGGAGTGACCGAGGGTCTCGCTCAAGGACGTGCTGGCGACGGCGAGTTCGCTGGCCGGAGGCGGAGTTCGGAGCGGGTCAGTTCCAGCAGGCGGCCCATCCAGTTGCGGCCGTGGGCGTCGTTGGTGTCCCGCCAGAACGGTGAGTCCCACAGGCCGGTGTAGCTGATCCGGCTGTCGCCGGTGGAGAGGAGGACCTGGGCCGCGGCCTCGTGCTGGGTGTATTTGGCGCGCAGGAGGTCCGCCATGACCGCGAGCCGGATCGCGGGCCAGTCCGGTCGGTGGGGCACCTTGCCACCCAGCTCCTGGGCGTCCCGGCCGGACTCCGCGGCCGCGATCCGGGCCCGGTCGGCGGGGTCCGCCGCCGCCAGCGACCAGTACGCGTGGAGTACGGACGCGTAGGACTCGCCCTCGTGGGCGAACGGCGTCGGACAGCCGTTGCGGAGCATGAACGTGGCGGGTTCCTCGGGCCAGCCCCGGGGAAAGACGGTTTCCTGCGAGACGACGGTCGCACGACCGGGGCCTGACGGATCGTCGGAGTAGTCGACGGCCCGTCGTGCCTGTTCCTGCTGGATCCCTCGGTGGCTCCTGGCGAAGTAGTCGAGAGCGGTCTGGTGCAGTTCCGCCGTGACCACCGGGCCGCCGCCGTCGACGGCCTCGCCGACGTCCGTGAGCAGGATCCGAAGGGGGCGGTCCTGCTGGTCCATGTCCCCCAGGGCGTAGACGCGGAGGTGCGGGGGTATCGCCAGGTACGCCGCGCGGAGCAGGGAGCGGTGGGACTCGGACGGGTCCTGCTGGAAGCGTCGGACCGCCTCCCAGCAGCGGTGGCTGCTGGTGGGACGGCCGTTGAGCCGTTCGATCTGGTCCGCGACCTCCAGGAGGAACCCGTCCGTGGTCAGCGGCCGGCTGAGCCGGGAACCCCATTCCGGGGGCTCCGACCGGGGCGGCCTGGCGGGGTCGGTCACCGACAGTCGGCCGCTCTCCAGCAGTTTCCTGAGGCCGGACAGGTCCGTGTCCGTGTCCCAGGTGATCGTTCCGTCCGCGTAGACGATCAAGTCGTCCACGCAGTAGGGGTGATCCGCGTCCAGGCGCTGCCAGACGTGGCTCCACACCCCGTCGATTCGTTCCCCGTCCACCGTCCGATACGTCGGTCCTCGCCATGTCATGGCTGCACGGTATAGGGGGAGGGGGCACGGGAAAGGGCCGGAGCCCACCGCGTCAGAACGGTGGACTCCGGCCCCGGTGGGCCCGGCAGGGCCTACTCGTCCGGGGTGGGCGGAGCCGTCGGGCGGAGCTTCAGCCACACCAGGAAGAAGAGGCCGAGCGCCAGCATGCCCAACCCCGTCCAGAGGTTGATGTTGATGTTCTCGGCCTTCTTCAGGTCCGCGTCGGACGCCGTGATGCCGGCGATCGTGACGATCACGCCGTACAGGACGAACAGGCCGCCGATGATGCGCCGGATGTCGAAGAGGCGAGCCGCCGTCGCGGACTTGCGTTCCAGTTCGGAGACTTCGTTCTGGAGATCAGACATGAGAGATCGCGCCTCCGATCAGAGGGAGTAGGGGAGGTAGCAGAGCGCGGCGAGGACGATCGCGCCCCAGCCGAGCAGGGCCGGCTTGCGGTACCAGGCGCTGTCGCCCTCGGCGGGCGGCTCCTCCAGGCCGGGGGCCGTCGTGCCGTAGACCAGACCGGCCAGTTCCGCCTCCGGCTTGGGGGCGGTGAAGAGCGTGACCACGATCATGACGACCGCACCGGCGACGAAGCCGACGATCGCCGAGACGAAGTTGGCGCCCTGGTCGGTGGGGATGTCGATGACGCCCTGCTTGTAGATCCAGAAGTAGTTGAGCATCGCGGCGGTGGTGCCCGCCAGCAGGCCCCAGACGCCCGACTTCATGGACGCGCGCTTCCAGAACATGCCGATGATGAAGACCACGAACATCGGGACGTTGAAGAAGGAGAAGAGGGTCTGCAGGTACCCCATGATGTTCGAGAACGACGACGCGATGAACGCCGTGCCGACCGACGCCACCACACCGATCGCCGTGATGAGGCGACCGAACTTCAGGTAGTAGCCGTCGGGCTTGTCGGTCTTCACGTACTTGGCCCAGATGTCGTACGTGAACACGGTGTTGAACGACGAGACGTTGGCCGCCATGCCCGCCATGAAGGCGGCCAGCAGACCGGTCACCGCGATGCCGAGGACGCCGTTGGGCAGCAGCTCCTGCATCAGGTACGGGATCGCGTCGTTGTAGGTGAGGTCCGAGCCGGCGCCGCCGATCTTCGGGACGAGGACCGCGGCGACCATGCCCGGGATCATCACCAGGAACACGATGAAGATCTTCGGGAAGGCGGCGATCAGCGGGGTGCGCTGGGCGGCCGAGAGGTTCTTGGCCGACAGGGCGCGCTGGACCTCCGCGAAGTTCGTCGTCCAGTAGCCGAAGGAGAGGACGAAGCCGAGGCCGAGGATGATCGTGAGCCAGTTCGCGCCGAGCGGGTTGGCGTCACCGATGCCGGTGCCGCCCCACGCCGACATGAAGTTGTCGCCGTGCTGGGACTTCAGCGAGTCCGTCATGCCGCCCCAGCCGCCGACGCGCTTGAGGCCGATGATGCAGATCGGGATGAGCGCCGCGAGGATCACGAAGAACTGCAGGACCTCGTTGTAGATCGCGGAGGACAGGCCGCCGATGGTGATGTACGCGAGGACGAAGGCGCCCGCGACCACGATGGCCACCCACTGCGGCCAGCCGAGCAGCGCCTCGACGACGATCGACAGGGCGTAGAGGTTCACGCCCGCGATCAATATCGCCGCGAAGGCGAACAGGATCGAACTGAGCAGATGGGCGGACTTGTCGAAGCGCTGGAGCAGGAACTCCGGCACCGATCGCACCTTCGAGCGGTAGTAGAAGGGCATCATCACCAGGCCGAGGAAGACCATGGCCGGGATGGCGCCGATCCAGTACCAGTGGACGACCGCGACGCCGTACTGCGCACCGGTCGCGGCCATGCCGAGGATCTCGGTGGCGCCCAGGTTGGCGGCGACGAAGGCCAGGCCGGTGACCCAGGCAGGGAGCGAACGGCCCGACAGGAAGAAGTCGAGGCTGGTCTTCACGGAGCGGCGGGCGGCGAAGCCGATGCCCAGGACGACGACGAAGTAGATCGCCAGGATCGCGTAGTCGAGGCCGTTGGTGGGCAGCCGTAGCCCTGCCGCCAGCGTGATTGTGGGGGACTGCATGAGATCTCGCTTCGTTGCGCGAACTGAAACAGTCCGGAACCTACGCCTCCGGCTTCAATAAGTGAACACTTCCCTTGATGTTCTTTGTTGGATTGTGATCGATGCCTCTCGGATAAGTGATCACGTGGCACAGAAACCGCACAGTCCGTCCCCCGTTGGATCTCTTGACGTGACTGTTGACTTATGCTTTGTTGTGTTCGGTTCTGTTTGGTTGGTGCGATGAGGAGCATCGGTCGTGAAGAAGACGTCGACCCGCCTTGCCGATGGGCGCGAGCTCATCTACTACGACTCGCGCGACGACGTCGTCCGGGAAGCCGTCGACCGGCGCCCCCTCGACCGCACGGTCACCACGTCGGAGATCCGCCGCGACCCGCTGCTCGGCGACTCCGTGGCCATCGCCTCGCACCGCCAGGGCCGCACCTACCACCCGCCGGCCGACGAGTGCCCGCTGTGCCCGTCCGAGGGTGAGCGGCTCAGCGAGGTGCCCGACTCCGCGTACGACGTCGTCGTCTTCGAGAACCGGTTCCCCTCGCTCGCCGGCGACTCCGGCCGCTGCGAGGTGGTCTGCTTCACCTCCGACCACGACAAGTCCTTCGCCGACCTCAGCGAGGAGCAGGCCGGGCTCGTCCTAGAGGCGTGGACGGACCGGACCGCCGAGCTGTCCCACCTCGACTCCGTCGAGCAGGTCTTCTGCTTCGAGAACCGCGGCGCCGAGATCGGCGTGACCCTCGGCCACCCGCACGGCCAGATCTACGGCTACCCCTTCACCACCCCGCGCACCGCCCTCATGCTGCGCTCGCTCGCCGAGCACAAGGAGCAGACCGGCGGCCGCAACCTCTTCGCCGACGTCGTGGAGAAGGAGCTCGCGGACGGCTCGCGCATCGTCCTGGAGGGCGAGCACTGGGTGGCCTTCGTGCCGTACGCGGCGCACTGGCCCTACGAGGTCCACCTCTACCCCAGGCACCAGGTCCCCGACCTGCTCGGGCTCGACGACGCGGCGCGCACAGAGTTCCCCAAGATTTATCTGGAACTGTTGAGGCGCTTCGACCGGATCTTCGGTGAGGACCAGCCGGTGACGCCGTACATCGCCGCCTGGCACCAGGCGCCGTTCGGCACGCTGGACGAGTTCGAGGGCGTCACCCGTGACGACTTCGCGCTCCACCTCGAGCTTTTCACCATCCGCCGCACTTCCGGCAAGCTGAAGTTCCTCGCGGGTTCCGAATCCGGCATGAGCGTGTTCATCAACGACGTGCCGCCGGAGACCGCGGCCGAGCGACTGCGAGAGGTAGCGAGCAAGTAATGGGTAAGTACCTGGTCACGGGCGGTGCCGGATACGTCGGCAGCGTCGTCGCGCAGCACCTGCTGGAAGCGGGTCACGAGGTCACCGTCCTCGACAACCTCTCCACCGGTTTCCGCGAGGGCGTGCCCGCCGGCGCGACCTTCGTCGAGGGCGACATCCGCGACGCGGCCAAGTGGCTCGACGCCTCGTACGACGCGGTGCTGCACTTCGCCGCGTTCTCGCAGGTCGGCGAGTCCGTCGTGAAGCCCGAGAAGTACTGGGACAACAACGTCGGCGGGACCATGGCGCTGCTCGGCGCGATGCGCTCGGCGGGCGTCCGCAAGCTCGTCTTCTCCTCCACCGCGGCCACGTACGGCGAGCCGGTCAGCACCCCGATCACCGAGACGGACCCGACCGCGCCCACCTCCCCGTACGGCGCCTCGAAGCTCGCCGTCGACCACATGATCACCGGTGAGGCGGCCGCGCACGGGCTGGCCGCCGTGTCCCTGCGGTACTTCAACGTGGCGGGCGCGTACGGCAACTGCGGCGAGCGGCACGACCCCGAGTCGCACCTCATCCCGCTCGTCCTCCAGGTCGCCCAGGGCCGGCGCGACGCGATCTCCGTCTACGGCGACGACTACCCGACGCCCGACGGCACCTGCGTCCGCGACTACATCCACGTCGCCGACCTCGCCGAGGCGCACCTCCTCGCGGTCGAGGCCGCGCAGCCCGGCGAGCACCTGATCTGCAACCTCGGCAACGGGAACGGGTTCTCGGTCCGCGAGGTCATCGAGACCGTCCGCCAGGTCACCGGGCACCCGATCCCCGAGATCGTCGCCCCGCGCCGCGGCGGCGACCCGGCCGTCCTCGTCGCCTCCGCCGCCACCGCGCACGAGCGCCTCGGCTGGAACCCGTCCCGCGCGGACCTCGCGGGCATCGTCGCCGACGCCTGGGCGTTCGCCCAGGCACGCCAGCAGTAGGAACCAGTCGGAACCCAGTAGGAATCAGAGGGCCCCAACTCATGTCCGTCGCCGCTCAGTTCAGCGATCTGTACGGTTACGAGCCCGCGGGAGTGTGGGCGGCACCCGGCCGCGTCAACCTCATCGGCGAGTACACCGACTTCAACGAGGGCTTCGTCATGCCGCTCGCCCTGCCGCACACCGCGGTCGCGGCGGTGGCCCGGCGGGACGACGGCGTGCTGCGCCTGCACTCCGCCGACATCGACGCCCCCGTCGCCGAACTGCGCGTCGACGAGCTGACCCCGCTGAGCAAGTACGGGCAGGGCGGCTGGGCCGCCTACCCGGCGGGCGTCGTCTGGGCGCTGCGCGACGCGGGCCACGCCGTCACGGGCGCGGACATCCACCTCGCCTCGACGGTGCCGACGGGCGCGGGCCTGTCGTCGTCCGCGGCCCTGGAGGTCGTGACCGCCTACGCGCTCAACGAGCTCTTCGAACTCGGCCTGTCCGAGCCGGAGCTGGCGGTCCTCGCGCAGCGCGCCGAGAACGTCTTCGTGGGCGTCCCGTGCGGCGTGATGGACCAGATGGCGTCGGCGTGCGCGACCGAGGGCCATGCGCTCCACCTGGACTGCCGGGACCTGTCGATCCGGCAGGTCCCCTTCGACCTGGCCTCGCAGGGCCTCCAGCTCCTCGTCGTCGACACGCGCGTCAAGCACGAGCTGGGCGACGGCGCGTACGCGGAGCGGCGCGCGGGCTGCGAGGAGGGCGCGCGCCTGCTCGGCGTCTCGCACCTGCGGGACGTCCCGTACGCCGGACTGGACGACGCCCTGCGGACGCTGGAGCAGGCGGGGGCGGACGAGAAGGTCGTCCGCTACGTCCGGCACATCGTCTCCGACGATCACCGCGTCGAGCAGGTCATCGGCCTCCTCGACGCCGGCGACGTGCGCGCCATCGGCCCGGTCCTGGACGCGGGCCACGTCTCGCTCCGCGACGACCTGCGCATCTCCTGCCCCGAGCTGGACCTGGTCGTCGCCACGGCCCGCGCCGCCGGTGCGGTCGGCGCCCGGATGACGGGCGGCGGATTCGGCGGCTCGGCGATCGTGCTGGTGGAGACGGCGGACGCGGACGCGGTCACGAAGTCGGTGCTCGCCGCCTTCGAGGAGGCCGGGTACACGACGCCGCGGGTGTTCCCGGCGGTGCCGTCGGCCGGGGCGCGGCGCGAGGCCTGAGCCGCGGGCTCAGCCCAGTCGCTTCGTCAGTGTGAACTCCTTGACCCCGGGCGGGTAGTCCGGCACCACGGCCACCACGTCGTAGCCGTGCTGCCGGTAGAAGCCCGGGGCCTGGAAGTCCCACGTCTCCACACGGGAGTTGACGCATTCGCGATCCTCACGGGCGATGCGCTCGGCCTCCGCGAGGAGCCGGGAGCCCAGCCCGGCGCCGCGGTGCCGGTCGGCGACCCAGAGCAGGTTCACGTGCAGCCAGGTCGCCCAGGTGTGCGCGTCGAGACCACCGGCCAGACTGCCGTCCTCGGCCAACGCCCAGACCTGGAGCGGGGTTTCGCGCTCGTCCGGCGTGCCCCGCAGCTCGCGCAGCTCGGGAGAGGCCTCGGCGTTCGCCTTCCTCAGGAGCGTGCGGAGCAGAAGGCGGCGTTCTTTGTCGACTTCTGCCTCAATGCGAAACATGGGCCTCACCATAAACGCGCCAGACGGTCGAGGGCCGGTCAACCGCCAATCAGTTCTGCGAATTGCCTTCCCCTCGGGGCCTTCAGCCCTACTCTGAGGACAGCACCGGTGGGGGCCGGTGTTGATCAGGGGGCGAGACAGCCGGGTACGACGCCCGGAGTGGGGGTAGCAGTTCGGGCACGGCGGCGGCCGTGCGGCTGCGGCGACCTGTACTCCGGGCGCCGTACCTGCGTTGGTCCGTCCCCCGACCAGTGGGGGTTATCACGTGGTTCGTATTCGGGTCCTGGTCGTCGACGACCATCGCATCTTCGCCGAGTCCCTCGCAGCGGCGCTCGCCGCCGAGCCGGACGTCGACGTATCTGCGGCCGGCAGCGGCCCCGCCGCCCTGCGCTGCCTCGACCGGGCGGCCGCCGAGGGGCGCAGATTCGATGTGCTGCTCGTCGACGCTGACCTGGGGGCGACGTCCCTGCAGGGCATGCGCCCGCCCACGGTCGTCCCGGACGGCGCCGCGCAGAACGGGCTGGTGGACGGCATCTCCCTGGTCGCGGGCGTCCGTTCGGGCCAGCCCGCGGTCCGCACGGTGGTGCTCGCCGAGCGGGACGATCCGCGCCGTGCCGCGATGGCCCTGCAGGCCGGGGCGTCCGGCTGGGTCGCCAAGGACTGCTCCCTGTCGCGGCTGCTGACCGTCATACGGGGCGTGCTCCGGGACGAGACGCATCTGCCTCCGGCGTTGCTGACGGGTGTGCTGCGGGAGTTGACCGCGGCCCGCAAGCACCGGACGGAGTCGGAGCGGCTCGTGGAGTCCCTGACGCCGCGTGAGCGCGAGGTGTTGCGCTGCATGGTGGCCGGGCTCGGGCGCAAGGCCGTCGCCGAGCGGTTGTTCCTGTCGCCGCACACGGTGCGGACGCACATGCAGAACGTGCTGGGGAAGCTGGGCGTGCACTCGACGTTGGCCGCGGTTGCGCTGGCGCGGCGGGCGGGGGTCGGCCCGGTCGACCTGGAGGCCGCGAGCTGAGCCCTGCCGGGTGTGGCGGGGCGGGTGTCCACGGGTGCGTCTGCTCGGTTGTTCTTTCGTCGCGGGCTGCCGGGCCGGTGGGGCTTCTCGCGCAGTTCCCCGCGCCCCTGGAAGGCTGCGCGTAGCGCATGCCTTCCAGGGGCGCGGGGAACTGCGCGACCAGCCACGACGAGAGTCGCACTCGGCGGACGGGCGGAGAAGGTTACGGCGCCTAGCCGGGGATGTTGTCGAAGGGGGCCGTCAACTGGCGGAGGAGCGAGGCCAGTTCACCCCGCTCCGCACGGGAAAGCTCCGCCAGAATCGCCCGCTCCTGCGCCAGCAGCCCCGCCAGGGACTGATCGGCCCGGTCCCGCCCCTCCTCGGTGAGGCGGACCAGGACACCACGCCGGTCACTGGGATCGGGGAGCCGCTCGACGAGGCCCTTCTTGGTGAGCCGGTCGATCCGGTTCGTCATCGTGCCCGACGTCACCAGCGTCTGCGTCAGCAACTGACCGGGTGAGAGCTGGTACGGGGCGCCCGCCCGGCGCAGCGACGTCAGGACGTCGAACTCCCACGGCTCCAACTGGTGCTCGGAGAACGCGATGCGGCGGGCGCGGTCGAGATGGCGCGCGAGTCTGCTGACCCGACTGAGCACCTCAAGGGGCTCCACGTCGAGGTCGGGGCGCTCCCGGCGCCACGCTGCGACCAGACGGTCGACCTCGTCCTCCATGACGATCAGTGTAGGGGGTGTGTCGACATGAAGTCTCTTGAAGTCGAGTCTCTTGACATCGAGATACTTTGCCGGGAACCCTGGAGTCATGACGACGACACCCACCTGGGACCCGCAGCAGTACCTCCGGCACGCCGGCCACCGCGGCCGCCCCTTCGTCGACCTGCTCGCCCGCATCCCCGCCCTGCCCCGCGAACCGGCCCGCATCGCCGACCTCGGCTGCGGCCCCGGCAACGTCACGACGCTGCTCACCGAGCGCTGGCCCACCGCGCGCATCACCGGGTACGACAACTCGCCCGAGATGCTGGAGAAGGCCAAGGTCCACGCCACGGACCGGCTCGACTTCGCGTACGCGGACGCGGCGGACTGGACGCCGGCCCGGACGCAGGACCTGATCATGGCCAACGCGACGCTCCAGTGGGTGCCGGGGCACGTCGACGCCTTCCCGCGCTGGGTGGACGCGCTCGCGCCGGGCGGCACGTTCGCCTTCCAGGTCCCCGGCAACTTCGACGCCCCCAGCCACGCCCTGATGCGGGAGCTCGCCGACTCCGCCCGGTGGAAGGACCGCCTCGCCGGAGTGCTGCGGCACGGCGACGCGGTGCTCACGCCCACCGCGTACCTGGAGCGGCTCGCCGGGCTCGGCTGCGCGGTCGACGCCTGGGAGACCACGTACACCCACCTGCTGGAGGGGCAGGACCCCGTCCTGGACTGGGTGAAGGGCACCGGCCTGCGCCCCGTGCTCACCGCGCTCGACGACGACCCGGCGGCCAGGGACGCGTTCGTGACCGAGTACCGGGACCTGCTCAGGGAGGCGTACCCGACGACGGAGCACGGCACGGTGCTGCCGTTCCGGCGGATCTTCGTGGTCGCGGTGAAGCCCGCGTGATCACGGCCCTGGACCACGTCCAGCTCGCCGCCCCCGAGGGGAGCGAGGGCCTGCTGCGCGCCTTCTACGTCGATGTCCTCGGCATGACCGAGACCGCCAAGCCGCCGGAGCTCGCCGCGCGGGGCGGGTGCTGGTTCGAGGCGGGGGACGCCCGGCTGCACCTGGGCGTCGAGGCCGCCGGAGACAGGGCGGGCCACTTCCGGGCCGCGCGGAAGGCGCACCCGGGACTGCGGGTGCGGGACATCGAGGCGTACGCGCGCCGGCTCGCGCGGCTCGGTGCCGAGGTGGTCTGGGACGACGCGCTGCCGGGGCACCGGCGGTTCTACTCCGCCGACCCCGTCGGCAACCGGCTGGAGTTCCTCGAACCGACCGCCGACGCACGCCCCTGACCAGGCCCTAGCTCTTGCGGTGCCCTATGAGCCGCGGCTTCGGCTCCAGGCCGTCGAGGCCGTGCCAGGCCAGGTTCACCAGGTGCGCCGCGACCTCCGCCTTCTTCGGCTTGCGGGCGTCCAGCCACCACTGGCCGGTCAGCGCGACCATGCCGACCAGCGCCTGGGCGTACAGCGGGGCGAGCTTCGGGTCGAAGCCGCGGGCCTTGAACTCGCGGCCCAGGATGTCCTCGACCTGCGTCGCGATGTCGGAGATCAGCGACGCGAAGGAACCCGTGGACTGCGGGATGGGGGAGTCGCGGACCAGGATGCGGAAGCCGTCCGTGTACTCCTCGATGTAGTCGAGGAGCGCGAACGCCGCCTGCTCGCACAGTTCCCGCGGATGGCCCGCGGTCAGCGACCCCGTCACCATGTCGAGCAGCTGGCGCATCTCGCGGTCGACGACGACCGCGTACAGCCCCTCCTTGCCACCGAAGTGCTCGTACACCACCGGCTTGGAGACCCCGGCCTTCGCCGCGATCTCCTCAACCGACGTGCCCTCGAAGCCCTTGGTGGCGAAGAGGACGCGGCCGATCTCCAGGAGCTGCTGGCGCCGCTCCGCCCCGGTCATCCGCGTACGGCGCGCACGCCTCGGCTTGTCGGGCCTGTCACTGCTCGCGTTGCCTGGGGTGCTTGAGTCGGTCGCCACGACTCCCATCATGCCGTGCCGGGGTCATGCCGCGTCGGCGGCCTGCGGCTTCCGGCGGGCGGCGATGCGGTCCTTCGACGGCCAGCGCACGTCGGACGCCCAGCCGGCCAGCTCGAACCAGCGGATCAGCCGGGCCGAGGAGTCGACCTGGCCGCGCATCACACCGTGCCGGGCCGACGTCGGGTCGGCGTGGTGCAGGTTGTGCCAGGACTCGCCGCAGGACAGGACGGCCAGCCACCACACGTTGCCGGAGCGGTCGCGGGATTTGAAGGGGCGCTTGCCGACCGCGTGACAGATCGAGTTGATCGACCACGTCACGTGGTGCAGGAGCGCCACCCGCACGAGCGAGCCCCAGAAGAACGCCGTGAACGCGCCCCACCACGACATCGTGACCAGACCGCCGATCAGCGCGGGCAGGAACAGCGACAGCATCGTCCAGAAGATGAACTGCCGGGAGATCGCGCGGATCGCCGGGTCCTTGATGAGGTCGGGCGCGTACTTCTCCTGCGGCGTCTGCTCCTCGTCGAACATCCAGCCGATGTGCGCCCACCACAGGCCCTTCATCAGCGCCGGGACGGTCTCCCCGAACCGCCACGGCGAGTGCGGGTCGCCCTCCGCGTCGGAGAACTTGTGGTGCTTGCGGTGGTCGGCGACCCAGCGGACCAGGGGGCCCTCCACCGCCATCGAGCCCGCGATCGCGAGCGCGATGCGCAGCGGGCGCTTCGCCTTGAAGGAGCCGTGGGTGAAGTAGCGGTGGAAGCCGATGGTGATGCCGTGGCAGCCGAGGTAGTAGAAGAACACGAGGAGGCCGAGGTCCAGCCAGCTCACGCCCCAACCCCAGGCCAGCGGCACCGCCGCGAGCAGCGCCAGGAAGGGTACGGCGATGAAGAGGAGCAGCGTGATCTGCTCAAGGGAGCGTTTCTGCTCCCCACCCAGCGTCGCCGACCGGACCGGAGCGGCGGACGGTCCTGACGCCTCCTCGGGTGCGTCGTCGATCACATCGGAACGTGTGGCCATGGGAAGTCCCCTGTAAGTCGAGGGTTGAGAGGGTTGAGAGGGCCTGAGACGGGTCAGGAGATCCACTGAGATCCGCGGACAGAGTGCCTTCGTCATGCCTACGGTTCCGTAACCTACGGCGTCGTAAGTATGGCAGCGCGCGGCCGGGCGGCAAGAGGCCCCGAGCCGTGCCGCGACCACGGGCACATATCCTTGGAAACGGTCGGACAGCGCGGTCCGCTCTGAATCTCCACCCGGGACTACTACCCGGATCCCGGGGACTCTTCCCTCCAGACGAGCGCCCACCCGTCTCCCACCACCGCCCTTCCAAGGAGACGCGGAGCGTCGCACCTTCTGATTACTGCAAGGAGCCGCACCTGTGAGCAGTGCCGATCAGACCGCTACGAGCAGCAGCCCCGAGCTGCGCGCCGACATCCGCCGCCTCGGTGACCTGCTGGGCGAGACCCTGGTCCGCCAGGAGGGCCCCGAACTGCTCGAACTGGTCGAGAAGGTCCGCCGCCTGACCCGTGAGGACGGCGAGGCCGCCGCCGAGCTGCTGCGCGGCACCGAACTGGAGACCGCGGCCAAGCTGGTCCGCGCCTTCTCCACGTACTTCCACCTGGCCAACGTGACGGAGCAGGTGCACCGCGGCCGCGAGCTGCGCGCCAAGCGCGCCGCCGAGGGCGGTCTGCTCGCCCGCACCGCGGACCGGCTCAAGGACGCGGACCCGGAGCACCTGCGCGACACGGTCGGCAACCTCAACGTGCGGCCCGTCTTCACGGCCCACCCGACCGAGGCCGCCCGCCGCAGCGTCCTGAACAAGCTGCGCCGCATCGCCGAGCTGCTGGAGACGCCGGTCCTGGAGACCGACCGCCGCCGCTACGACACCCGCCTCGCCGAGAACATCGACCTGGTGTGGCAGACGGACGAGCTGCGCGTGGTGCGTCCCGAGGTGACGGACGAGTCCCGCAACGCGATCTACTACCTGGACGAGCTGCACGCCGGTGCCGTGGGCGACGTCCTGGAGGACCTCACCGCCGAGCTGGAGCGGGTCGGCGTCACCCTCCCCGAGGCGACGCGGCCGCTGACCTTCGGCACCTGGATCGGCGGCGACCGGGACGGCAACCCGAACGTGACCCCGCAGGTCACCTGGGACGTCCTGATCCTGCAGCACGAGCACGGCATCAACGACGCGCTCGACATGATCGACGAGCTGCGCGGCTTCCTGTCGAACTCGATCCGCTACACGGGCGCCACCGAGGAGCTGCTGACCTCGCTCCAGTGCGACCTGGAGCGGCTGCCGGAGATCAGCCCGCGCTACAAGCGGCTGAACGCGGAGGAGCCCTACCGGCTGAAGGCGACCGCGATCCGGCAGAAGCTGGAGAACACCAAGACGCGCCTGGCCAGGAACACCCCGCACGAGGACGGCCGCGACTACCTCGGCACCGCCGAGCTGCTGCACGACCTCACACTGATCCAGACGTCGCTGCGCGAGCACCGCGGCGGGCTGTTCGCCGAGGGCCGGATGAACCGCACGATCCGTACGCTCTCCGCGTTCGGTCTGCAGCTGGCCACCATGGACGTGCGCGAGCACGCGGACGCCCACCACCACGCGCTCGGCCAGCTCTTCGACCGGCTCGGCGAGGAGTCCTGGCGCTACACCGACATGCCGCGCGACTACCGCGGCAAGCTGCTCGCCAAGGAGCTGCGCTCGCGCCGGCCGCTGGCGCCGACCCCGGCTCCGCTGGACGCCGACGGCGAGAAGACCCTGGGCGTCTTCCACACCATCGCCAAGGCGCTCGACGTGTTCGGGCCCGAGGTCATCGAGTCGTACATCATCTCGATGTGCCAGGGCGCCGACGACGTCTTCGCGGCGGCGGTGCTCGCCCGCGAGGCGGGGCTGATCGATCTGCACGCCGGCTGGGCGAAGATCGGCATCGTGCCGCTCCTGGAGACCACGGACGAGCTCAAGGCGGCCGACACGATCCTGGAGGACATGCTCTCCGACCCGTCCTACCGGCGCCTGGTCGCGCTCAACGGGGACGTGCAGGAGGTCATGCTCGGCTACTCCGACTCGTCGAAGTTCGGCGGCATCACCACCTCGCAGTGGGAGATCCACCGCGCTCAGCGCCGTCTGCGTGACGTCGCGCACCGCTACGGCGTGCGGCTGCGCCTCTTCCACGGCCGCGGCGGCACCGTCGGCCGCGGTGGCGGCCCCTCGCACGACGCGATCCTCGCCCAGCCCTGGGGAACCCTGGAGGGCGAGATCAAGGTGACCGAGCAGGGCGAGGTGATCAGCGACAAGTACCTGGTGCCGTCGCTGGCCAGGGAGAACCTGGAGCTGACCGTCGCGGCCACGCTGCAGGCGTCCGCGCTGCACACCGCGCCGCGCCAGTCCGACGAGGCGCTGGCCCGCTGGGACGCCGCCATGGACGTCGTCTCCGACGCCGCGCACGCCGCGTACCGCAAGCTCGTCGAGGACCCGGACCTGCCGACGTACTTCCTCGCCTCGACCCCGGTCGACCAGCTCGCCGACCTGCACTTGGGCTCGCGGCCCTCCCGCCGCCCCGGCTCGGGCGTCTCCCTCGACGGCCTGCGCGCCATCCCGTGGGTGTTCGGCTGGACCCAGTCCCGGCAGATCGTGCCCGGCTGGTTCGGCGTCGGCTCCGGTCTGAAGGCGCTGCGCGAGGCGGGCCTCGACACCGTCCTCGACGAGATGCACGAGCACTGGCACTTCTTCCAGAACTTCATCTCCAACGTCGAGATGACGCTCGCGAAGACGGACCTGCGCATCGCCCGGCACTACGTCGAGACGCTCGTGCCGGACGAGCTCCAGCACGTGTTCGCGGACATCGAGGCCGAGCACGCGCTCACCGTCGCCGAGATCCTGAAGATCACCGGTGGGGCCGAGCTCCTCGACTCGCAGCCGGTCCTGAAGCAGACGTTCGCGATCCGGGACGCCTACCTCGACCCGATCTCGTACCTCCAGGTCGCCCTGCTCAAGCGGCAGCGTGACGCGGCGGCCGCGAGCGAGGAGCCGGACCCGACCCTCGCCCGGGCCCTGCTGCTGACCGTGAACGGTGTCGCGGCGGGTCTGCGCAACACCGGCTGACCTAGAGGCTCAGGGCGGCGAAGGCCGCCGTGAGCAGCACGAATCCGGCGCCTCCCGTGATCCACGTGAGGCGCCGGTTGCGTATCCCGCCGGCCAGCACCACCGAGGCGAGCAGCAGTGCGCCGCCCAGCGGCACCCAGGCGTGCAGGAAGCCGGCCGTGCCGGCGCGCACCGCCGACGTGGAGCTCGGCTTGAGGACGACGGGGAAACTCGCGCCCTTCTTCTCGCCGATGGAGCGGTCGATCGTCACGCGTGCATGGCGGACGGCGGTGGGGGAGGCCGGCGAGAACGGGCCGGTGCACGTCTCGTCCGCGCACCGCGTCACCGTCATCGTGCCGCGCTCACGGCCCTTGGGGAACATCACGTGCTGCGCCGCGCCCCACGACGTGAACACACCGGCGATCAGCAGCAGCGCGGCGAGCGCAGCCGCCGCGATCTGACGGGCAACTGGCAACATGGCCGGATCCTTGGCCATGACCCGGCGTACGGTCAACTCCGGCCGGCGGCATATCCGTACAGGTCAGGAGTTGTACGACGACTGCGCGCGCTCCAGGCCCTCGGTCACGAGCGCCTCCACGGCGTCGGCCGCGCGGTCCACGAAGTAGTCCAGTTCCTTGCGCTCCGCCGAGGAGAAGTCCTTCAGGACGAAGTCCGCGACCTGCATCCGGCCCGGCGGCCGGCCGATCCCGAACCGCACCCGGTGGTAGTCGGCGCCCAGCGCCTTGGTGATCGACTTCAGGCCGTTGTGGCCGTTGTCGCCGCCGCCCAGCTTCAGGCGCAGCACCCCGTAGTCGATGTCCAGCTCGTCGTGGACGGCCACGATGTGCGCCGTCGGCACCTTGTAGAAGTCGCACAGCGCGGTGACCGGGCCGCCGGAGACGTTCATGAACGACATCGGCTTGGCGAGGATCACCCGGCGGTTGGCAGGGCCCGGCGGACCGATGCGGCCCTCGACGACCTGCGCCTGGCCCTTGGTGGCCCGCTTGAACTTGGCGCCCATCCGCTGCGCCAGCAGGTCGGCGACCATGAAGCCGACGTTGTGCCGGTTCATCGCGTACTCGGGGCCTGGGTTGCCGAGCCCGGCGATCAGCCAGGGAGCGTTCTCGTCGGACATGCGCCTTCCTTGGGCCTGGTCGTGGTCGTGGAGAGCGGTACGGGGTGGTGGGCCGTGCCCACCACCCCGTACACAGGTCAACTGCGGAAGGCTCAGGCCTCCGCGGCGGCCTCGTCGCCCGCGGCGTCGGCCGGGGCCTCCTCGGCCTGCGCGGCCAGGACCTGCAGGACGACGGCGTCGCCGTCGACGGCCAGCGTGGTGCCGGACGGCAGGGTGATGTCCTTGGCGTGGACGGCCGCACCGGCGTCGAGGCCGGCGATCGAGACGGTGACCGACTCGGGGATGTGCGTGGCCTCGGCCTCGACCGGCAGGGTGTTCAGGACGTGCTCGAGCAGGTTGCCGCCGGCGGCGAGCTCGCCCTCGGTGACGATCGGAAGCTCGACGGTGACCTTCTCGCCGCGCTTCACGAGGAGCAGGTCGACGTGCTCGAGGAAGCCCTTCAGCGGGTCGCGCTGGATGGCCTTCGGGATCGCGAGCTCGTTCGTGCCGTCGATGTCCAGGGACAGCAGGACGTTCGGCGTACGCAGGGCGAGCTGCAGCTCGTGGCCCGGGAGCGTGATGTGGATCGGGTCCCCACCGTGACCGTAGACGACGCCGGGAACCTTGTTCTCGCGGCGGATGCGGCGGGCGGCGCCCTTGCCGAACTCGGAACGGGTCTCGGCGGCGAGCTTGACCTCGGACATGTGCTCTCAACTCCTCGTAGAACTGGGGGAATCCCCAAAACGGGCGGTCACCCGGCCACGAACGGCCTGCTACGAAGAGCGCGTCGATAACGGACAGCCGTACAAAAAAGTACGGCCTCCCTCGCCGAGCAACTTTCGCAGTTTACCCGGCGGGGGAGGCCGCACCCAAATGGATCTTCTAGCGCATGATCAGCGCACGATCACGCTTCGCCCTCGAAGAGGCTGGTCACCGAGCCGTCCTCGAAGACCTCGCGCACCGCGGAGGCGATGGTCGGGGCGATCGACAGGACCGTGATCTTGTCGAGCTCCAGCTCGTTCGGCGTCGGCAGCGTGTTCGTGAAGACGAACTCGCTCACCTTCGAGTTCTTCAGGCGGTCCGCGGCCGGGCCGGACAGCACACCGTGCGTGGCCGTCACGATGACGTCCTCGGCGCCGTGCGCGAACAGGGCGTCGGCGGCGGCGCAGATCGTGCCACCGGTGTCGATCATGTCGTCGACCAGGACGCAGACGCGGCCCTTCACGTCACCGACGACCTCGTGGACGGTCACCTGGTTGGCGACGTCCTTGTCGCGGCGCTTGTGGACGATCGCCAGCGGGGCGCCGAGGCGGTCGCACCAGCGGTCGGCGACGCGCACGCGGCCGGCGTCGGGGGAGACGACGGTCAGCTTGTCGCGGTCGACCTTCGCGCCCACGTAGTCCGCGAGGATCGGCAGGGCGAACAGGTGGTCCACCGGGCCGTCGAAGAAGCCCTGGATCTGGTCCGTGTGCAGATCGACGGTGAGGATGCGGTCGGCGCCCGCGGTCTTCATCAGGTCCGCGATCAGACGCGCCGAGATCGGTTCACGTCCGCGGTGCTTCTTGTCCTGCCGCGCGTAACCGTAGAACGGCACGATGACGGTGATGGAGCGGGCCGACGCGCGCTTCAGCGCGTCGATCATGATCAGCTGCTCCATGATCCACTTGTTGATCGGAGCCGTGTGGCTCTGGATCAGGAAGCAGTCGGCACCGCGAGCGGACTCCTGGTAGCGGACGTAGATCTCGCCGTTGGCGAAATCGAAAGCCTTGGTCGGGACGATCCCGACACCGAGCTGGTGCGCGATCTCCTCGGCAAGCTCGGGGTGGGCGCGGCCAGAGAAGAACATCATCTTCTTCTCGCCCTGCGTCTTGATCCCGGTCACAGCACTAGTCTCCTCAGACGAGTTCGTCCGCCGCAGCTGCCCGCGCGTCCCATTAGCAGCGAGCCAGGCGAATCGTGAGCACCTATCACGGTACGCCGTGTCGGACGCACCTGTTTCCGGTCAGCCCTCGCCGACCGTGTCCTTGGGGTCCCGGGAGCTCTCCTCGGCCGCCTTCGCGGCCGCGCTCCCCGGACGCTTCCGGGCCACCCAACCCTCGATATTCCTTTGCTGGCCCCGGGCGACGGCCAGTGAACCGGCCGGTACGTCCTTCGTGATCACGGAGCCCGCGGCGGTGTACGCACCGTCCCCGACCGTGACAGGCGCCACAATCATGTTGTCCGCACCGGTGCGGCAGTGCGACCCGATCGTCGAGTGGTGCTTGTGCTGGCCGTCGTAGTTCACGAAGACGCTGGCGGCGCCGATGTTGGTGAAGTCGCCGATCGTCGCGTCGCCCACGTACGACAGGTGCGGCACCTTGGTGCCCTCGCCGATCGTCGCGTTCTTGGTCTCGACGTACGTGCCGATCTTGGACTTCACGCCGAGGCGGGTGCCGGGACGCAGGTACGCGAAGGGGCCCACGCTCGCCTCGGGGCCGATCTCGGCGCTGTCGGCCACCGTGTTGTCCACGCGGGCGCCCGCGCCGACCCTGGTGTTCGTGAGGCGCGTGTTGGGGCCGACCACGGCGCCCTCGGCGATGTGCGTGGTGCCGTGCAGCTGGGTGCCCGGCAGGACGGTGGCGTCGCGCTCGAAGGTGACGGTCACGTCGACGAAGGTGCTGGCCGGGTCGACGACGGTGACGCCGTCGAGCATCGCCTGCTGCAGGAGGCGGTCGTTGAGGATGCGGCGGGCCTCGGACAGCTGCACGCGGTTGTTGATGCCCGCGATCTCCCGGTGGTCCCGCGCCACGGAGGCGCCGACCCGGTGCCCCGCCTCGCGCAGGATGCCGAGGACGTCGGTCAGGTACTCCTCGCCCTGGCTGTTGTCCGTACGCACCTTGCCCAGGGCGTCGGTCAGCAGGCGGCCGTCGAACGCGAAGACGCCCGAGTTGATCTCGCTGATCGCGCGCTGCGCCTCGGTCGCGTCCTTGTGCTCGACGATCGCGGTGACCGCGCCCGAGACGGTGTCGCGCACGATGCGGCCGTAGCCCGTCGCGTCCGGCATCTCGGCGGTCAGCACGGTGACCGCGTTGCCGTCGGCGGCGTGCGTGGCGGCCAGGCGCTCCAGGGTCGCGCCGGTGAGCAGCGGGGTGTCGCCGCAGACCACGACGACCGTGCCGTCCACGCTGCCGTCGAGCCCTTCGAGGCCCATCCGCACGGCGTGCCCCGTGCCGTTCTGCTCGGCCTGGACGGCGGTGCGGGCGGTGGTGTCGACGGCGCTGACGTGCGCGGCGACCTTCTCGCGCTCGTGGCCCACGACCACGACGAGCTGCTCGGGGGTCAACTCCCGTGCGGCGGCCAGGACATGGCCGACCAGCGAGCGGCCGCAGAGATCGTGCAGGACTTTGGGCGTGGCCGACTTCATACGGGTGCCCTCACCCGCTGCGAGAACGACGACGGCGGCCGGACTAGTGGCGCTCACGGGTGTGCCCTTCGGCTTCGGGATGTCTGCTGGGGTGGACATCCGCAGGATACCGGGGGGTTTGGGGGTGGAAATAAGGGCGGGTCCCGACCTGTGTGGTCAGGACCCTGAAAGTGCTGAGCTCCCCCGCCAGGACTCGAACCCGGACAAATGGCACCAAAAGCCACGGTGCTGCCAATTACACCACGGGGGACGGAACTCGACGGGACCGGACGTGGTCCCAGGTCGCCGAGTGGGCACCCAACACTATGCCGTACCAAGCGCCTTGCGTGCGACGGTACAGGTGGGCGCGCTCGCCTGTGGCGTGTGTCATAGCCGGGGCAGCCGCGGAACGTGGCATTCCGGGTGGAAACCCTTGGGGCTCGGCAGTTCGAGGGATACCGGCTGGTTTCGCTTCCGTTCGATTGTGGGGGGTGGTGTAGGCCAGTAAGCAAAACTCGCCGGAAATCGGGCGGGGGCCGCCCGTAGGCTGGAGGCATGACCACGACGGGGGAAGTTCACCGAGCCACGGCCGGGGGGCCGTGGTGGTGGGAGCGGCGGCGCAGCGCGCTGTTCGATATCGGGCTCGCGGGGGTGTCCGCCGCGGAATGCGCGGTCGAGGGGATCCCCTTCGCGCGCAACGCGGGACTGCCGCTCGCGGTCGGGGTCGTGTTCGGGGTGCTCGCCGGGTCCACGCTCGTGCTGCGGCGGCGCTGGCCGATCGCGGTCGTGCTGGTGTCGGTGGCGATCACGCCGGCCCAGATGGGCGTGATGCTGACGGTCGTCGGCCTGTACTCGCTGGCCGCCTCCGAGATGCCGCGGCGGATCATCGGGGCGCTCGCCGGGATGTCGTTCGTCGGGGCGCTGATCGTCGCGGTGGTGCGCGCGCAGCAGGACGTGGCGCGCGGCGACGTCTTCCAGGTGGGCAGCTGGTTCGTCCCCTTCGTCGCCATCACCACGGCGCTGGGGGTCACGGCTCCGCCGCTGCTGCTCGGTATGTACGTGGGTGCGCGCCGGCGGCTGATGGAGTCACTGACCGAGCGGAACGATTCGCTGGAGCGGGAGCTGTCGCTGCTCGCGGAGCGGGCCGAGGAGCGGGCCGAGTGGGCGCGCGGCGAGGAGCGGACCCGGATCGCCCGGGAGATGCACGACGTGGTCGCGCACCGGGTGTCGTTGATGGTGGTGCACGCGGCGGCGTTGCAGGCGGTGGCGCGCAAGGACCCGGAGAAGGCCGTGAAGAACGCGGCGCTCGTCGGGGACATGGGGCGGCAGGCGCTCACGGAGCTGCGCGAGATGCTGGGCGTGCTGCGGTCCGGGGACGCGGTGCCGGAGCGTACGGCGGTGCCGTTGGCCGCGGTCGGGGCGGCGGCCGCCGCGGCGGCGTCCCGGGCGGAGGCCGAGTCGGGGGACGTCGGGCCGTGCCTCGCCGAGCTGGAGGAGCTGGTGGGGCAGTCGCGGGCCGCCGGGATGGTGGTGGAGATGACGGTGGAGGGTGAGGTGCGGGTGTACGGCGCCGTGGTGGAGCAGACGGCGTACCGGGTGGTGCAGGAGGCGCTGACGAACGTGCACAAGCACGCGGGCGGGGCGAAGACGTACGTGCGGCTCGCCCATCGGGGGGCCGAGGTGGCGATGCAGGTGGAGAACGAGCCGCCGCCGGTGCCCGCGGCGGCTTCGTCGGTGGGGTTGCCCTCCGGGGGGAACGGGTTGGTGGGGATGAAGGAGCGGGTGGCCGGGCTCGGGGGAGTGTTCGTGTCCGGGCCCACGGACG
>NZ_JAMOLN010000143.1 GCF_024448165.1 Streptomyces longispororuber
CTTGCGCAGCGCGTCCTTCGCGTCCTCGGGACCCACCGTCAACACGGTGATCTCCACATCGTCATCCGAGTTCTCGGAAATCTGGAGCGCCTGCTCCACCGCGTACTCGTCCAGCTCCGACAGCAGACCGTCCACATCCTCACGATCCACGGTCAGGTCATCGGCGAAGTGCCGGTCGCCCGTCGCATCCGGCACGTACTTCACGGTGACAACGATCCTCAAGCTCACGCCGATCTCCTCGCTCTGGCGGTGGGTGAACCCACGATATGGCACTCAGTACCCTCAGTAAAGGTACGTAGTGCCAAACCGGTGTGCGCGGTGTTACGTTCCCGGCATGAGCGAGGCACGCGAGGTCAACGGGTCACAGAAGAAGGCGCCCATGCGGGAGGTGCTGGCCGAGGCGGCGTTCCAGCTGTACCTGGAGCGCGGTTTCGAGCGGACGACCGTGGACGACATCGTGGCGCGGGCCGGGGTCGGGCGGCGCTCGTTCTTCCGCTACTTCCCGTCCAAGGAGGACGCGGTCTTCCCGGACCACGAGAGCTGCCTGGCCGACATGACCGCGTTCCTCGACGCCGCGAGCGACGAGAGCGACGCCGTGGACGTGGTGTGCGACGCGGCCCGGCTGGTGCTGCGAATGTACGCGACGAACCCCGAATTCTCGGTCCAGCGCTACAAGTTGACGCGTGAGGTGCCGGGCCTGCGGACGTACGAGCTGTCCGTCGTGCGGCGCTACGAGCGCACCCTCGCCGGGTATCTGCGGCTGCGCTGGGCCGGTGCGGCGGACGGCGCGCTGCGCGCCGAGGTCGTCGCCGCCTCGGTGGTGGCCGCGCACAACAACGGGCTGCGGGCGTGGCTGCGGTCCGGTGGGGAGGGGGACGCCGAGGAGCCCGTCGACCACGCGCTCGGACTCGTACGGCAGGTGTGGGGCGAGACGGCCGCGCAGCCCGCGCCCGCCGCCTCGCCCGACGAGGTCGTCGTCATGGTCGCGCCCAAGGGCGCCCCCATGTGGCGCGTCATCCAGCAGGTGGAATCGGCCCTGCGCAAGGACTGAACAGCAGTAGAGGGTACTCGGTGTCTTTACCGCGCGGCACTGAGTGTCATACGCTGCGGAGGTGCCGAGGCCGCAGCCCGGCGCGCACCGGGCGAGCGCGGGAGGCCAGGCGATGTCGATGACGTGGGGGATGTCCGGGAGCGGGGCCGGAGCAGGGGTCATGGCGCCCGCGGACGCGGGATTCGCCTACCAGCGCTGCCGATGGTGCGGCACCGCGTCGTTCCGGCGCCTGCTGTGCCCGGTGTGCGCGTCGAGCGACCTGCGCACGGAGCACAGCGCGGGCCCCGGCGTCGTGGTCCAGTCCCGCGTCGTGCACCGCGGCACCGGAGTGGCGCGCAACGAGTCGCTCGTGCGGTTCCCCGAGGACTTCGTGGTGCCCTGCCGGATCGTCGGGACCGCCCCCCACATGGTGTGGGTGGGTGCCACCGTGCGGCTCGTGGGCGACAGCCGCGCCGACTCCGGCGAGGTCGTCTTCGAACTGGCGGACTTCGCCGGGGACGACGACCTGCGCTGAGCCGACGCGGCCCGGCGGCAAGCGGTGCGGACTCCGGTCAGGCGCCGCCGGCCTCCGCCGCCTCCCGCTCGATCCGGTCGAACTGGGCGCCCATCGCCGCGGCGAGCGCCTGCGCGGCCGACAGCGGCCTGACCATCACCATGAAGTCGTCGATCAGGCCGTCCTCGTCGAAGTGCAGGAAGTCGCAGCCGGTGATCTGCTTGTCGCCGACCCGGGCCTCGAAGACGAGCGCGTGGTCCCGCCCGCCGGGGTCGGCGATCTCCCGCACGTACCGGAAGTCCTCGAAGACCCGGACGACGCCGCGCAGGATCGCCGCCGTGATCGCCTTGCCGGGGTACGGCTTGAACACGACCGGGCTGGAGAAGACCACGTCCTCGGCCAGCAGCGCCTCCACCGCAGCCATGTCGCCCTTCTCCACTGCCGCACGGAACTGATGCATGCCCGCCACCTCGCCTTCGCCACGCCGCCCTGATAGGCAACTAATTGAATAGGTGCGGACGAGAGTAATCGCATCGCTGTAGGGTGTCCACATGTCTCTGAAGTACGCGGTCCTCGCCGCCCTGTTGGAGGGCGAGTCGTCCGGATACGACCTGGCGAAGATCTTCGACGTCTCCGTGTCGAACTTCTGGGCCGCGACGCCTCAGCAGCTCTACCGCGAGCTGGACCGACTGGCCGCCGACGGGCTGATCGACGCCCGCGTCGTCCCGCAGGAGCGCAGGCCCAACAAGCGGATGTTCACGCTGTCCGCGGCCGGCCGCGCGGATCTCGCCGCGTTCACGGAGCGACAGCCGAAGCCCACCGCGATGCGCGACGAGCTGATGGTGAAGGTGCAGGCCGTCGACGTCGGCGACCTCGACGCGGTGCGCGCGCACGTCGAGGAGCGGATGGCCTGGGCGCGCGGCAAGATGGCCCGCTACGAGCGGGTGCGCCGGCATCTGCTCGGCGGGCTCGGCGAGGAGGAGTTCCTCACCGACGGCGAGCGGATCGGCCCGTACCTGACGCTGATGGCCGGCATCTCCTTCGAGGAGGAGATGCTGGGCTGGGGACGGCGAGTGCTGGAGATCCTGGACCGCCGCGCCACCCGGGCGGATCAGCCGTCGAGCACGCCGGGAGCGTCCGGGGCCGCGGGGGTCCGGGGCGCCTCGGGCCTGAGCTGAAGCCCGTTCTCCCAGATCTTGTTGAGCGTCGTCACGAGCTTCTCGTACGGGATCCGCTGCCCGAGCACGAACACCAGGTAGGCCATGCGGCTCACCATCACGGACAGCGCGTGGGCCGTCACCAGCGGATCCAGGTCCGGGTCCGCCTGGCCCGACTCCTGGAGCGAGCGGATCAGCTTGGCGTTGCGCCGGGCGAACGCGTTGCCCCGCTCGATGCGCAGCTGCTTGAACTTCTCGTCGATCTGGGCGACTTGCTCGAACAGCGCCATCAGCCGGGCGTTCTTCTTGTAGGCGCGCAGGTACTCGCGGTTGGACGCGTCGATCATCTCGCGCGGGTCCGTGATCCCGGTGCGCTCGCGCAGGTGCGGGTGGAGCATTTCCTCCTGCACCTGCTCGACGAGCGCCTCGAAGATCTCTTCCTTGCTGTTGAAGTACGTGTAGAACGAGCCCGACGCCACGTGGGCGGCCTTGGAGATGTCGGTGATCCGGGCGTCGAGGTAGCCGTCGCGCTCGAAGACCTCGCGCGCGGCGACGACCAGTGCGTTGCGCGTCCTGACACCGCGGGCGCTGCGGGGTGTGATCGGTTGCTTCTGGCCGCCGTCAGCGGCCGGGGCCTGGGCAGCCAATGCGGTCCATCCACTGTCGTTCGAACGGGTACGAGCAACGCCTGCACTCACAGGCTGAGCTGCGGATGCTATCAGCCGAGCCCGGAGAGGAACTCCAGGAGAGCGGCGTTGACCTCCTGCGGACGCTCCTGCTGGATCCAGTGGCCGGCCCCGTCCAGGACGACCCGGCCCCGCAGGTCGGTGAGGACCCGCTCCATCTTGTCGTCCGGCATGAACCGGCCGACCGGATCCTTGGAGCCGGTGACGAACAGCGCCGGGCAGTCGATCGTCCGGTCCTGGAGGTGCTCCGTCAGGGCCCAGGTGCGGTCCATGTTGCGGTAGTAGTTGAGGCCGCCGGTGAAGCCCGTCGCCTCGAACGTCTCGACGTAGTGGGCGAGTTCCCCGTCGCCGAGCCAGCGCGGCGGCGCCAACTGCTCGTCCGGCCTCGCCGCCCACCGGGCCGAGTAGATCTCCCGCGTGACCAGGGTCCTGCGCACGTTCTGCGCGAGTGCCCGGTCGGCGACGCCCGGCTCCTGGAACCACACGATGTAGAAGTCGTCACCGAGCCGCTTGCGCATGATCGGCAGCGGCGGGGCGGGGGAGCGCGGCGTCACCGGCACGCTCATCCCGACGACGGCCCGCACCCGCTCCGGGTGCGCCCACGCCATGTGCCACACGACCGACGCGCCCCAGTCGTGACCGACGAACACCGCGTCCTCCGCGCCGACGGCGTCGAGCAGCCCGGCGAGGTCCGCGCACAGGGTCAGCGCGTCGTACGCCTCGGGGTCCGCGGGCCGTGAACTCCCGCCGTAGCCCCGCATGTCCGGAGCGATGACCCGGTAGCCCGCCGAGGCGAGCGCCAGGACCTGGTGGCGCCAGGAGAACGCCAGCTCGGGAAAGCCGTGGCAGAGCACGATCAGCGGCTTGTCCGAGTCCTGCGGGCCGTGCTCATGGACCCGCAGGGTGATGCCGTTGGCGGTGATGTCACGGGCCGCCACCTTCTCCCACTCCGCGCTCGGCAGCTGGTCGGTCATGTGCGAACTCCTTGGAATCGCCCTGACGGGGAGGGTGAACACCCGCTGGTCGCGGCCGTGTTCAGAGTGTTGAACCTGACGTTGGGTTCAAATATACGGAGGCGCGGCGCGGGCTCAAGGCCCGTGTGCGCGGATCTGGCCATTGAACCTGAACCCGGATTCAAGTACGTTGGAACGAGCCGAGCGAGGGAGTGGGCAAGGTCATGCGGATCAAGGACAGGGTCGCGATCGTCACCGGCGCGGCGGGCGGCATCGGCGCCGCCGTCGCCCAGCGCCTCCTCGAAGCGGGGGCCGGCGGGGTCCTGCTGACCGACCTGGACGCGGAGCGCCTCGACGCGACGGTCGAGCGGCTCGCCGGCGCACACGGGGAGCGGGTCGCGGGCCGGGCGGGCGACGCGGCCGACGCCGACGACCTGCGCGGGCTGATCGACGCGGCGCAGGAGCGGTTCGGACCCGTCGACCTCTACTTCGCCAACGCCGGGATCGGCGGCGGGGCCGGGCTCGACGCGAGCGAGGAGGAGTGGAGCCGCGCCCTCGACGTCAACGTCATGGCGCACGTGCGCGCCGCCAAGCTCCTCGTGCCCGGCTGGCTGGAGCGCGGCGAGGGCTACTTCTTCAGCACCGCGTCGGCGGCCGGCCTGCTCACCCAGATCGGCTCCGCGACGTACTCCGTCAGCAAACACGCCGCCGTCGCCTTCGCCGAATGGCTCTCGGTGACGTACGGCGACCGGGGCGTGCGGGTGAGCTGCCTGTGCCCGCAGGGCGTCGAGACCGAACTGCTGATGGCCGGCACCCGGTCCGCGGACCCCGTCGAGCAGGCCGCGGCCCGCGCCGTGCTGGACTCCGGCGAGCTGCTGCAGCCGCTGGACGTCGCCGACCGCGTCGTGGCGGCGGTCGGCGACGAGCCGTTCCTCGTCCTGCCGCACCCGCAGGTGCTCGACTTCTACCGCCGCAAGGGCAGCGACTACGACCGGTGGCTGCGCGGCATGCGCCGCTACCAGGAGGCAGTGCGATGACCACGGCCGACGGCGCGCGCGGCGCGGTGCTCTTCGACTTCGGCGGCGTGCTCACCACGAGCGTCGTCGCCGCGTTCGCGGAGCTGAGCCGGGAACTCGGCGGCGAGCCCGGACTGTTGCTGCGGATGCTGTCGAAGGACCCCGAGAGCAGCACCCTGCTCGTCGACCACGAGGAAGGGCGGATCGGGGAGCGGGAGTTCGAGGACGGACTCGCGCGCCGCCTGGGGGCGCACGGCGTGACCGCCGAGGGGCCGGGCCTGGTCGGCCGGCTGCAGGCCCGGTTGCGGCCCGACCCCGACATGGTCGCGCTCGTGGCGAAGGTGCGCGCCGACGGCCACCGCGTCGGCCTGCTCTCGAACTCCCTCGGCGACGACTGCTACGCGGGCTTCGACCTGCCCGCGATGTTCGACGCCGTCACCGTCTCCGGCGAGATCGGCGTGCGCAAGCCCTCGCGCCGCGCGTACGCCATCGCCTGCGAACGCCTGGGCGTGGCGCCCGGGGAGACCGTCATGGTGGACGACCTCGAACAGAACATCACGGCCGCGGCCCGGCTCGGCATCGCCGGGGTCGTGCACCGTGACGCCGTGACGACGGCACGCGAACTGGCAGCGCTGCTGGGCCCGTCGGGCCGGCTGTGAGACCGTACGAGACGACCGTGGGAGGACCCGTGTTCGACCTGTCCGACAGGGCCAAGGAGTATCAGGACAAGCTGCTCGCCTTCATGGACGAGCACATCTACCCCGCCGAGGCGGTGTACGCCGCGCAGATGGCCGAGTCCGGGGACGCGCACTTCCACCCGCCGGTCATCGAGGAGCTGAAGACCGAGGCGAAGAAGCGCGGCCTGTGGAACCTCTTCCACCCGCACCCCGCATGGGGCCCGGGCCTGACCAACCTGGAGTACGCGCCGCTCGCCGAGATCATGGGCCGCAGCGCCCACCTGGCCCCCGAGGCCACGAACTGCAACGCGCCCGACACCGGCAACATGGAGGTCCTCACCCTCTTCGGCACCGAGGAGCACAAGGAGAAGTGGCTCAAGCCGCTGCTCGACGGTGAGATCGCCTCCGCGTTCGCCATGACCGAGCCCGCCGTGGCCAGCTCGGACGCGAGCAACATCCAGCTGCGCATGGTGGCCGACGGCGACGACTACGTCCTCAACGGCCGCAAGTGGTGGACGTCGAACGCCCTGCACCCGCACTGCAAGGTGCTCATCGTCATGGGCAAGACCGACCCGGACGGCCCCGCCTTCCGCCAGCAGTCGATGATGGTCGTCCCCCTCGACACGCCCGGCGTCACCATCCTGCGCGGCCTGCCCGTCTTCGGCTACCAGGACCGCGAGGGCCACGCCGAGGTGCTCTTCGAGAACGTACGGGTGCCGCGCACCGCCCTGCTCGCGGGCGAGGGCGACGGCTTCATGATCAGCCAGGCGCGGCTCGGGCCCGGCCGTATCCACCACTGCATGCGCTCCATCGGCATGGCCGAGCGCGCCCTGGACCTGATGATCGACCGGGCGCAGTCCCGGACGACCTTCGGCGCCCCGGTCGCCGACCGGGCCAACATCCAGGACTGGATCGCCGAGGCCCGCATCGAGATCGACATGGCCCGCCTCCTCACCCTGAAGGCGGCCCACCTGATGGACACCGTCGGCAACAAGCAGGCCCGCACCGAGATCGCCGCCATCAAGGTCGCGGCCCCCGAGGTCGCGCTCAAGGTCGTCGACCGCGCCATCCAGGTGCACGGCGGCGCGGGCGTGAGCGACGACTTCCCGCTGGCGAGCATGTACGCCCACCTGCGCACGCTGCGCCTCGCGGACGGCCCCGACGAGGTGCACAAGCGGACCATCGCCCGGCGCGAGCTGCGCCGCCGCGAGACCGAGCGGGGTGAGCGGTGACGTCCCTGGAAGGGAAGGTCGCGGTGGTGACCGGCGCGTCGCGGGGCATCGGCCTCGCGGCGGCCGCCGCCCTGCGCGACCGGGGTGCCCAGGTGGTCGTGACGTCCCGCAGCGAGGACCGCGCCAAGGAGGCGGCCCGCGAACTGGGCGAGGGCGTCGTCGGGTTCGGGGCGCACGCCACCGACGAGGACGCCGCCCGCGCCTGTGTCGACTTCACCGTCGAGACCTACGGGCGGCTCGACGTCCTCGTCAACAACGCGGGCACGAACCCCGCGTACGGGCCGGTTGTCGAGCAGGACCACGCCCGCTTCGCCAAGACCATGGACGTCAATCTGTGGGCGCCGATCCTGTGGACGTCGCTCGCGGTGAAGGCGTGGATGGGCGAGCACGGCGGCGCGATCGTCAACACGGCGTCGATCGGCGGGCTCTCGGTCGCGAAGGACGTCGGGATCTACCACGTCTCGAAGGCCGCCCTGATCCATCTGACCAAGCAACTCGCCCTGGAACTCGGCCCGTCGGTCCGGGTCAACGCCATCGCCCCCGGCATCGTCCGCACCCGCATGGCCGAGGCGCTCTGGCAGGAGAACGAGACCCGCGTCGCCGAGGCCACGCCGCTGGGCCGGATCGGGGAACCGCAGGACATCGGCGCGGCCGTCGCTTTCCTCGCCGGGGACGGCGCCCGCTGGATCACCGGCGAGACCCTCGTCATCGACGGCGGTCAGCTCCTCGGGTCCGGACCGCTGTAGGAAGTCGCGCGGACGCGGGGGTGGATGGGGGTTTTCCATCAGGTAAAGGGTGCGCGAGGATGGGAGTATGACCGCGGCCCAGCGCGCCATGACCGAACTCGGGACATGGCCGAACCTGGTAAGTGGCCCGCCCCGGTGCTCGGTTGGGCACGCGTTCGGTGCGGCGGGCCACGAACTCGTCCATTTCCACGCCGACGACTCCGCCGATCTGTACCTGACCTCCTCGGCGGTGCAGCGGCTCCTTCCGCAACTGCGTCACAACACCGCGATCCGGGTCCGGCCGGGCGACTCCTGGATCACCGTGCTCCTGGAGTGCGACACCGACGTGCACCTGCTGCTGAGCCTGGTGAGCGTCGCGCTCAAGGAGCACGACGCGCACGCCTGCCCCTCGCGGCCCTGCGACTGGGAGCGTCCGAAGGCGTCGTAGCCCCGGCGGGCCGGGCGCCGTCAGCGGCCATTGTCAGTGGTGGCAGGCAGGATGAAGGGCATGACGACGACTTCTGCCGTGCCCGCCGTGCTGCCCGACGCCACTGCCTATGCCCAGGCGGTCCAGGAGGCGACGCGCGCTGCCGCCGCCTACTACGAGGGCGGTACCTCCGCGCTCGACGACGACGCCTACGACCGTCTCGTGCGGGCGATCACCGCGTACGAGACGGAGCATCCGGACGAGGTGCTGCCCGACTCGCCGTCGGGGAAGGTCGCGGGCGGCGCGATCGAGGGCGACGTGCCGCACACGGCGCCCATGCTCAGCCTGGACAACGTGTTCTCGGACGAGGAGTTCGCCACCTGGGCCGCCGCCGTGGAGCGCCGGATCGGCCGTGAGGTCGCGTGCTGGAACGTTCAGCCCAAGCTGGACGGCCTGGCGATCGCCGCCCGCTACGAGCACGGCAGGCTCACCCGGCTCGTCACCCGCGGCGACGGGACGGCGGGCGAGGACGTCTCGCACGCCATCGGCACCATCGAGGGCCTCCCCGGTGAACTCGCGGAGCCGGCCACGCTCGAAGTGCGCGGCGAAGTGCTCATGACCACCGCGCAGTTCGAGTACGCCAACGAGGTGCGCACCGAGCACGGCGGCGCCCCCTTCGCCAACCCGCGCAACGCGGCGGCCGGCACGCTGCGCGCCAAGGACCGCGCGTACACCGTGCCGATGACCTTCTTCGGCTACGGACTGCTGCCGCTGCCCGGCACCGCCGAGCAGGACGCCACCGAGCTGACCGAGGCCGCCCACGGCGCGCTCATGGACCGCGCCGCCGCGCTCGGCATCGGCACCCCCGCGCGCACCGAGGTGCCCGGTGTCGTCGTCGGCACGGTCGAGGAGGTCGTCGCCCGGGTGCGGGAGATCGCCGCGCTGCGGGCCGAGCTGCCGTTCGGGATCGACGGCATCGTCGTCAAGGCCGATCTCGCCGCCGACCAGCGCAGCGCCGGATCGGGCACGCGGGCGCCGCGCTGGGCGGTCGCCTTCAAACTGCCCGCCGTCGAGAAGATCACCAAGCTGCTCGACGTCGAGTGGAACGTGGGCCGTACCGGCATCATCGCCCCGCGCGCCGTCCTCGAACCGGTCGAGATCGACGGCTCCACCGTCACGTACGCGACGCTGCACAACCCGGCCGACATCACCCGCCGCGACCTGCGCATCGGCGACCACGTCATGGTCTACAAGGCGGGCGACATCATCCCTCGCATCGAGGCCCCCGTGGCGCACCTGCGCACCGGTGACGAGCGCGAGATCACCTTCCCGACCGAGTGCCCGCAGTGCGGCTCAGGCATCGACACCAGCGAGCAGCGCTGGCGGTGCGAGCGGGGCCGCAACTGCCACCTGGTCGCCTCCGTCGCCTACGCGGCGGGCCGCGACCAGCTCGACATCGAAGGGCTCGGACACTCCCGGGTCGTCCAGCTCGTGGAGGCCGGACTCGTCACCGCGCTGCCCGACCTGTTCGACCGGCTGACCCGCGAGCAGCTGCTCGGCCTCGACCGCATGGGCGAGACCAGCACCGACAACCTCCTGGCGGCGCTCGACGCGGCGAAGAACCAGCCGCTCTCCCGCGTCCTGTGCGCCCTCGGCGTCCGCGGCACCGGCCGCTCGATGTCCCGGCGCATCGCCCGCCACTTCGCCACCATGGACGGGATCAGAGCCGCGGACGCCGAGGCCATGCAGCGCGTGGAGGGGATCGGCGCGGAGAAGGCCCCGGTCATCGTCGCCGAACTCGCGGAGCTCGCCGAGCAGATCGACCGGCTCGCGGCGGCCGGCCTCATGATGACCGAGCCCGGTGCGACCCCGCCCGCCGAGGAGACGGCGGACGAGGCGGACACGGCGGCCGCGGGGCCGCTCGCCGGGATGAAGGTCGTGGTGACCGGCGCGATGACCGGCCCGCTGGAGAAGCTCTCCCGCAACGAGATGAACGAGCTCATCGAGCGGGCCGGCGGCAAGGCGTCCGGCAGCGTCTCGAAGAACACCAGCCTGGTGGTCGCCGGCGAGGGCGCGGGATCCAAGCGCGCCAAGGCCGAGGACCTCGGCATCCGACTGGCCACACCGGACGAGTTCGCGGCGATGGTGGCGGACCTGCTCGGCTGAGCGGCTCCGCGGGACAGGCCCTATTCCTCGAAGCGGTCGCCGAGTTGCTGCAGGCGGGCCTCCTCCAGGTCGAGGACGTGCTGGGCGCCGCTGAGAGCGCGCGAGCTGTACGTGCCGTGGGTGCGTGCGGCGAGCAGGGCCTCGCGCTCCGCGGAGATCACCTGGAGGCGCAGCCGCAGGTACTGGGCGCGCTCCGCCACGAGGGCGTCGTGGTCCGGTGCGGGCGGCTGCTCGTCCGCGTCGGGGTCGGCGTTCGCGGGGCGGATCAGACTGTCCGCGCGGACGTGGTCGGCCAGTTCGGGTGCGGCCGAGCCGTCGGCCACCGCCGCGTCGAGGGAGTCGTGGGCCGCCGCGGACATCTCCGTGATCAGCTGCCCGTACTCCGTGTGCAGCCGCCGCGGGTCGTCGCCGGGGATCCGTACGGTCCGGATCACGGCAGGCAGGGAGAGCCCTTGCAGAAGCAGCGTGGTCACGGCGACGACGAACGCGATCAGGATCAGCTGCGCCCGGTACGGGGTGTCTTCGGGCAGGGTCTGCGCCGCGGCCACCGTGATCGCGCCGCGCATCCCCGACCAGGCGAGGACCACCCCGCCCTGCCAGCCCAGCGTCTCCGTGAGCCGGAAGTCGATGTCGGCGCTCGTCCGGCGCACGCGGTGCTCGATCCGGGCCCGCTTGCGCGGACCGAAGCGCTCGGCCAGATCGAAGGTGTCGAGCCGCTCCTGCCACCGCTCCATCATCGGCTTCGCCGCGGCGGCCCGCCGTTCGTCGCGGCGCAGCATGGCCACGAGCGGCACCACGAAGACCATCCGCACGACGATGACGAGGGCCGTCACGGCCAGCCCGTAGAGGATGACCCGGCCCGCGCCGAGTCCGTTCTCGTGCGCGTGCACCTCGTCGACGAGCGTCTTCAGGCCGAGGCCCATCAGCAGGAAGATCGCGCTCTCCAGGAGGAAGGCGAGCGTCCGCCAGTTCATGGCCTCGCCGAGCCGGTCCTGGGCCCGCAGCAGCCTTGGACTCTGATGTCCCGTCACCACACCGGTCACGACGACCGCGAGCACGCCCGACGCGTCGAACTCCTCGGCGGGCACGTACGCGACGAACGGCACCACGAAGGAGATCGCCGTGTTGAGGACGGTGTCGTTGAGCAGCGCCCGCACGCGGACGTTGACCACACCGACGACCAGGCCGACCGCGACCGCGATCACCACGGAGAACACGAAGTCCCCGGCCACCCCCCACAGCGACACGGCGCCCGCCATCGCGGCGACCGCCGAGCGCAGCAGCACCAGCGCGGACGCGTCGTTGACCAGGCCCTCACCCTCCAGCAGCGTCAGCAGCCGCGAGGGCAGGCCGAGTTTGCGGCCCACCGACGTCGCCGCGACCGCGTCCGTCGGGCTGACCACCGCGCCCAGCGCGAACGCGGCCGGCCACCCGATGTCCGGCATCAGCAGGTGCACCAGCCAGCCCGCACCCAGCGTGGACACGGCGACGAGCAGCACCGCGAGCCCGCCGATCGCCTTGATGTCGCGGCGGAAGTCCTGCGCGGGCATATTGACGGCGGACGAGTAGAGGAGGGGCGGCAGCACCCCGGCGAGCACCCACTCCGGTTCCACCTCCACCACCGGCACGCCCGGCACGAAACTCAGCGCGATCCCCACCACGACCAGGCTCAGTGGCGCGGCCAGCCCCAGACGCTGGGAGAACGCGGCGACGGCGACGACGCTCGCGACACCGACGACAGCGATCAGAGTCACTTCCATGGCAGCCTCGCGGCGCCCCGTGCAGTCTTGTGCATGCGGCAATTCTGAACGCCCGGGAGCCGGCCAGGACGCGAGGCGAGGCCGACATGCGCAGGATCGTCCTGCGCAACGGCGTCGTGCCGCTGCGCCACGAACGCAGCGAGGAGGGGGACGGCGCCGCGGATATCGCCCTCGGCGAAGCCCGCCCGGACCCCGGCCGGACGCCCTTACGCTGGGCCGATGAGCAACCACGAGACCCCCAGGACCCGTTCGCTGCCCGCCCAGGAGCCGCTGTGGCGGCACGTCGTCGGTGACGTGCTGCGCCGCCGTCGACGCGCCCAGGGGCGCACGCTGCAGGACGTGGCCGACGTCGCCGGGATCTCGATGCCCTATCTGTCGGAGGTGGAGCGCGGCCGCAAGGAGGCGTCGTCGGAGATGCTCGCCGCCGCGGCCGGCGCCCTCGGGCTCGGCCTGGTCGACGTACTGACGCTGGCCCAGGCCGAGTTGACACGCGCGACCCCGGTGCGCAGGACCGTCTCCGTCACGGCGGTCGTCGGCGTGCGGGGGACGAGCGCGGCGCAGGGGCGCGGCACGGTCTGCCTGGCGGCCTGAGCTACGCCTCTTCGAGGTGGCGCACGAGCACGGGGACGTGGCTGTGCTCGATGTCCTTCACCGACGTGACCAGGGTGACGGTGCCCCGCCCTGCCAGCTCGCGCACGTGGTCCACGAGGTCGGCGCGGACCGGCTCCGTCAGTTCGGCGCGATAGCGCTCGGCGAAGGCGTCGTACCGGCCGTCCCGGTCCTCGTGGTACCAGGAGCGCAGCTCCTTCGACGGCGCGATGTCCTTGAGCCACTCGTCGACGTGCGCCCGTTCCTTGGAGACGCCGCGCGGCCACAGCCGGTCGACCAGCAGACGGGTGCCGTCGGCGGGGGCGGCCGGGTCGTAGACGCGGCGTACCGGGAACGGGCCGGGCTTGGGGGAGCGAGCGTTTGCGGTCATGGGCTCATTGTGCTGCTTCCTCCCGCTTTGCGTACCCCGGGAGGTGTTGCTTCAGTGAAGGGGTTGCCGTGACGTCCTACCGGGAGACCCCGCCATGTCGATGTCCTTCGGATCCCCCTTCGACTCGCCCGACCCCTTCGGGGAACTCCTCAACCGGTTCTTCGGCATGTCGCCGGGATCCGCGCCGCCGCAGGTGCAGCGCGTGCCCATCGGCCGGCTGCTCACCGACTCGGCGCGCGAACTCATCGGCCGGGCCACCAACAGGGCGGCGGAGGAAGGCAGTTCGGACCTGGACACCGAGCACCTGCTGTGGGCGGCGACCCAGGTCGACCCGGCCCGCACCCTGCTGGCGCAGGCCGGCGTCGAGCCCGACGCGCTCGCGGCGACCATCGCCAGGATCCTTCCCGGCGAGAGCGGCGAACCCTCCGCGCAGCCCGGACTCACCCCGGCCGCCAAGCGCACGCTCACCGCGGCGCACGCCCGCTCCCAGGCCGCCGGCGTCTCGTACATCGGCCCGGAGCACATCCTCGGCGCCCTGCTGGACGATCCCGACTCCGGCGCGGGGCGGCTGCTGCGGGCGCAGGGCATCGGCGTCGACCAGGTGCGCGGGGCCACGGACTCGGCGGCCCGCGCCGACGGGGTGCCCGCCTCGTCCGGCACGGGCGGCAGTGCGACCCCCACCCTGGACGAGTACGGCCGCGACCTCACCGAGGACGCGAAGGCCGGAAAGCTCGACCCGGTCGTCGGCCGGGCCGAGGAGATCGAGCAGACCGTGGAGATCCTCTCCCGGCGCTCCAAGAACAACCCCGTGCTGATCGGCGAGCCCGGCGTCGGCAAGACCGCCATCGTCGAGGGGCTCGCGCAGCGCATCGTGGCGGGCGAGGTGCCCGACACCCTCAAGGACAAGCGGGTCGTCGCGCTCGACCTGTCCGGCATGGTGGCCGGGGCGCAGTACCGCGGCCAGTTCGAGGAGCGGCTGAAGAAGGTCATCGAGGACGTCCAGGCGGCGGGCGGCGACGTCATCCTGTTCATCGACGAGCTGCACACCGTCGTCGGGGCGGGCGCCAGTGGCGAGGGCGCCATGGACGCGGGCAACATGCTCAAGCCCGCCCTGGCCCGCGGCGACCTGCACGTCGTCGGCGCCACCACCATCGACGAGTACCGCAAGTACGTGGAGAAGGACCCGGCCCTGGAGCGGCGCTTCCAGCCGGTGAACATCCCCGAGCCGTCCGTCGCGGAGACCGTGCAGATCCTCGAGGGGCTCCGCGACGCGTACGAGGCGCACCACCAGGTCAGGTTCGGCGACGGGGCCCTGACGGCGGCGGCCGAGCTGTCCGACCGCTACATCAGCGACCGGTTCCTGCCCGACAAGGCCATCGACGTGATGGACCAGGCGGGCGCCCGGGTCCGGCTGCGCAGCTCCGGCCGCTCCACCGAGGTCGTCAGCCGCGAGGACCGCATCGCCAAGCTGCGCCGCGAGAAGGACCAGGCCGTCGCCGCCGAGGACTTCGAGCGGGCGTCCGAGCTGAAGCAGCGGATCGGCGAGGCGGAGGGCGAGCTCGCCGGGATCGAGGAGCGCCGCGAGGGCGTCGTCGAGGTGACCGCGTCCGACATCGCCGACGTCGTCTCGCGCCGCACCGGCATCCCCGTCTCGCAGCTCACCGCCACCGAGAAGGAGAAGCTCCTCAAGCTGGAGGACGCCCTGCACTCCCGGGTCGTCGGCCAGGACGAGGCCGTCACCGCGGTCTCCGAGGCGGTCCGCCGCAACCGCGCGGGGATGGGCGACCCGAACCGGCCCGTCGGCTCCTTCCTGTTCCTCGGCCCGACCGGCGTCGGCAAGACCGAACTGGCCAAGGCGCTCGCGGAGTTGCTGTTCGGCGACGAGAACCGCATGGTCCGGTTCGACATGAGCGAGTTCCAGGAGAAGCACACGGTCTCCCGGCTCGTCGGCGCGCCGCCCGGATACGTGGGCCACGAGGAGGCCGGCCAGCTCACCGAGAAGGTCCGCCGCCAGCCGTACAGCGTGCTGCTCTTCGACGAGGTGGAGAAGGCGCACCCGGACGTCTTCAACACGCTGCTCCAGGTCCTCGACGACGGCCGGCTCACCGACTCCCAGGGCCGCACCGTCGACTTCCGCAACTGCGTGGTCATCATGACGTCGAACATCGGGGCGCAGCGGATCCTCGCGCACCAGGGCGATGTCTCCGAGATCAAGGACGATCTCATGCAGGACCTGCGGGGGCGTTTCCTGCCCGAGTTCCTCAACCGGATCGACGAGATCATCATCTTCCACGGGCTCACCCAGGACGACCTCGGCGAGATCGTCGACCACCTCCTCGACCGGAGCAAGCGGCGCGTCCATGGGCAGGGCATCACGCTGGAGGTCACCGACGCCGCGAAGAAGCTCCTCGTCGCGCACGGGCATCAGCCGGAGTTCGGCGCGCGCCCGCTGCGCCGCACGATCCAGACCGAACTCGACAACCGGCTGGCGTCGCTGCTGCTCGCGGGGGACGCCGAACCGGGCGACACGATCGTGGCCGACGTGCAGGACGACGCACTGGTCTGCACGGTGCGGCACAAGAAGCCGGAGCCGGGGCCGGAGCAGGATCAGGCGCAGGAGCCGGCCGGCGACGCCTCCTGACGTCACCCGTCCGGCCCAGTCCGGATGGCGGGCGTCCGGTGCCCCGGCGAACAGTCGGAGCATGACCCAAGCACCGTACGATCCGCAGCACCGGGCCGAGCCGACCGGTCGGGACGAGCCGCCCCGCACCCCTGAGGGCCCGCTCGGCAGACTCGCCAGTGCCGCCTGGCAGGCGGTTCTGCTCGCGGGCTGCGCCGCGCTGATCCTCGGGGTGCTCGTCCTCGTGTGGCCGGGCGCCTCGTTGTGGGCGGCGGGCGTCCTCTTCGGCGTCTACCTCGTCGTCAGCGGCGTCTTTCAGCTCGTCACCGCGTTCGGCACCCATGTGACGACCGGGCTGCGCGTGATGGCGTTCATCAGCGGTGCGGTCTCGATCCTGCTGGGCCTGTTCTGCTTCCGCGGCGCGACGCAGTCGATCCTGCTGCTCGCCCTGTGGATCGGCATCGGCTGGCTGTTCCGCGGCATCACGCAGACGGTTGCGGCGATCTCCGACCCGGGCATGCCCGTCAGGGGCTGGCAGATCTTCCTCGGCGTGATCAGCGCCTTCGCCGGGATCGTGCTGATCGTCTCGCCCTTCGAGTCGGTCGCCGTGCTCACCCTGGTCGGCGGCTGCTGGCTGGTGGCGATGGGCGTCGTGGAGATCGTCGAGGCGTTCATGATCCGGAGGCGGGCCAAGACCATCCCGCACGGGGTCTGATCCCTTACGCGACGGCCTGCTCCGCCTCCTCGTCCGCCTCCGCGGTCAGCTCGGCCTCGCTCCTCGCCGGGGCGGCGGGAGCCGTCAGGGCCCGCTCCTGCCGGCTCTCGGCGAGCTTCGCGACACCGATGACCACCAGACCGGCCGCGAGCCAGGCCACCAGGGTCCAGACGTTGCGGGCCAGGTCGTAGCTGTCGAAGTACAGCAGGCTGCGGGCGCCCTCGACGTAGCCGGCGCCGTTCCAGAAGCCGTGCAGCGCGGCGAAGAAGCCGTTCTGCACGTCCGGCCGGAAGATGCCGCCCGAGCTGGTGAAGTTCAGCATCACGAACAGCACCATGACGCCGAGCGTCGTCCACTTCTTCAGGAACGTGTGCAGTCCGACGCCGATGAAGAGGATGCCGGCCGAGTACAGCCAGGTCATCGCCCACAGGCCCCACAGGTGCTGGTGCGCCAGGTGGAAGACGGGGCCGGCGAACGCGGCGCCGATCAGGCTGACCACACCGGAGGCGGCGACCACGAGGAGGGCGCGGGTGCGCATCCGCAGCACCGCGCCGGCGCCGCCGATCACGGCCACCGACGCGTACGAGCCGATGCTGACCGCGACGAGCAGGAAGAACAGGCCCTGGCCCGTCGGGTCGTCGTCGACGGTCGGTGCCACGTCCGTGACGGTCAGCGGCAGGCCCTGCCGGGCCGCCACCGGCGTGAAGACCTTCTCGACGACGGAGACCGTGGTGTCCGACCCCGCGCCGGCCACGATGAGCTCGGGCGCCTTGCCACCGAGGACGTAGGCGCCGTCGATGTCGCGCGTCATGAGCCGGTCGATCGCGGCCGACCGGTCGTCGAGGGTGCGGACGTCGAGCTTGTCGCCCGCCCGGTCCTTCACGGTCTGTGCGAAGACCTTGGCCTGCGGGCCGGAGCCCACGACGGCGACCGGCATGTGGTGCGGCTCGGGCGAGGAGAAGGCGCCCAGGTAGGCCAGGCCCATGCCGACGCACATCAGGATCGGGGTGAGCATCATCGTGAGTACGTGACGCAGCGCCGGATTGCGCACGGCGGGCATGAGCGGAACCTCCACGGGTTGGCTTATACAACTCTTAACCAGGTTGTACTCTACAACCATGACGGAGGCGTGCGGTCCGGATCGGCTGTGACCATGGCCACCAGGGATCGAGGAAGAGGTCAGGCGGGCCGAGGGAGCGGGTGGTCCCCGACGGCCGGCGGCGGGGCGGAGTGCTCCTCCCTGCCGTTCTCGTACGCACGGAGCTGCTCGCGCAGTGCGCGCAGGCGCAGGCTCGTCTCGTACAGATAGCGGACCTTCGTCCGCATCACCCACGGCTCGACCGGCTTGACGACGTAGTCGGCGACGCCCAGCTCGAAGGCCTTCAGAGCGAGCGCGGAGTCCTGGCCCGCGCCGGTGATGAGCATGATCGGGATGTCCTGCGTCTGTTCCAGGCGTGCCATGTAGTGGGCCACCTCGAAGCCGCTGACGTCGGGCATCAGGACGTCGAGCAGGACCAGCGCGACGCCGCCGCGCAGGACCGCCTTGAGCGCGTCGTCGCCGGACGACGCGCGATCCACCGGATACCCCAGCGGAGCCAGGGCGCTCTCCATCGCGAAGAGCGTGTCGTCGCGGTCGTCGACGACGAGGATCTTGGGCCGTGCAGCGGTGGGCATTGCCAAACGCCTCCCCTCGTCGGCACCGACAGCATATGCCGGAACGAGGGGGACGGAAGGGGGCGCTCAGTCCTCGCCGCGGACCAGATTCCAGTCCGGATCACGGTCGTTGACGGGCGCGGCGGGTTCTCGTCGGTCGCGGCGCGCCGGGCGGCAGGTGCGGATCCGGCCCTTGACCTCGCGCTTGGTCTCGGCCGGATGGGGAGCGCGCGTCGTGGAGTTCATGATCTGTCCTTTCTGTGGCCGGATTCGATCGGATAGGGCCGGTAGACGCATTTCCGGACAGCCTTTTGGGTGTCACGCGTGTTCGTATACGTGCGGAAGTGGTCGCACGGGACGAACTTTGTTTCTGGGAAAGCTCGTCGGCCATTCGTCGGCCACTTGTTGGCCGTCAGTTCGTCTTCGGCGCGGGCTGCTTCGCGCAGTGCACCGCGAACGGATGCCCGGCCGGATCCGCGTACAGCCGCGTCTCGTTGGGGCCGCGTGCGCCACGGGTCTCCAGGGGCCGTGCGCCCAGGCCGATGATCTGGCGCTCCACCTCGTCCAGGTCGTCCCGGGCCACGAGGAAGTCCAGATGGGCCTGTTGGGAGTCGTCCGGGCGCGGCCAGCTGGCCGGTGCGGCGTTCAGATCGCGGCGGAAGGACATCCGGGTGCCCTGGCCGCCGATGACGTCGATCCGGTTGCTGCCGGGCGACGAAGTGATCTCCCCGTCGAGCAGCGTCCGGTAGAACTCGGCCAGTTCCTCCGGCTCCGCGCAGTCCAGCACCAGCACTCCCGCCTGCACCAGGCCCATGGCCCCTCCCTCGTGTCGACCGGTCCGCCGTGCTGCCGCGAGTACCCCGCGCGGGCCGCGCCAACCGGGTTTCCCGGGCCCGTGGCTGGTCACCCGGCTGCCGGCAGCCCCATCGACCGGAAGGGTCCCGGCATGAGCACCAAGGTCGCCGATCGCATCACCAGGCGCGGCTCCCTGTCCGGCACCCTCGCCACCATGGGCTGCGGCGTCCCCTACGCGATCGGCACCAAGTACGCGCACCCCGACCGCCCGGTCGTCGCGCTGGTCGGCGACGGCGCCATGCAGAGGAACGGCCTCGCCGAACTCATCACGGCCGCCGCGTACCGGCACCGCTGGACCGACCCGCGGCTCGTCGTCGGCGTGCTCGACAACCGCGACCTGAACCAGGTGACCTGGGAACTGCGGGCGATGGGCGGATCCCCTTCGTTCCTGCCGTCGCAGGAGCTCCCGGACGTCGACCACGCGGCGTTCGCCCGGCAACTGGGACTCAAGGGGGACCCGCAGCGCACGGACCTCGTCAAGCAGGGGTTCAAGGCGAAGGCCCAGGAGTTCCTGCCGGGCCGCAAGCACGGCTGAGCGCCGCGGACCCGGGTCAGGCGGGGCGCTCGTCCCGTACCCGCCGCGGCGCCTCCACCACGTCGAGGAACACCTGGTCGGCCTCCGGCCAGCGCTCCCGCACGGCCCGCTTGATGCGCTCGCTCACCAGCTCCAGACGCTCGCTGTCGATGCCGGGGACGAGGTCGACACGGGCCGCCACGAGCGTCGAGTGCAGCCCCAGGCGCATCGTGTGCAGCGCCGCCAGGTAGTCGATCTCCGGCTGGGACGTGAGCAGTTCACGGATGCCGCGGTGCAGCTCGGGGTCAGCGGCCTCGCCGATCAGCTGGTCGCGGGCGCTGCGGCCCAGGCTGAAGGCGACGTACACCAGCAGCAGCCCGATCGTCAGCGACGCCGCCGCCTCCCAGACGATGTCACCGGTCGCCATGTGCGCCACCATGCCGCCCGCGGCGAGGAGCACCCCGATCACCGCCGTGCCGTCCTCGGCGACGACCGTGCGCAGCGCCGGGTCCGCGCCGATGCCCTCACCGGGCTGGGCGCGGACCTGGTGGAGGGCACGGGCCAGCGAGCTGCCCTCGGCGAGCAGCGCCACCCCGAGGACCGCGAGCCCGGCGACGTACCCCGTGCGCGACTCCTCCCCGCCTCCCTGCGTCAGCGCCTCGAACCCCTGGAAGAACGAGAAGCAGCCGCCCATCACGAAGATGCCCACGGCGGCGAGCAGCGACCAGAAGAAGCGCTCCTTGCCGTACCCGAAGGGGTGCCTGCGGTCCGCGGGCTTGCGGCTGCGGCGCAGCGCCGCGAGCAGGAACACCTCGTTGAGGCTGTCGGCCACCGAATGCGCCGCCTCGGAAAGGAGCGCGGGCGAGCCGGCGAACAGTCCGCCGACGGCCTTCGCCACGGCGATGAGCAGATTGGCGGCGAGCGCCACCAGAACGGTGAGCCGGGTCTTCCGGTCCTCGGACGGGCCCGGCCGGTTGTTCTCGGAATTATCGGTCACGTCTTCAACTCACGGTGTATGAAAGGCAATGACGGGAACTCGGTGCGCCGAGGAGGTATTCACCGTGATTGCTGTCCTGTTGGTTCTCCTGCTCGCGCTGATTCTTTTCGGCGCGGGATTCGCCGTGAAACTGCTGTGGTGGGTGGCGCTGGCCGTGCTGGTCGTGTGGCTGCTCGGATTCCTGATGCGCGGTACCACGGCGAGTGGATCGAGGTCGCGTTGGTACCGGTGGTGAGTAACCGGGCCCCGATGCCGTAAACCCTCGCGGGAATGTCGTCCAGACGGTGCGGGCGGGGTTTTCCGTCCGGGCTCCGGGATACCCGACAGGCCCTGGACCGCCCGCACCGTCCCTGGAGGAGCGCATGGCCGAGTACGGCTACTTCCTGGCGTCGGAGGAATTCGGGCCGCACGAACTCGTCGAGCAGGCCTCGTCCCTCGTCACCGAGGAGATGGTGGCCGACTCCGTGCCGTGCGGCCCCGACCCGGACGTGCACGTCGCCGCACTCGGCGCCTTCGCGGAGGCCGGCTTCGACCGGATGTACGTCAGCCGGATCGGCCCGGACCAGCGGGACTTCTTCGACTTCTACCGTACGAAGGTGCTGCCGCAGCTCAGGAACGGCGGCGGCCGGTGAAGCGGGGCAGGGCCCGCGGCGACCGGGGCGTCCTCGGACAGCGGCACACCCGGGACGGCGCCACCCGGGGCGTCGTCCCCGCCCGACGCGGACCGGGCCCGCCGCCGCACTTCTTCACCCCGCCCGAGGAGGCGACCGCCCGGCCGCTGCTCGACCAGCTCCTCGCCCAGGGGAACGAACTCCGCGTCCCCTTACTGCAGTCGATCGACGCACGCCTCACCGACGGCCGGCGGTTCGCCGGCCTCCCGGAGGACGCCGCCGCCTGGCGCGCCTCCCTCGCCGACCGCGCGGCGATCCATCTCGCCGAGGGCGCCCGCGCGGGCCGCCGCGCCCCCGAGACCCCGGTGCGCAGATGATCTCCCCGAAGACCGCGACCCCCTGCCTGCCCGTCGAGCGCCTCGACGTCAGCGCCTACACCGTGCCCACCGACGCCCCCGAGGCCGACGGCACCCTCGCCTGGGACACCACCACCGCCGTCCTGGTCGAGGCGCACGCCGCCGACCAGACCGGCACCGGCTGGACGTACGCGCCGCCGGCCGCCGTCGACGTCGTGCGCGACCAACTCGCCCCGCTCGTCCGCCGGTTCGACGCCTTCGACATCCCCTCCGCGCACGACCGCCTGTGCCGCGCCGTCCGCAACGCGGGCCGCCCCGGCATCGCGTCCTGCGCGATCTCCGCCGTCGACCTCGCCCTGTGGGACCTCAAGGCCCGCCTCATGGACGTCCCGCTCGTCCGGCTGCTCGGCGCGGCCCGCGAGGCCGTGCCCGTGTACGGCAGCGGCGGCTTCACCACGTACCACGACACGCATCTGGCCGCCCAGCTCAGCGGCTGGGTGCACGGCCAGCACATCCCCCGCGTCAAGATCAAGATCGGTGAGGGGTGCGGCCGGGCCGCCCAGCGCGACCTGCAGCGCGTCCGCCACGCACGTCAAGTCATCGGCTCCCAGGCTGAGCTGTACGTCGACGCGAATGGCGGCTACAACCGCAAGCAGTCCGTCCGGGTCGGCGAGGCGCTCGCCGCGCAGGGCGTCGGCTGGTTCGAGGAACCCGTCTCCTCCGACGACCTGACCGGCCTGCGCCTGGTCCGCGACGCCCTCGTCTGCGACGTCACGGCGGGCGAGTACGGGTACGACCTCCCGTACTTCGCCCGCATGATCACCGCGGGCGCCGTCGACTGCCTCCAGGTCGACGCCACCCGCTGCGGCGGCCCCACCGGCTTCCTGCGGGCGGCGGCCCTCGCCCAGGCGCACGGCCTGGAGGTTTCGGCCCACTGCGCCCCGCACGCCCACGCCGACGTCGCGGCGTGCGTACCGAACCTGCGGCACCTGGAGTGGTTCCACGACCACGTGCGCGTGGAGTCGATGTTCTTCGGCGGCGTCCTGGACCCGACGGGCGGCTGTGTCCGGCCGGGCAGGAACGGGCCGGGGCACGGACTGGTACTGAGGGGAGAGGAGATCGAGGAGTACCGAGTGGCGTGACGCGCCCCGGTACGCTACCCGCCCACTCCGCACCCGAGACGGAGGGCACCGCGTCCGTCACGGTTTGAGCGGGTCGTGACCCAGGCTCATCAGCCCGTGCCGTGCCGCGGCGTCCAGGGCGGTGGGTTCGCGTTCCGTGCCGCGCAGTTCGGCCACCCGCTCGACGACCTCGTGCATCAGCCGGATGTCGTCGGCGGTCAGATCGGTGCGGCGCTTCTGCAGGATCGCCAGGACGTGCCGGCCGGTCCCGCTGCCCGCGTGCTCGGGCAGCGGTTCGGCGAGCAGGCCCGCGTCGCTGGTGCGCAGCCAGTCGGCGAGTTCCTGCGACGTCATGTTCACGGTGCTGTGGAAGTCGGCCCACAGACCCTCGAGTTCGATGGGGGTCAGGGCAGGGGTGTCGGCCATGGCGGCTCGCTCCTTCCCGGCCGTCACGACGCTCGGCCGGTGCCGCGCGCGTACCCCCGCACGGCCCGGACATGCCCCCCGATGACAGCCCCGACGACGGGAGTGTGACGACAGCCCCTAGAGGTCCAGCTGATACTCGCAGGAGCGGTGCGTCGGCACGTAGCCGAGCGCGTCGTTGACCGCCCGCATCGCCTTGTTGCTGTCCGCCGTGTCCGTGACGAGGCCCGTCAGCCGTGGATGGCGGTCCCGCACCCGCAGGATCTGGGTCGCCTTCATCCAGCCGGCGAGTCCGCGGCCGCGGTGCGGTGGCAGCACACCGGTGCCGTAGTGCTCACCATCGCCCTCCCGGCCGCCCGGCACGACCAGTTCGGTGAACGCGCAGACCGCACCGTCGCTCTCGTCGATCACGGCGAGCGTGTGCAGCAGGTCGCCGCGGCGCGCCACCGCCTCGGCGACCGCCCGCACCCGGTCCACGTCCCACGCGACCTTCCCGTAGTCGGCGTCGTCCATCGGCATGTCGTCCATGGCGCCGCGGGACAGCGCGAACGACGCGGCCAGCTCGTCGGGGACCGTGCCGTCCCACTCCGTGAGCCGGTACCCGGGGTGCGGGCGGCCGGCCGTCGCCGTGAGCGCGTCGACGTCCGCGTCGGCCAGCGTCAGACGCGTGTACGTCAGCCGCAGCACCCGCCGGAACTCCCTTGCTGCGAGGAAGAGTTCACCGGGCGAGTCGCCGTCGGCCGACGCGAGCACGGTGCTCCGGCCGTCCGCGCGGGCCGCCTCGACCGCGGCGGCCAGCAGCCGGCTGCCGACGCCGGCCCGCCGCTCGGCCGGATGCACCCGGATCACCAGCTCGGCCAGGTGCCGCTGCCCGTCCCGGTCGAAGAACCGCAGGAACGCCGAGCCGACCGGCCCGCCCTCCGCGTCCTGCGCGAGCCAGGCGAGACGCCTGGTCCCCTCCGTGGCGTGCGGATCGTCGAGCTGCGTCAGGTGCTGTGCTGCGGGCGGCAAGGGCTCTCCAGAGGTGCGGGGCGGGTACGCGCGCAGAACCTAGCCCCGGCCCCCGCGGGCCGCAACGGAATTGATCGCCCCGGGCCGCCGGAGGCGGTTTCGGGCCCGGCGATCGGGCTACCCGGGCGTGAAACGTACGTTCCGTGGAAAGGAGCCGGGCCGGTGACCTCCCTGGCGAAGCACCCGCACCTGACCGCCGAGGGCACCACGGGCACGGACCCCGCCCTCATGACCGAGCCGCCCAAGGACGCCCTCGTCCGTTTCCTGGAGGACCGGTTCGCCTGCGCGCAGTCCTGCACGGACTGCGCCCGCGCCTGCGCCGTCCTGGTCAGCTCCACCGACCTGGGCACGACCGTTCCCGCTCCCGTCGTGCACGGACCGGCCAGGCCCGGTCCGGTCGACGTGCCCAGGGCCCCGCACGGGCTGCGCCGCGCCCTGCTGCTGTGCGTCGAGGTCTGCGACGCGACGTGCCGTCTGCTGTCGGAGGAGTCGCACCAGGACGAGTACGGGCTGCGGCTCCAGGTGGAGTGGTGCCGGGCCGTCGCCCTGGAGTGCGCGCACGCCTGCGACCGCACCCCGGACGCGGCCGACTGTGCCGAGCGGTGCCGGGCCTGCGCCCGCGCCTGCACGGACTTCCTGGCGACGCTGGCCTGAGGGAGGCGGGCGGTCCCAGAGTGATCCCCTCCTCGGCATTCCCTATTTCTGGAACGCGTTCTACTGTGTGCGCCGTCAAACCCGCGCCGACGTCGCCCAGTTGACAGCCAGGAGGGGCCGTGCACCTCGAATACACGCCCGAGCAGCAGCAGTTGCGCACCGAGCTGCGCGCCTACTTCGCCGACCTCGTGCCGGAGAACGCGTACGCCCGCTACGAGGATCCGGCCGCGCAGAAGCGGTTCTACCGGGAGACGGTGCGCCGGCTCGGCGGCGACGGCTGGCTGGGGGTGGGCTGGCCCGAGGAGTACGGCGGCCGGGGCCTCACGCCCATGGAGCAGTTCATCTTCTTCGACGAGGCCGCGCAGGCGGGCGTCCCGCTGCCGCTGATGGCGCTCAACACGGTCGGCCCGACGATCATGCAGTTCGGCACGGACGAACAGAAGGAGTTCTTCCTGCCGAAGATCCTCTCCGGCGAACTCGACTTCGCGATCGGCTACAGCGAGCCCGACGCGGGCACCGACCTCGCGGCGCTCAGGACGCGGGCGGTCCGGGAGGGCGACGAGTACGTCGTGAACGGCCAGAAGATCTGGACGACCAACGGCGACACCGCCGACTGGGTCTGGCTCGCCGTCCGCACCGACCCCGACGCGCCGCCCCACAAGGGCATCACGATGCTGCTCGTCCCCACGTCCGACCCCGGCTACTCCTGCACCGTCATCAACACGCTCGCCTCGCACGACACCACGGCGAGCTACTACGAGGACATCCGGGTGCCCGTCACCCGGCGCGTGGGCGAGGAGAACAAGGGCTGGCGGCTCATCACCAACCAGCTCAACCACGAGCGCGTCACGCTCGCCGCGCACGGCACGATGGCCATCCGGGCCCTGCACGACGTGCAGCGCTGGGCGATGGAGACCAAGCTCGCCGACGGCCGCCGCGTCATCGACCTCGGCTGGGTCAGGAAGCGGCTCGCCCAGACCCACACCAAGCTCGACGCGATGAAGCTCCTCAACTGGCAGATGGTGAACGCCGTCCAGGAGGGCACCCTCACCCCGCAGGACGCGTCCGCCGTGAAGGTCTACGGCTCCGAGGCCCGACGGGACGCGTACGCCTGGCTCATGGAGGTCGTCGCCGCGGCGGGCGCGCTGAAGGAGGGCAGCGCCGGTGCCGTGCTCCACGGCGAACTGGAGCGCGGCTACCGGTCGGCCGTCATCTTCACGTTCGGCGGCGGCAACAACGAGATCCAGCGGGAGATCATCTCGTGGATCGGGCTCGGGATGCCGCGGGTGCGGCGCTGACCCGGCCCCCGCGACGACCAGCTTCCCGACTGGTCCTCAGCGTGGCGTGACCCGGGTGAGCACCGGGAGGTGGTCGCTGCCGGTGGCGGGCAGCGTCCGCATCCGGCCGACCGTCGCCGAGCGGGCCATGACCTGGTCGATCCGGGCCACCGGGAAGGCCGCCGGGTAACTGAACGCGAAGCCGCGCGCCGACACGTTCAGCCGGGACGTCAGCGGGTCAAGGCCGCGGTCGTCGACCGTGCCGTTCAGATCGCCGAGCAGGACGACGGTCTCCAGCGGCTCGGCGGCGATCGCGCGGCCCAGCAGCCCGGCGCTCTCGTCCCGCCGGGCCGACGTCAGACCCGTCGCGCCGACCCGGACCGAGGGCAGGTGCGCGACGTACACCGCGACGTCCCGCCCGCCGACGCGCACCGCGGCGCGCAGCCCGCGGTTCCAGGGCTCCGTGATGCCGGCCGGCTTGATCGCCGTCGCCCTGACACCGGTCAGCGGGTGCTTCGACCACAGGCCGACCGTGCCCCGCACGGCGTGGTGCGGGTAGCGCGCCGCCAGGGCCTTCTCGTAGCCGGGCAGGGCCTCGGGCAGCAGCTCCTCCAGGGCGATCAGGTCCGGTCCCGCGGCGGCCAGGGAACGGGCCGTGCCCGCCGGATCGTCGTTCTCGTCGCTCGCGTTGTGCTGCACCACCACCAGGTCGTCAGGACCCGTGCCGGGCCCGGGGAGCAGCAGCCCCCCGAACAGATGCGTCCACGCCGCCACCGGCAGGAGCACGGCGACCAACGCGAGCGCCGAGCGGCGCAGCAGCGCCAGGCCCAGCAGCACCACGACCGGGACGGCCGACCAGGGCAGCAACGACTCCAGCAGACTGCCCAGGCGCCCCGGGGTGTTCGGGACCAGCCCGTGCCCCA
>NZ_JAMOLN010000144.1 GCF_024448165.1 Streptomyces longispororuber
CGTCACCACCGCCCTCGTCCTCGGCGCCACCGCCTGCGGCGGCACCACCAAGGACGACGCCAACAAGGAGGACGCCAAGTCCGCCGCCGCGGGCAAGGCCGACCCGAACGCCGCCACCAAGAAGGGCCTCACGGTCGCCTTCCTGCCCAAGCAGGTCAACAACCCGTACTTCACCACCTCCGACAACGGCGGCAAGAAGGCGCTGCAGGAGCTCGGCTCGACGTACAAGGAGGTCGGCACCAGCAGCGGCACCGACACCTCAGGACAGGTCTCCTACGTCAACACCCTCACCCAGCAGCAGGTCGACGGCATCGCCGTGTCCGCGCAGGACCCGGGCGCCCTGTGCACCGCGCTCAAGCAGGCCATGAAGAACGGCGTCAGCGTCGTCACCTACGACTCCGACACCAAGGCCGACTGCCGCAACGTCTTCGTCTCGCAGGCCAGTGCCGAGGACCTCGGCCGCACCCAGGTGCAGCAGATCGCGAAGCAGATCGGCGGCAAGGGCGAGATAGCGATCCTCTCGGCGGCCCAGACGGCCACCAACCAGAACACGTGGATCGACTACATGAAGGACGAGCTGAAGAAGCCCGAGTACAAGGACATCAAGCTGGTCAAGACGGCGTTCGGCGACGACGACGCCCAGAAGTCGTTCCAGCAGACCCAGGGCCTCCTCCAGGAGCACCCGAAGCTGAAGGGGATCATCTCCCCGACCACGGTCGGCATCAAGGCCGCCGCCCAGTACCTGTCGGGCTCGAAGTACAAGGGCAAGGTCAAGCTGACCGGCCTCGGCACCCCCAACGACATGCGGGCCTACGTGAAGAACGGCACCGTCGAGGCGTTCGAGCTGTGGGACCCGGCCAAGCTGGGCGCGCTCGCCGCGCACACCGCAGTCGCCCTGGAGTCCGGCCAGATCTCCGGCAAGGAGGGCGAGACGTTCAAGGCCGGTGACCTCGGCGAGTTCACCATCGAGAAGGACGGCGTCGTCTCCCTCGGCAAGCCGACCGTCTTCGACAAGTCGAACATCGACCAGTTCAAGTTCTGATCGCCCAGGGGGTGTTGATGCAGCGCGTCTGTTTTCTGCTCAAGGTCAAGGCCGACCGGATCGAGGAGTACCGGGCCCGCCACGCGGACGTGTGGCAGGAGATGCGGGAGGCCCTGACCGCCACCGGCTGGCACAACTACTCCCTCTTCCTGCGGGACGACGGACTGCTCGTCGGCTATCTGGAGACGGAGGACTTCGACGCGGCGCGCGCCGCGATGGACGCCACCGAGGTGAACGCCCGCTGGCAGGCCGAGATGGGCGCGTTCTTCGAGGCGCTGGACGGGCAGGCACCGGACGCCGCGATGCGGCCGCTCACCGAGGTCTTCCACCTTGCGTGAGCGCTCGACGGTCGGCATCAAGGACGTGGCGCGGGTCGCGGGAGTCTCCGTGGGCACCGTCTCCAACGTCCTCAACCAGCCGCACCGCGTCTCCGAGGCCACCCGTCACCACGTCCGGCAGGTCATCGCCCGGCTCGGCTACGTCCGCAGCGAGTACGCACGACAACTGCGGGCCGGGCACAGCCGGATCATGGCGCTGCTCGTCCTCGACATGGGCAACCCGTTCTTCGTCGACATCGCGCGCGGCGCCGAGCGTGCCGCGCGCGACGCCGGGCTCGGCGTCATGGTCTGCAACAGCGCCCAGAACCCGGCCGAGGAGGCCGAGTACCTCTCCCTCTTCGCCGAACAGCGGGTGCGCGGCGCCCTGATCACCCCCGCCGACCCGAGCGGGGCGACGCTGCGCGACTTCCGGCGCCACGGCATTCCCTACGTCGTCGTGGACCGGGTCGCCGGCGACGAGGAGGGGTGCTCGGTGGCGGTCGACGACGTGTCGGGCGGCGCCCTGGCGATCCGCCACCTCCTCACCGGCGGGCACCGCGCCCTCGCCTTCGTCAGCGGCCCGCCGCACCTGCGGCAGGTGCAGGACCGCAGGGAGGGCGCCCTCAAAGCGCTCGCCGAGGCGGGCCTGCCCGCCACACTGCTGCGCGAACTGCCCACCGAGCGCCTGGACGTGGCGGCGGGCCGCGACGCGGGCGCCCGCCTCCTCGGCCTCGCCGACCGGCCCACCGCCGTCTTCTGTGCCAACGACCTGCTCGCCCTCGGCGTCCTCCAGGCCCTCTACACGGCCGGGATACGGGTGCCCGACGACATGTCGATCGTCGGCTACGACGACATCGAGTTCGCGGCGGCCGCCACCGTCCCCCTCACCTCGGTCCGGCAGCCGGCCCTCACCCTCGGCACCATCGCCGCGGACCTGCTGCTCCAGGAGACGGGGGAGCGGGCGTCCGCGCACCGCCATCAACACGTCGTGCTGCGGCCGGAGTTGGTGGTGCGCGGATCGAGCAGGGCGTGGGGGTGACGCGCGTGCGGGGCGGGCCGCTCAGGCCCGGACGGATGCCGTCGAAGGTGCGGCCGGCGCCCTCGGCCTCGGCCCGGGCCCGGAGATCCAGGGTGTCGAGGGGGCGGGCCGCGCCGGCCCGCCCCCTCACCCGCTGCTTCCCGCGCGTCAGCGCACGGTGCTGGTCACCCGGTACCGTCCCGCCGCCACCCGGTACGTCGCCCGTCCGTCCGCGAAGCCCTCAAGACGCACCCCGTCCACCTCGGCCAGCGGCGTCCGGCCCTCGCGCACCGCGTTCGCCGACACCGCCGGCAGGGTCAGCGTCGCCTCGGTGCCGGCGGGCACGACCGCCTCGTACGTCAGCGTGCCGTCCTTGGCCAGCGACCATCCGCTGGTGATCTCGCCGTACGGGGACAGGTGCCGGGCGGACACCTTCGTGATGCCGCCCGTCGGGTCGACGTGCGGCTGCAGCCGGAAGCGGCGGAAGCCGGGGTGCTCGGGATCCCGGGCGATGCCCGCCATGTACGCGTACATCCACTCCATGATCGCGCCGTACGAGTAGTGGTTGAAGGAGTTCATCTCGACCGGCCCGAACCCGTCCTCCTTCGAGTACGAGTTCCAGCGCTCCCACACCGTCGTCGCGCCGTTCTCCACCGAGTACAGCCAGGACGGCATCGCGTTCTGGTGCAGCAGCGCGTACGCCAGGTCGGCGCGGCCCTCGTCGGTGAGGACGGGCGCGAGGACGTTCACGCCGAGGAAGCCGACGGAGAGCGTGTTCTCCGCGTACTGCACGCGAGCGCTGTCCGGATGGGCGGCCTTGTACGCCGCGTCGTTGCCGATGTTGTCCGCCAACAGGCCGACCAGCGCGCGGCGTTGGGCCTGCGTGTCGTAGAAGCCGAGCTTGAGCACCCACAGCAGCGCCGACTGGCTGTCGTCCTCGGGGTCACCGCCCATCGGCGGCTTCCCGCCGATGCTCGACCGCACGGTGATCCGGTCGCCGTCGACCTCCACGTACTTCGCCATGAACGCGCGCCGGATGTTGCCGAACAGCTCGTCGTAGGCCTTGCCCTCGGCGTCCCGCCCGGTGGCCCGCGCCATCTGCGCCATCAGCCGCACGCTGTACGCGTAGTAGACGTCGCTCATCAGCTGGGTGCCGGTGTTCTGGAACGCCAGCCAGTCGGCGAAGATCGCCCCCTGCCCCGCGTACGTGTCCCCGCCCTTCCGCTCGATCCAGGCGATGTACCGGACCATCGCGTCCCAGCTGCGGTCGACGATCGTCGTGTCGCCGCTCATCTGCCAGACCGTCCACGGCACGATCACCCCGCAGTCGGCCCAACCGCTGCACGGCGCCGCCGCGTTGTACCGGTTGCCGGGCGCCACGGCGGTGAACTGGGCGCCGTCCACGCCGTAGATCCGCTGCGACTCGACGAGGATGTCCTCGAAGTGGCTGAGGAACGGCACGGCGTCCGCGTTGTAGAGGCCGGTGCTCGAGAAGACCTGGGTGTCGCCGGTCCAGCCGAGCCGCTCGTCGCGCTGCGGGCAGTCCGTCGGCACCCACAGGTAGTTGCCGCGCTGGCCCCAACGGACGTTGCTGATCAGCTGGTTGACGGCGTCGTTGTCGGTGGAGACGTCTCCGATGTCCCGGATCGCGGACGTGCCGACCCGGCCGGTCAGGCCGGAGACGGTGACCTCGGCGCCGGGCGTCGTCACCTCCACCGAGACGTACCGGAAGCCGTAGAAGGTCAGCGCGTCCTGATGGTTCTCGCCGTCCTGCGCGCCCTTGAGCGTGTACGTGCTGGTGGCCTTGGCGCTGCGCAGGTTGGCCCGGTACAGGGAGCCGACCGGGCCGTCCGCGCCCGCGCTGTCGTCGTTGAGCATCTCGCCGAACCGCACGACGACCTGGGCGCCCGCGGGGCCGCGCAGCGTGTAGCGGGGGACACCGACCATGTTCTGGCCGAGGTCGAAGACGGCGGTGTCGCCGGGGCGCAGGGTGACCGGGCCCGGCTCTCTCGTGGTCGAGCGGGCCGGGTCGGGCACGATCCGGCCCTTGCCGTTGGCGCTCGACGACGCGCCGGTGACCTCGTCGTAGACGGTGACCGACTGCGGGCGGCGGTCCCACTTCGCCATCAGGCGGGCGCTCTCGCCCGGGTAGGCGACGAGCTTCGCGTCGGGGAACTTCCCGGCGTAGCCGACCAGTTCGACGTCGGACCAGCCCCGGGCGTCGAAGCCGTTCGCCGTCCAGCCGTCGATCTCCTGGCGCGCGTCGTACGTCTCGCCGTCGTAGATGTCGTCCGCGCGGTACGGGCCCGTGTCGGTGGCCCGCCAGCCGTCGCCCGGCTTCGTGACGAGCGTCTGCGTCGATCCGTCGGCGTACCGGATCAGCAGCTTGGCCTTGAGGGCGAGCGGGTTGCCGTCCTTCGAGTAGTAGGTGCTGCCGTCGGAGACCCGGCTGTTGTACCAGCCGTTGCCGAGGACCGCCGCGAGCGTCACCGCACGCCCGCCGTCCGCGACCAGGTCCGTGACGTCGTATGTCAGGTAGTTCACGGTCATGTCGTAGTTGGTCCAGCCCGGCGTGAGCAGTTCGGCCGTGCGGCCGCCGTCCTGCGGGACGGTGACGCGCTCGCCGTTGAGGTACGCGACGTAGACGCCGAGCGCCGAGATGTACAGCCGGGCCTCGCGCACCGCCTTGCCCCGGGTGAGGGCGGCCTCGGCGCGCAGCAGCGGCGCGCCCGCCGAGTTCGGCGCCTTGCCCTTCATGCCGATCCACTGCGCGCCGTCCCAGCCGGTCACCCCGTCGGAGCTCAGCAGCGCCGTCTCGAACCACGCGGGGGACGCGGTGCCGACCGGGCGGCCCTTGCCGTCCCAGACGGTCACCGTCCAGAAGTACCGCACGGACGGCCGCAGTCGGGGCCCGTCGTACGCCACGGCCACCGAGTCGGCCGACGCCACGCGCCCGCTGTCCCACACGTCGGCGCGCGCCGACGTGAGCCGCGACGGCGCGGACGCCACGAGGATCCGGTACGCGCCCTGGGTGAGGCCCCGGCCCGGGGCGCCGATGCGCCAGCCGAAGCGGGGGCGGGCCGCGTCGGTGCCCAGCGGGTCGGTGCGGTGCTCGACGGTCAGGCCGGTGACGGCGCCGCCACCGTCGGCCGGCGGTGCGGCCTGGGCGGGGGCGGCGCTCGCGAACGTGCCGGCGGCGGCCACGACGGGCACGGCGCCCGCGGTCGCGGCGAGCACGGTCCTGCGGCGGATGTCGCTGCTCATCTGTCAGGTTTCCCTTCGACGGTGAAGGTGCTCTGTGACGTGCAGGGTCGGTGCGGTGCGGTCCTGGTCGGTGGAGTGGGGGGTCAGGTGCGTACGGTCGCGCGCGCGTACGGCACGAGGCGGACGGGGCCGGTCAGTCCGTAGTCCTGCCGCTTGGCGCCGCCGAACACGTCGGGGCGGGCGACCCGGAGCCGGTTGAGCAGCGTCGTCGCCACCTCGATCTCGATGGTGTGGGTGCCGGGCCGCAGCCGGGCGCCGAGGTCGGCGACGCGGGTGAGCTGGTCGACGGGCGGCAGGTCGTGGCCGTCGACGCGCACGGTGAACGTGTCGAAGACGCCGCCCAGTTCGAGCAGCGCGCCGTGCCGTGCCGGGTCCCAGTCGTCGCCCAGGCGGACCGTGGTGCGGTAGCGGCCGATGCCGGAGACGTCCTCCAGACCGGGCAGCCGCGTCCAGGGCGCCAGCGTGTCCAGCGTCAACTCGCGCTGCTCATGGGCGGTTTCGGTGGCGCTCGCACCCGGCCGCCAGTCGTCCACGGTCAGCGTCCACGCGGTGAGCGGCACGGGGGAGGGCACCGCGCCGACCGTCGTGGTGACCGTCCGGCCGTCGTCGAGGGTCGTCGTGTACGTGCCCGCGGCCGACGCCCTGATCTCCAGGTGACCGCCCTCGCGGACCCGGACGTCGTCGGCCTGCGTGGCGACGGCGTGCCGTTTCGGCGCGACGCCGGACGGCCGGGCCAGGACGATGACGGTGACCGCGCCCGGCTGCAGGTCGACGGTGAGGCGGAACCGGCCGTCGGCGGTGCGCGTATACCGGGCGACCGGGGTGACGTCGCCCGTCCACGGGTCGAGGCGGTACGGGATCGCGCCCTTCACGTGGGCGGTGAGCGTGACGTCGTGCGTGATGCGGGTCCCGGTCGAACCCTTCTTGCTGACCGCGTCGTTGGCGAAGAAGTAGTGGTCGGCGTCGTCGGCCACGCGGTGGGCGTGCAGCAGCATCGACGCCTGCGCGTACTCGACGTCACGGGTCAGGCCGAGCGCGGCGATGGCCGCCGGGACGTCGGGGCGGTCGGCGACCGTGTGGACGGTGTCCAGCTCCTGGAGTTCGGCGATGAGTGCGCGCAGCCGCTCGTTGTCGCCCGGCCCGGCGAGGCCGGGGACGTGCGCGTCGGACCAGTCGCCGATGACGATGACGGGCAGGCCCGCCCGCGCGTACCCCAACAACTTGTCAGCAACGTCGAGTTGGAGCGTGTGCTCCCGGCCGATCATGATGTCGCCGTCGACGACCAGCGCCTTGAGCGCGGGCCCGTCCGGGGCCAGGCGCCCGTCGCGGACGACCGCGGAGGGCAGGCCGAGCAGTCGGGGGCTGAGGAAGGTGTGTGTCCAGCCGACGGGGACGCCGTCACTGGTGAACCAGGGCGCGCCGAGCCCGGACCCCGCGTAGCCCTTCTGCCGCATGATCCCGACGTCGACCGTGTTCACGCCGGTCTGCAGCACCTGCTGCACCCGGGCCAAGAACCCCGCGACCTGCGGCGTGTGCCGCCACAGCGGCTGACGCGGCCCCCACGCCTCGCCGTACCCGGCGGCCCCCTTGTACGGCGAGAACGCGGCGAAGCCCGGCCACTGGGCGCCCGGCGCGTCCGCGTACCCGAAGCCGTGGAAGACGGCCTGATTGACCCCGGCCGCGTACTGCGTGACCAGCTTCTTCAGGGTGTCGGTCCACGTGGTGGCGTAGGCGCCGCCGGCCGTGCCGCCCGCCTCGTTCGACACCAGCGGCCGGCCGCCCATGTCGCGGCCGCCCGCCAGGCAGCGGAAGTCGTCCAGGTTCTTGAAGCCGAGGGACTCGCCCTCCGTGACGTCGAGCAGCGCCGACTTGTAGACGGCGTCGGTCTCCAGGCCGTACGGCTGGATCCGCAGCTTCAGCCCCAGCGTGTGCGCCCACTTCTGCAGCGGCCGCAGGTGATGCTCCACGTACAGCTCGGTGACGACCTCCATCACGTCGCGCCGGACCGCCTTGTCGAGCGACGACTCGAAGCTGAAGGCGTACTTCTCCTTCTTCTCGACGAACGTCGCCAGGTGGGGGAGCAGCGAGTAGCCCATGCGGCGCTCGAACTCGGCGGGCAGCGCCGGGGTCCACAGCGTCGCGTCGGTCTCGATCTCGATGGAGTCCTCGAAGAGCGTGCCGCCCGTCTCCTTGAGCAGGCCCCGGATCGTCGGGGTGAGGATGTGCCGCTCCCAGAAGTCGGTGACCGCGCGGGTGCCCGAATCGCTGAAGTGGTCCACGACATAGGCGAGGGGAGTGGTGTGGTCGCGGCCCTCCGGCCGCTGGCCCGAGCCGCGCTCCCAGTACGCGACGAGCAGCCAGATCGCCCCGTCGTCGGGTGCGGTCCAGGCGAGCCGTCCGCCGCTCACCCGGCCGGTGACGTCGGTGACCGTGTCCCGGTCGAGGCGGACCGGCACCGCCGTCGGCGTGCTGCCCGCCGACACCCGCACGCCCTGGACGAGCAGCAGCCGCTGGTCCGTGACCCCGTCCCCGGCCTCACTGACGGCGGCCGGAACCGGCCCGTCGTACGCCGCTCCGGACGCCAGCACGGCGACGCCGTGGGCGAGTTCCTGCGACGCGGCCCGGCTGTCCGGCGTGATCGACGGCACCGCGGCCGGCCAGGCGGGGCCGATCGTCAGGTCCACCACCACGTCGCGCTTCTTCGCCTCGCGCAGCGCCGCCTCCACGGCCGCGCGCCAGGCCGGGGTGCCCCAGCCGTACCGGACCGTGTCGAGCTGCTCGTCCATGCTGTGCGTGACGGCCGCGATCTCCACACCGCCGAAACCGGCCGCCGCGATCTGCCGGATCTCCCGGGCGATCTCACCGGTGTCGACCAGCGCGTCGGGCCACCACCAGCGGAACTTGGGGCGCACGGCGGGCGCGGGTGACGGTGCGCGGACGGGCGCCGGGCCGGCGGCGTCCGCGACGGCCGGCACCGCCCCGGTCCACGGCAGCGCCGTCGCCGCCCCGGCCAGGGCGCCCATTCTCAGCACGGTCCGACGGCGCAGGCTCATGACTCTCCTCGTTCCTGGTCATGCGGCGGTTGAACGGTTTCAAACGATTCAATGTGGGGTGGAGGAACCTACGTGCAGCCGTGACTGCTGGCAAGAGGTGTGCACCAAGCGCACCTGTGCAAGTGGATTGACAGGCGGTGCGGCCTCGCGCAGAGTTGCCGACGGTGCGGAGCGAAACGATTCAAGTCCTGCTGGTCGTCGCCCTGTTGGCCACCCGCCGGGTGCGCCCGCCGCACCGCACCCTCCCTGTCGTACGGACGCGCAAAGGAGCCGCCGCATGCCCGGACCGGAGCTGACCAGACGCCACTTCGTCGCGGGAACGGGGGTGGCGGCCGGCGTCGTGCTGGGGCTCGCGCCCGGCACGGCGGGCGCGGCCGCCACCGGACCGTCCGGCTCGCCCGCATCGCCTGGTTCGCCCGGACCGGCCGGAGCATCCGGACCCGCGCTCGCCGAGTTCGATCTGTCCGACGTGACCCTCCTCGACAGCCCGTTCCGCGCCAACATGCGCCGTACGTGCGCCTACTTGAAGGCCGTCGACCCCGACCGGCTCCTGCACACCTTCCGGACGAACGTCGGCCTGCCCTCCGCCGCCGAACCCTGCGGCGGCTGGGAGGCGCCGGACGTCCAGCTGCGCGGACACACCACCGGGCACCTCCTGTCGGGCCTCGCGTTCGCCCACGCCAACACGGGCGACGACGCGTACGCCGCCAAGGCCCGTCACCTCGTGGCCGCGCTCGCCGAGTGCCAACGCGCCGCGCCCGCAGCCGGGTTCACGGACGGATACCTGTCCGCCTTCCCCGAGAAGGTCTTCGCCGACCTGGAGGCGGGCGGCAAGCCCTGGGCGCCCTACTACACGATCCACAAGATCATGGCCGGACTCCTCGACCAGTACCGGCTCTCCGGGAACGCCCAGGCCCTCGACGTCCTCACGGGAATGGCCGGCTGGGTCGAGGCACGCATGGCCCCCCTGGACGCCACCCAGGTGCGCAACGTCCTGCGCGTGGAGTGGGGCGGCATGAACGAGGTGCTCGCCGCCCTGCACCTGGCCACCGGCGACGCGACCGCGCTGCGCACCGCGCGCCGCTTCGACCAGGAGGACCTCTTCGGTCCGCTGGCCGACGGACGCGACGAACTCGAAGGACACCACGCCAACACCGAGATCGCCAAGATCGTCGGCGCGGCCAGGCTGTACGACGCCACGGGCGAGGAGCGCTACCGGTCGATCGCCGCGCACTTCTGGGACATCGTTGTCCACGACCACTCGTACGTCATCGGCGGCAACTCCAACCAGGAGTTCTTCGGGCCGCCCGGCGAGATCGTCAGCCGGCTCTCCGAGGACACCTGCGAGAACTGCAACACCTACAACATGCTCAAGCTCGGCCGCCGCCTGTTCCTGCACGACCCGGACCGGGCCGCGTACATGGACCACCACGAATGGGCCCTGTACAACCAGATGCTGGGCGAGCAGGACCCCGACTCCGCACACGGCTACGTCACGTACTACACGGGCCTGTGGGCCGGATCGCAGCGGCAGCCCAAGGGCGGCCTCGGCTCCGCGCCCGGCAGCTACAGCAGCGACTACGACAACTTCTCCTGCGACCACGGCACCGGCCTGGAGACCCACACCAAGTTCGCCGACACCGTCTACTTCAGATCGACGGGGACGGGACGCGCCGCCGCCCTGTACGTCAACCTGTTCATCCCGTCCGAAGTGCACTGGCGGGACACCGGAGTGACGCTGCGTCAGACCGGTGGCGGGCCGGACACGGACGCCCCGGTGCGGATCACCGTCACCCGCGGCGCGGCCCGCTTCCGGCTCAAGGTGCGGGTCCCCGGCTGGCTCGCCGACGCCGACCGGCCCCGCCCGCCGCGCGTGACGGTCAACGGGCGCGCCGTCGACACGTCCGACGCCGCACCGCGCACGTACCTGACCCTCGACCGGCACTGGTCCGCCGGCGACACCGTCGAGCTCACCTTCCCCCGCACCCCGACCTGGCGACCCGCCCCAGACAACCCGCACGTGCGGGCCCTCACCCACGGACCCCTGGTCCTCGCCGGGGCGTACGGCACCGTCACCTCACCCACGATCCCCACCCTCGACCGCGACTCCGTACGCCAAGTCACCCCGGGCAGATCAGAGTTCACCGCCGTGCAGGCCGACGGCACCGAGATCTCCCTGCGCCCCTTCCACCAGATCCACCACCAGCACTACAACGTCTACTTCGCGACGCCACCACGGCCGGGACGCCCCCGCGAGACCGCGCGCTACCTCCTCGCCGAGGGCGCCGGCACCGCGGTCGCGGACGGCACCCGCGGCCACCCCGACGGACTGCTCTCCGGCGGCGCCGCCTGGACCACGGGCCGCGACGGACGCACCGCGGCGGTCGCCCTCGACGGAACCGGCGGCCACGTCGCGCTGCCGCCCGGCCTGATCACCGGACTCACCGAACTCACCGTCAGCGCCTGGGTCCGCGTCGACACCCAGACCAACTCGGCCCGCGTCTTCGACCTCGGCTACCACAAGGCGACCTACCTCTTCCTCGCCGTCCGCACCGGAACCGGGCGGCCCCGTGCCGCGCTGAAGATCGCCGGGATGGAGGGCGAGGACTTCGTCGACGCGAACGCACCCCTGCCGACCGGCAGTTGGGCGCACGTCGCGCTGACCGTCGGCGACGGCAGCGGCGTCCTGTACGTCGACGGCGTCGAGGCGGGCCGCAACGACGCCTTCGTCTCCTCGCCGCTGCTGCTCGGCGCGACGGCCCGCAACTACCTCGGCCGCTCCCAGAACCCCAGCCACCCGTACCTGCACGGCGCCGTCGCCGGATTCCGCATCCACAACCGGGCACTGCCCGCCGCCGACGTCGCGGCGCTCGCCCGCGCCTGAGCCGCCCGACCCTCCTGGAGAAGGACCCGCCATGCCCGCACCGCACCCCGCCCTGTCCAGACGCGGCTTCGTCGCGCTCTCCGCCCTGACCGCCGCCGCCCTCACCGGCGGCCTGCCCACGCTCGCCCACGCCGACGGCGCCGCCGGCTTCGACGCGGCCGGCTTCGCCGACCCGCGCCGCGACAGCCGGCCCGCCGTGTACTGGTACTGGAACGGCCCCGTCACCCCCGAACTCGTCGACACCCAGCTGGCCGACCTGCGGGCCAAGGGCCTCTACGAGGTCGTCGTCTTCCCCTACGACAACGCGGAGATGCAGCCCGCCTTCTTCACCGAGGGCTGGTTCGACATCGTCGGACACGTCCTGGAGACCGCCGAGAAGACCGGCATGAAGGTGTGGCTGTTCAACGACAACCACTTCCCGAGCGGACGCGCCGGATACTTCGTCACCAACGGCGGCACCGTCGGCTCCCGGACCTACGAGCCGCGCCCCGACCTGCGGCTCAAAGGCCTGTGGCGGTCCACCGCCGTCGTCCAGGGGCCGGCCACCGTACGCCTGGCGGAGACCACCGGGGTCGGCGTCGACACCGGACAGCTCATCGCCGACGCCGCCGTCCTCGCCGGCCCCGCCGTGCTGCGCACGGGCACCGACTGGGGCGACTGCACCGTCACCGCGAGCGCCAGGCCCGACGTGCTCGCCGCCGGACTGCTGGTGCGCGCCGCGCCCGACGGACGCGACGGCATCCTCGTCGAGTTCGACCAGACCGGCGTCGTCACCCAGTCCCGCGTCGCCGACGGCACGGCCACCCAGCTCGCCCGGTCCACCCGCACCGACGGCTTCAACAAGACCAAGTTCCACACCCTCGCCGTCACCGTGAGCGGCGCGACCGTCTCCGTCACCCTGGACGGCAAGGACAAGGGCACCGTCACCGAACAGACGTCCGGCCACCACGGCGTCGGCGTGCACGCCCGCGACGGCCAGCGCGCCCTGTGGGAGGAGCTGACGGTGACCGGCGCCGACGGCGCCACCCTCTACACCCAGACCTACGACGACTCGTCCGCCGCCGGGGACTTCGCGGCCAGGACCGCGCCGAAGAGCGCGCCCGCACCCGCCGCGGCGACCGCCCGCCCGGTCGGGACGAGCGACGCGGCCGACCTCGTGGACCTCACCGGCCGCCTCAGGGAAGGCAGTTGGCGGGTCCCGGCCGGCGCCTGGCAGATCGACCTGTTCGGCGGCATCGACCTCACCGACGACTCGACGGGCTACGCCCGCGGCTACCTCGACCTCCTCGACGACGAACCCGCCGAGCTGTTCCTCGACATCGTGCCCGGCGAGTACCACCGCCGCTTCCGCCGCTACTTCGGCACCGTCGTCAAGGGCTTCTGGGACGACGAACCCTTCATCGCCTCCGCCCAGCCGCACTCCTTCAAGCGCCGCCCCTGGTCGCCCGCGCTCGCCGCCGCCCTCGACGCCGTCGGCGCCGCACCGGGCCCCGCGTACGCGAGCGCCTTCGACGACCTCGGCGAGCGCGGCCGGGTGCTGCGCGGACGGTACTGGCAGGCCGTCTCCGACCGGTTCTCCCGCTACTTCGAGAAGCAGTCCGAGTGGTATGCCGAGCGCGGTGTCCGGCTCATCACCAACCCGCTCTACGACGAGACGGCCCCGTCCAAGCGGATCGCCTCCACCGGCGACCTCCACAAGATCAACCAGTGGGCGCAGGTGCCGGGCGGCGACTGCATCACCGCCGAGTACGAGCTGAACACCCCCACCATGGACCCCCGCAACCCGGCCTCCGTCGCCCACCAGACCGGCCGGCCACGCGTCCTCATGGAGATGTTCGGCAACATGGGCTGGCAGATCGCCCCCGACTTCATGCGGGCCCTCGTCGGCGCGTACGCCACCCGTGGCATCAACCTCGCCGTCCTGCACGCCCTGTGGACCGACGAGACCCACGTCTACTTCGCGCCGCCGTTCGGCCCCCGCAACCCCTGGTGGTGGTCGATGCCGCCGGTCTCCGCATGGATCGGACGCGTCATGGAACTGGCCCGCGGCACCTCCGCCGCCCGCACCGCGCTCCTCCAACCCCAGCGCGCCGCCGAGCAGTTCACGACCACGGCGCGCATGGGCGAGGTCGACGGCGCCTTCGCGGACGCCGCCTACGCCCTGGAACGCGCGCAGGTCGACTTCGACCTGGTCCACGAAGGCGCCCTCAGCGGCGACCGGGCGCTCCTGGCGCACGCGGAGACCGACGGCGGGCTGCTGCGGGTGGGACGGGCCGCCTACGAACTCGTGGTGGTGCCCGCGACCCCCGTCCTGGACACCGCGACCGTCCGCACCCTGACCGCGTTCGCCCGGTCCGGCGGCACCGTCGTCGCCGTCGGCGCACCGGCCGCGCTCGCCGCCGACGGGGACGACGCGGCGCTCGCCCGCGAGCTCGGCAAGCTGTTCAAGGGGACGCGGGCCGTACGGGTCGACGAGCCGGACGGCCTGGCCGACGTGGCGAGCGCGGCGTCCGTGCGGGCCGCCGTCCTCGAACCCGCCGCCGACGCCGTCCGCGTCCTGCGCACCACGCGCGGCGCCGACACCGCGTTCCTGTTCAACAACGAGAGCGGCACCCGGGTCGGCACCACGGCCCTGCTGCCCGCGCACGGCGAACCCGAGCTGTGGGACCCGGCCACCGGCACGGTGAGGCCCGCCCCCGTCCGCGGCCTGCCCACCCGGGACGGCGTCCGGCTGCCGCTGGTCCTCGACCCGTACGAGACGCTCGCCGTCGTCGTGCGCCACCGGGCCGCCGCCACCCCGTACATCACCGACGCCGATGGGCTCCCGGTCGCCGCCGTGACCCGGGTCCGCAAGGGGCTGCGCGTCACCGCCCGCGCCGAACGGCCCGGCACCCACCGCCTCACCGGCCGTGACGGCGACCGCACCTACGCGGGAAGCGTCGAGGTCACCGACCCGCTCACCCCGATCCCCGTCGACGGCGACTGGACCCTCACCCTCGCCGCGGACGGCGCGGAACCGGTGACCCGGCCCCTCGGCACCTGGAGCGACCTCGCGCCCCTCCACTCCGGCAGCGGCACCTACACCAAGGACATCGCCCTCGACGCCGCCGCGCTCACCGGACGCCGTCTCGTCCTCGACCTCGGCTCCGTCCGCGAGGTCGCCCAAGTCACCGTCAACGGCAAGGAGTTCGGCCCCGCCCTCTGGGCTCCGTACACCGTGGACGTGACGGACGCACTCAAGCCCGGCAGCAACCGGATCGCGGTCCGGGTCTCCAACACCCTCTCCAACGAACGCAAGAAGCCGCTGCCCTCCGGACTGCTCGGCCCGGTCGTCCTGCGCCCCGGCCGCCCCCTCACCGTCGACCTCGCGCCCGCCCGCGCCTGACCCAGGAGGCCCACCGCCATGACCCGACGCAGACACTCCCTGCTGCTCGCGACCGCGCTCACCGCCCTGGTCACCGTCGCCCCGTCCGCCACGGCCGCCCCCGCCGCACGGAGCACGGCGGCCGAGCTGCGCACCCAGCACCTGGCCGACGCCCTCGGCATCGACGACACCACACCCGAACTGAGCTGGCAGCTGCGCGGCGCCGCTCAGAGTGCCTACCGCGTCCAGGCCGCCACCAGCCGCGCCGCACTCGCCGCCGGGCGCGCCGACCTGTGGGACTCGGGCAAGGTCGGTTCGACCGTCCCGCAGACCACGTACGCGGGGCGCGGCCTCGGCTCCCGCACCCGCGTGTACTGGCGGGTCCAGCTGTGGGCGCCGGGCGCCGCCCGCGCCGCCGACTGGAGCGCACCCGCCGTCTTCGAGACGGGCCTCACCGAGGCGAAGGACTGGTCCGCCGACTGGATCACCCACCAGGACTGGGAGCTCGGCAGGCGCACCGTCGAGCCGGTGACCGTCACCCTCCCACGGACCACCGCACGCTACGTACGCCTCGACGTGACGAAGCTGGGCCTGCCCCTCGCCGACGACTTCCCGGCCCTCGCTCACCGCCTCCAGCTCGCCGAGATCGAGGTCCGCGACTCCGGCACGCCCGGCACCGACCTCGCCGAGGGCGCCACCGTCACCGCCTCCGAGACCGACACCGAACGCAAGGTGTGGGAACCGAAACTGGCGGTGGACGGCCTCACGAACAGCGCCTGGTCGCAGGCCGCCGGCTACCAGAGCCCGGCCCACACCGGCCCCGACGCGCCCGTCACCCTCACCCTCGACCTCAAGGAGGCCAGTACCTTCGACCAGGTCGTCCTGTACCCGCGCGCCGACGTCCTCACCGACGACGGCCGCGTCCCCGGCTTCCCCGTCGACTACGCCCTGTCCACCGCGGACACGGCCGACGGCCCGTACGCGACCGCGGCCCGGGTCACCGGCCAGCGCCCGCCCACGCCCTACCTGCCCTCCGGACTCCCGCTTTTCAGCAAGGACTTCACGCTCCCCAAGGGCGTCCGCTCGGCCCGGCTCTACGTGGCGGGCCTCGGCGTGTACGACGCGCACCTCAACGGCAAGCCCGTCGGCGACGCCGTCCTCGAACCCGCCAACACCGACTTCGCCGACCGAGTCCAGTACGCCACGTACGACGTGACCCGCCAACTCCACGGCGGAACAAACGAGTTGGCCGTCGAACTCGGCAACGGCATCGCCAACCAGCTCTCCACCGCAGACCGCTACCGCAAGCTCTACGGCAACCGGTCCGACCCGAAACTGATCGCCCAGCTGGAGATCACCCTCGCCGACGGCAGCGTCCGCCGCATCGGCACGGGCACCGACTGGCGCACCACGCTCGGCGCCACCACGTCCTCGAACTGGTACGGCGGCGAGGACTACGACGCGCGCCGCGTCCCCACCAGCCGCCACCCGGCCTGGGAACAGGCGACGGAGGTCGACGCCGCCGACGCGCCCGCCACCCTCAGCGCCCGCGAGACCGAACCCGTCCGCGTCGTCGAGACGCTCGACGGCACCGAGGTGAGCGGCGCGGCCGAGGGCAGCCGGATCTTCGACCTCGGCCGCAACATCGCGGGCTGGCCCGAGCTCACCGTCACCGCCCCCCGCGGCACCACGATCCGCGCCTACCCCGCCGAGAGCCTCAAGAACGGCCACGCCGACCAGTCCATCAGCAACGTCGGCGCACCCCTGTGGGACAGCTACACCACGGGCAGTGCACGGACCGAGACCTGGCACCCCAAGTTCAGCTACCACGGCTTCCGTTACGTCGAGATCCGTGGCCTCCCCGAAGGCGCCGAGGTCTCCGTGCGCGGCAAGGTGCTGCGCGCCGACAACGCTTCCGCGGGCACCTTCACCAGCTCGAACGACCTCATCAACGGCATCCACCGGATCACCCGCCGGGCCGTCGAGGGCAACATGATGAGCATCCTCACCGACTGCCCCAGCCGCGAGAAGCTCGGCTGGCTGGAACAGGACCAGCTCGTCTTCCCCACCCTCGCCGCCAACTACGACATGCGGTCCTACCTCCGCAAGATCGTCCGCGACATGGCCGACGCCCAGACGACGGACGGCCTCGTCCCGTCCACCGTCCCCGACTACGTCCAGCTCGCCGGCACCTACCGCAACGACGCCAACTGGGGCGGCGCGTTCGTCCTCGTGCCCTGGCAGCTCTACACGACGTACGGCGACAAGGAGACGATGCGCGCCTACTACCCGCAGATGAAGAAGTACGTGACGTTCCTGGAGCAGAAGGTCTCCGGCGGCATCCTCGACTACTCGCTCGGCGACTGGTTCACCCCGGACAAGACGTTCCCCAAGGCGGTCTCCGGCACGTACGGCTACTGGCGCGTCGTGAACGCGCTCAGTGACATCGCCCGCGTGCTCGGCGAGGACGACGACGTGGCCACCTACCGGGCCAAGGCCGACACCAGCGCCAAGGCGCTGTCGGACGCCTACTACGACCAGGAGACGGGCACGTTCGGCGGCGGCGGACAGGGCGCCGAGGCCCTCGCACTCGACATGGGCGCCTACCCGGCGGGCCAACGCGCCCGGCTGCTCGCCCACTTGGTGTCCTCGGTCGAGGCCGCCGACCACCACCTGCTGCTCGGCGAGATCTCGCTGCCCGCCGCGTTCCGCGTCCTGTCCGAGGCGGGACGCGACGACGTCGTCTACAAGATCGCGACACGGACGACGTCCCCCAGCTACGGCTTCCAGGTCCTCGCCGGCAACACCGCGCTCGGCGAGAGCTGGGACGGCGGCTCCGGCCAGTCGCAGAACCACTTCATGCTCGGCGCGATCGACGCCTGGTTCACCCAGCGCCTGGCCGGGCTCGACCAGACGGCGGACTCGGTCGGCCAGCGGCACCTGCGCATCGCCCCCGCCGTCGTCGGCGACCTCACCTCGGCCCGCGCCACCCGCACCACCCCGTACGGCGAGGCGGCGACGCAATGGCGGCGCGACGGCGCCCGGTTGACCCTGACGGCGACCGTGCCGGCGGGCAGCACCGCCCGCGTCGAGATGCCCGTCAGCTCCGGCGACGTCCGGGCGCCGCGGGGCGCACGACCCGTCGGCGGCGCGGACGGCGTCGCGAGCTTCGAGGTGGGCGCCGGCACGTGGACGTTCACGTCGACGTACGAGCCGGCCGTGTGACCGGCCCGTCGGAGGCGGGGCGGCCGGGACCGCCCCGCCTCGCCCCGCCTCCGACGGTCCGACTGATCGAACAGGACGGGGCCGTCCCACGTACACTCCCCCCTGCCGCACCCGCTCACCTGGAGGACCGCACCCGATGGCACAGTCCGTGGGGATCAAGGACGTCGCCCGAGCCGCTGGGGTGTCCGTCGGTACGGTCTCCAACGTCATCAACCGACCCGACACCGTCGCCGACGAGACCCGGGCCCGGGTCGTCGCGGCCATCGACCGGCTCGGCTACGTCCGCAGCGAATCGGCGCGGCAGTTGCGCGCCGGCCGCAGCCGCATCATGGGCCTGCTCGTCCTCGACATGGGCAACCCGTTCTTCGTGGACGTCGCGCGCGGCGCCGAGCGCGCCGCCCGGGACGCCGGGCTCGGCGTGATGGTCTGCAACAGCGCGCAGAGCGTCGCCGAGGAGGCCGAGTACCTCTCCCTCTTCGCGGAACAGCGGGTGCGCGGCGTGCTCCTCACCCCGGCGGAGGCGACCGGGCGGACCGTGGAGCAGTTCCGCCGGCACGACATCCCGTTCGTGCTCGTCGACCGGGTCGCCGAGGGCGCCACCGAGTGCTCCGTCTCCGTCGACGACGTGAACGGCGGAGCGCTCGCCGTGCGCCACCTCGTCGACGCGGGCCACCGGAAGATCGCCTACGTGAGCGGGCCGCCCGCCCTCAACCAGGTGAAGGACCGCAGGCAGGGCGCGCTGCGGGCGCTCGACGAGGCCGGACTGCCCGCCGGCGCGCTGCACGAACTGCCCACCGAACGCCTGGACGTGGCGGCGGGCCGCGACGCGGGCGCCCGCCTCCTCGGCCTCGCCGACCGGCCCACCGCCGTCTTCTGCGCCAACGACCTGCTCGCCCTCGGCGTCCTCCAGGCCCTGTACGCGGCCGGGGTGCGGGTGCCCGAGGACATCGCGATCGTCGGCTACGACGACATCGAGTTCGCCGCCGCGGCGGCCGTCCCGCTCACCTCCGTGCGCCAGCCCGCCGTCACCATGGGCGCCCTCGCCGCCGACCTCCTCCTGGAGGAGATCGACGCCGCCGACCACGGCAGCCGCCACGAACACCGCCGCGTCGTGCTCCAGCCCGAGCTCGTCGTCCGGGGGTCCAGCCTGGGCCCGCGCTGACGCCGGACGGGGCCATGTGCTGAACTGGGCGGCGGGCCCGGACGTCCGCATACCGGGCCGCCCGCACCGTCATCCGTACTGGAGTCGCTTTGAGCGCCGCGCGTTACCGACAGGCCGGGGTCGTCCTCACCGACCGCCGCTTCTCCGTCCCGCTGGACCACACCGCCCCCGACGGCGAGCGGATCGAGGTGTACGCGCGCGAGGCCGTCGCCGCGGGCCGCGAGGACGAGGAACTGCCCTGGCTCGTCTACCTCCAGGGCGGTCCCGGCTTCGGCGCCAACCGGTTCTCCGGCAAGCAGGCCTGGCTCGGCCGCGCCCTCCAGGACCACCGCGTCCTCCTCCTCGACCAGCGCGGCACGGGCGCCTCCACGCCCGTCAACCGCCAGACGCTGCCGCTGCGCGGCGACGCCCACGCGCAGGCCGAGTACCTCACGCACTTCCGTGCCGACTCGATCGTCCGCGACTGCGAGCTGATCCGCCACGAGGTCACCGGCGGTGCGACCTGGACCGTGCTCGGCCAGAGCTTCGGCGGCTTCTGCGCCGTCCGCTACCTGTCGGCCGCCCCCGAGGGCCTCACCGCGGCCCTCATCACCGGCGGCCTGCCCACCCTGGACGGCCACGCCGACGACGTCTACCGCGCCGCCTTCCCGCGCATCGAGCGCAAGGTCCGCGCCCACTACGCCCGCTACCCGATGGACGTCGAGCGGGCGCGGGAGATCGCCACGTACGTCCTGGAGCACGAGCCGGCCCTGCCCAACGGCTACCGGCTGACGCTGGAGGCGTTCCAGTCCCTTGGCATCTGGCTCGGCGGGAGCGACGGCAGCGACCGGCTGCACCACCTCCTGGAGGACGCGTTCGTCCGGACCCCCGCGGGGCGCGAACTGTCCGACGCGTTCCTGGAGCAGACGGCGGCCGCACTGTCGTACGCGGCCCACCCGCTGTACGCCGTGGTGCACGAGGCCATCTACGCCCAGGGCGGGCGGGCCACGGACTGGTCGGCGGAGCGGGTGCGCGGCGAGTTCCCGCAGTTCGACGGCGAGAAGACGCTGGCGTCCGGCGGGCCGCTGCTCTTCACGGGCGAGTCCGTCCACCCGTGGCAGTTCGACCTCGACCCGGCACTGCGGCCACTGCGCGAGGCCGCCCACCTCCTGGCGTCCCGCACGGAGTGGGCCCCGCTGTACGACCCGGTCCGGCTGGCCGCCAACGAGGTGCCGGTGGCGGCGGCCGTCTACCACGACGACATGTACGTCGACACGGAGCACGCCCTGCGCACGGCCGCCGCGATCCGCGGCCTGCGCCCCTGGGTCACGAACGAGTTCGAACACGACGGCCTCCGAGCCGGCGGCCCACGCGTCCTCGACCGGCTCCTCGGGATGGTGCGCGGCGAGGTGTGACGTGACGCGGCTTCCCCCTGGCCAGGGTCGGGGGGAAGCCGGGCGGTGCGGGGCATGGACGACGTCCTGAATGCGCGTCCGTGGGGAACACTTCATTCCGGCCGGGCTTCACGGGCTGTAGCCCGTCGAACCGACCCGCCGCGACATACGCTGGCCGCATGAGCCTGCCGGAATCGAATGCGAACCCGAACGCCCAGCTCCAGCCCATGCCGGAGGACTGGACGCGTGCCCTCGCGGTGGTTGCCCACCCGGACGACCTGGAGTACGGCTGCGCCGCCGCCATCGCCTCGTGGACCGACGCCGGACGCGAGGTCGGCTATGTGCTCGCCACCCGGGGCGAGGCCGGTATCGACACCCTCGAACCGGCCAAGTGCGGTCCGCTGCGCGAGCAGGAGCAGCGGGCCAGTGCCGCCGTCGTCGGCGTGGACACCGTCGAGTTCCTCGACCACCGGGACGGCGTCATCGAGTACGGCACTGCCCTGCGCCGCGACATCGCCGCCGCGATCCGCCGCCACCGCCCCGAACTCGTCATCACCCTCAACCACCGGGACACCTGGGGCGGCGTCTACTGGAACACCCCCGACCACGTCGCCGTCGGCCGGGCCACGCTCGACGCGGCCTCCGACGCGGGCAACCGGTGGATCTTCCCCGAGCTGACCGAGCAGGGCCTGGAGCCGTGGAACGGGGTGAAGTGGGTCGCCGTCGCCGGTTCCGCGCAGCCGACGCACGCGGTCGACGCCACGGACGGCCTGGAGCGATCGGTGCGCTCGCTGCTCGAACACCGTACGTACATCGAGGCGTTGACGGACGAGGACCCGGAGACCTACTGCCGTACGTTCCTCACGCAGAACGTGCAGGGAGCGGCCGAGAGGTTCGGCGGAAAGCCGGCCGTACCGTTCGAAGTGTTCAGCCGCTGAGGCCTGAGTCCCCTATCGTGGCGGGATGGCTGCCGAGCTGATCCGCATCGTCTCCCGTTCCTCCCCGATGGCCCTCGCCCAGGTGGAGCGCGTCCGCGCCGAACTCGCCGCGCTCCACCCGGACGTGCGCACCGAGGTCGTGCCCGTCACCACCAGCGGTGACAAGTGGATGGGCGACCTGTCGAAGCTCGGCGGCAAGGGTGCCTTCACCAAGGAGGTCGACCAGGCGCTCCTCGACGGGCACGCGGACCTCGCCGTGCACTGCCTGAAGGACATCCCCGCGGACCGGCCGCTGCCCGAAGGGTGCACGTTCGGGGCGTACTTGAAGCGCGACGACGTGCGGGACGCGCTGATCGACCCGGCCGGGCGGACGCTCGACGAACTGCCGGAGGGCACCCGCATCGGCACCTCGTCGGTCCGGCGGGTCGCCCAACTCGCCGCCAGCCACCCGCACGTGACGTGCGTGCCGATGCGCGGCAACGCCAACCGGCGGCTCCAGAAGCTCGCGGCGGGCGACGCGGACGTCCTGCTCCTCGCCCTGTCCGGCCTGGAGCGCATCGGGCGCACCGACGTCATCACCGACGTGCTCGCGCCGGAGCTGATGTGCCCGCCGATCGGGGCGGGGATCCTCGCCCTGCAGTGCCGGGCCGACGACGAGGCGACGCTCGACACGGTGAGCGGGCTCGGCCACCGGGACACCTGGCGGGAGGCGACGGCCGAGCGGATGTTCCTGCACGTGCTCCAGGGGCACTGCAACTCGCCGGTCGCCGGGTACGCGCGGGCCGAGCGCAGCGGCGATCTGTCGTTGCGGGCCTGTGTGTTCACGCCCGACGGGAAGCGGGTGCTGAACGCGCAGGAGTGGGCGGGGCCCCTCGACCCCGCCACCCTGGGCATGTCCGTGGCGGTCGCGCTGCTGCGGCAGGGGGCGCGCGAACTCATCGACGGCATCGAGCACTGACCGACGCGACCGCGCACCGGGGGCGCCGTGCGGCGCGCGGTCACTCCGTGGTCGGTCGCGGGACCTCCGCCGCGGTACGCGTCCCGCCCGGCAGCCGCAGCGCGGTCGCACCGACGGCGACCACCAGTGCCGCGAGCACCGTCAGGGTCGTCCCCATCGACGCCACGAAGTCCGTCCCGGACGCCAGCAGCGTCGTGGCGGTCGCCACCCCGAGCGTCGGCCCGACGTTCATCGCGGTCTGCTGCAGGCCGCCCGCCACCCCCGCCTCGCCCGGGGCGGCCCGGCGCACCAGGACCTCGGTGGCGCTGACCATCACCGTGCCGAAGCCCGTGCCCATCGCCAACGCGCAGGCCCCGACGGCCAGTCGGGTCGCCGAGGTGTCGAGCCGGCCGAACCCGAAGACCCCCGCCGCCATGAGCGCCATCCCCGCCGACGTCGTCGCCCGCGCCCCGGACCGGCGCAGCAGCACCGCGCTCAGCGGCGCCGCGAGCACCATGCACAGGGCGACGGGCAGCATCCGCAGGGCCGTGTCGAGCGGGTCGAGACCGAGCACGTCCTGCAGGAAGTACGTGGCCGTGAACAGCGTGCCGAACAGCGCCGCCGAGGCCGACAGCAGGATGCCGAGCGCCGCCGCCACGACGGGGGAGGCCAGCAGTGCGGGGGAGAGCAGCGGATGTGCCGTCCGGCGCTCGTGGACGACGAACGCCGCCCCGGCCGCGCACGCCCCGCAGGCCGCGAGCACCGCACCCGCCGACCAGCCCGCCCCCGGCACCGCGACCAGCGCCGTCACCAGGCAGGCGAGCGCCGACCCCAGCAGCAGCGCCCCGCCCGGATCCAGGCCGGCCGTGCGCGGCCGCGCCGCCGGCTCCCGGTCGCGTACGAGCAGGACGAGGAGGGCGATCGCCACGGCGGGCAGCACTCCGAGGAAGAACACCGAGCGCCAGCCGAGACGCGCCGTGAGCACCCCGCCGATCAGCGGACCGGCGGCCGCCGCGACACCGATGGCACTGGTCCGCAGGGCGATCGGCATGCCCAGCCGGTCCGGCGGGTACGCGGCGCGCAGCATGCCGAGCGTCGCGGGCTGCAGCAGCGCGCCGCACACACCCTGGGCGATCCGCAGTCCGATCACCCAGCCGACGCCGGGCGCGCACCCGATGCCCGCCGACGCCGCCGCGAACCCGAGCATGCCGTACGCGAAGAGCCGCCGGTGCCCGTACCGGTCGCCGAGCCGGCCCGCGAACACCAGCAGGCTCGCCACCGCGATCAGATAGCCGGTGCTGGTCCACTGGACCTGCGCGAGCGACGCCCCGAGGTCCCGCTGGAGCGCGGGCTGGGCGATGGTCAGGACCGTCCCGTCGAGCGCCACGAGGACCGCTCCCAGCACGCTCCCGGCGAGCGTGACCCGGCGGTGCAGGAGCCCCGCGCCGCTCATGTCCGCGGTCCCAGGTGGGCGTCGAGGACCGCGCGCAGCAGCGGCTCGACGTCGTCCGAACCGGCCGCCAGCTGCAGGCTGCCCCAGCCCCACAGCTGGGCGACCCCGTGCAGGTTCGCCCACAACGCGCCCGCGACGACGGCGGGTTCGGCCTGCGGGCGCACGACGGCGACCAGCTCCACCAGCATCCCGAACAGCGGCAGGCTGGTCTCGCGCAGCCCCAACTCGTTGCTCTCCAGCAGATCGTGACGGAACATCAGCTCGTACATGCCGCGATGGCGCGCCGCGAAGTCGAGATAGACGGCGGCGAGCGTCGCGATCCGGGCGCGCGGGTCCGCGTCACCGTCCCGCACCGCCTGTGCCACCCGCGCGCCGAGATCGGCGAAACCGCGCCGGGCGATCGCCGACAGGAGCTCCAGGTGCGTGGGGAAGTAACGCCGGGGCGCACCGTGCGAGACGCCCGCCCTGCGCGCGATCTCCCGCAGGGACAGGGCCCCCACGCCTTCGGCGTCCACCAGCTCCACGCCCGTACGGATGAGGCGGTCGCGGAGCCCGCCGCCGCTGTCGTCACTCTGCATAGACACTGTCTACCCCAGATGAGTAGACAGTGTCTACTCATCTGTCCGCCTCGCGTCCCTTCACTGTGCGGACGGCCCGCACTACGCTGCGCGCCGCCAGGCACGCCGACGGCCGGACAGGGGCGCCACATGATCGACATCACCGACACGGAGATCCCCGAGGGCGAGGCGTGCCGGGTACGGCTCGACGTCGAGAAGGGCGGCATCGGCGTGCTCACGCTCTGCCGTCCGGCCAAGCTCAACGCCTGGAGCTGGGAGTCCAGCCGCCAGCTCGGGGTGCTGACCGACCGGATCCGGTTCGACGACCGGATCCGCGTGGTCCTGCTGCGGGCCGAGGGGCGGGCCTTCTGCGCCGGCATCGACGTGACCGCGCCCGGCGGCGGGATCGAGGGCGACAGTGTGGCGGCGCGCAGCCGCGGCTACTACGAGGGGATCCGCTGGATCCACGAGCGGTTCGCCGCGTTCGCCCGCCTGCCGCAGCCCGTGGTCGCGGCCGTGCAGGGGTACTGCCTGGGCTTCGGCTTCGAGCTGGCCCTCATGGCGGACGTCAGGATCGCGGCCGACGACGCGGTGTTCGCCCTGCCGGAGGCCCGGCTGGGCGTCTCCGTCGACGCGGGCGGCGATCTGCGGATCGCACGCGAGGCGGGCGCCGGCTGGGCCAAGTTCCTCGCGCTCACCGGACGCCGCATCGACGCGGACACCGCGCTCCGGCTCCACCTGCTCCAACAGGTCGTGGAACCCGCGGAGTTGGAACAGGCCGCACGCGAGGTGGCCGCGGAGACCGCGGCGAACGCCCCGCTCGCCGTGCAGGCCGTGAAGCGCGACATCGACGCCTACGCCGACGCCGGACTCGACGCCGCTCTCGACCGGGTCGCCATGAGCGCCGCCCTCACCCTCACGTCGGACGACGCGACGGAGGGCTTCACCGCGCACGCCGGACGCAGGCCGCCGGAGTTCCGCGGCGCGTGAGGGTGCGTGAGGCAGCGGTCGGCCGGTGTGCCGCGCCGTACGCGTGGAGGCGGGTGATAATCCCGCCATGACCACCTCCTCGTACGACCCGCGCGCCCTGCTCGCCGAGAGCCGGCTCGGCGTCCTCGCCACCCTGAAGTCCGACGGCCGCCCCCAACTCTCCCCGGTCATGCCCTTCTACGACCCGGCGGCCGAGAAGCTCTACGTCTCGATGACCGAGGGCCGGGCGAAGACCGCGAACCTGCGCCGTGACCCGCGCGCCGCCCTGGAGGTCACCAGCCCCGACGGCCGCGCCTGGGCCACCGCCGAGGGCACGGTGGAGCTCGTCGGCCCCGGTACGGACCCGCACGGCCCCGAGGTCGAGGCCCTCGTCGCCTACTACCGCGAGGCCGCGGGCGAGCACCCCGACTGGGACGAGTACCGGTCGGTCATGGTGTCCGACCGCCGCGTGCTGATGACGATGACCGTCGACCACGTCTACGGCCGGCGGATCGGCTGAGCCGTGTCAGTCGGCCGCGAACGGCCCCCGCCCCAACTGCTCGCGCACCGGCACGACGGGAGCGTTGACCGGGCCGCGCCGCTGCCAGTTCGCCCCGTCCACCACGAGCGTGTGGCCGCTGACGAACCGGGCGTAGGGAGACGCCAGGAAGGTCGCCGCCCAGCCCAACTCCCGTGGCGCGCCCACCCGGAGAGCGGGCTGCCTGGACGCCGGGTCCTCGGCCCGGTCCAGGTTGCCGCGGATGTCGGGCGTCATGTCGTCGTGCGGCATGAGGCCCGGCACCAGCCCGTTGACCTGGATGCCGTACGGGCCCCACTCCACGGCCAGCGTCTCCACCAGGTTCTTCACGCCCGCCTTCGCCGCCGCGCTGTGCGCGAACCCCGGACCGCCCGTCCACGCGTACGACGCGCCGACCGCGATCACCGAACCGGGCGTCCCCGCGGCGAGGTGCCGGCGGGCGAACTCGCGGGTCATGAAGAACGTCCCGTTGAGCGTGATGTCGACGACCGAGCGCCAGCCGTTCGGCGTCAACTCCTCGGCGGGCACCGGGAAGTTGGCGGCCGCGTTGTTCACCAGGACGTCCGGGAGCTGCCCGTGCGCCGCCACCGCCGCGTCGAAGACCTCGGCGATCCGGCCCGCGTCACGGATGTCGCAGGTCGCCGCCGTGACCAGCCCCGCACCCTCGATCGCCGCCAACTCCTCGCGGGCGGGCGCCAGATGCTCCGCCTTGCGGCTCACGATCATGACGGCCGCGCCGAGCCGCGCGAACTCCGCCGCCACCGCCCGGCCGAGCCCGGTGCCGCCCCCGGTCACCAGGAC
>NZ_JAMOLN010000145.1 GCF_024448165.1 Streptomyces longispororuber
GCCGGGGTGGCCTTGACGAGTCCGCTGGTCGCGCCGCCGGTCCTAGAGACCCAGGTCGCGCGCGACAATCTCCTTCATGATCTCCGTGGTGCCGCCGTAGATGGTGGTGATGCGGGAGTCGAGGTAGTCGTGGGCGATGCGGTACTCGAGCATGTAGCCGTAGGCGCCGTGCAGTTGGAGGCAGCGTCCGACGATGTCGACGTACTGCTCCGTGGCCCAGAACTTGGCCGCGGCGGCGTCGGCGGCGCTCAGTTCGCCGCGGGTGTGCCGGGCGAGCAGGTCGTCGATGTAGGCGCGGCCGACCCGGGCGGTGGTGACCATGTCGGCGAGCTGGAAGCGGGTGTTCTGGAAGGAGCCGACGGTGCGGCCGAACGCCTTGCGCTCCCTGACGTACTCCACGGTCCGCTCCAGCACGCCCTCGATGGACGCCACGGCGTTGGCGGCGATCGAGATCCGTTCCTGGGGGAGGTTGCGCATCAGGGACTTGAAGCCGGTGCCCTCCGCGCCGAGCAGGTTAACGGCCGGCACGCGGACGTCCTGGAAGAAGAGTTCGCTGGTGTCCTGGGCGTGCAGGCCGATCTTCTCCAGGTTGCGGCCCCGGGAGAAGCCGGGCCGGTCGGCCTCGACGACCAGCAGGCTGATCCCGCCGTGCCGGTCGGGTCCGGTCCGTACAGCGGTGACGACCAGGTCGGCGTTCTGCCCGTTGGAGATGAAGACCTTGCTGCCGTTGACGACGTAGTCGTCGCCGTCGCGGACGGCGGTGGTGGCGATGCCGGCCAGGTCGCTGCCGGTGCCCGGTTCGGTCATCGCGACCGCGACGATCGACTCGCCGGCGGCGATGCCCGGCAGCCAGCGGGCCTTCTGCTCGTCGTCGGTCAGGTCGGTGAAGTAGGGCACCACGATGTCGCTGGACAGTCCCACGCAGGCGAGGCCGTCGGAGACCGGGTGGCGGGAGAACTCCTCGCCGATCACCGCGTTGAAGCGGAAGTCGGTGACTCCGCCGCCGCCGTACTCCTCGGGGATGTTGAAGCCGAGGATGCCGGCCCGGGCGGCCTCCTGGAACAGCTCGCGGTCGACCTTGCCCTCGGCGCGCCACCGTTCGGCGTGCGGTGCGGCGTGCTTGTCGACGAACGCCCGGACCGTCTCGCGCAGCAGTTCGTGGTCGTCGTCGTACAGCGACCGTTCGGCGCGGATCGCACTCGTCATCAGGACTCCGATCTGAGCTGATCTCGTACATGGGGCAGGGAGCAGGAACACGGCGGGGAGCGGAAGTACGGCGGGGAGCGGGAGTTCGGCGGAGGGGTCAGCCGGGCGGGATGAGCACGGGCTTCAGCGTCAGGCCCGCCCGCTGGTCGGTGACCGCCCGGTCGAAGTCGTCCAGGGGGTACGTGGTCACCAGGGCGTCGAGGGGCAGGCGGCCCTCGACGTGACGCCGGATCAGTTCGGGGACGAGGAGCGAGGGTTCGGCGTCGCCCTCGACGCAGCCGCGCAGGTGCAGCCCGCGCAGCATCAGGTCCCGCACGTCGATACCGGCGGTGGCGGGCCCGAGGCCGACCACGGCCAGCGCTCCCCGGGGCCGCAGCAGTGCGAGGGCCCGGGTGATCGCCTCGGGGCGTCCGGTGGTGTCGAGCGCGTGGGTGACCGACGGGACGGGGTCGTCCAGGGAGGCGACGGCCAGCGCGCCGAAGCGGACCGCGAGTTCACGACGCGCGGCGACGGGCTCCGCCACCACGACCTCCACGCCGTCGGACAGGGCGGTCAGGACGGCGGCGGTGCCGACGGCGCCGGCGCCGACCACCAGGAGCCGGTCGCCGGGGCCCGGCCGCAGCACGTTGAGCACCGCGCCCGCGCCGGTCAGGAATCCGCACCCCAGCGGGGCGGCGACCTCCGGTGGCGTATCGCCGACCGGGACGCAGGACCTGGCGTCGGCCAGCGCGGCCGCGGCGAACGACGACTGCCCGAAGTGGGCGCCGAACACCGGGACGTCGTCGACGCGGATCGTGGCCGTCCCGTCCAGGCGTCGCCCCGACGCGTTGAGGGCGCTCGCCAGGTCGCAGTACGCGGGATGGCCCGCCCGGCACTGTCCGCACCGGCCGCAGGACGCGAAGGAGATCACGACGCGCTCCCCCACGGCGAGCGTGTCGACCGCGGTGCCGGTCCGCTCGACGATGCCGCACCCCTCGTGACCGAGCACGGCGGGCCGGTCACCGAGCGCCTTTCGGGTGACGAGGTCGGTGTGGCAGACGCCGACGGCCTCGATCCTGACGACCACCTCGTGGGCGCGCGGATCGTCCAGTTCGGCCTCGACGACTGCGGTGGGTCCCGCGCCGCGGGAGAGCAGCACGGAGGTCCTCACTCGCGCTCCAGGCCGAAGTAGAAGTGCCGGCCCGCCGCGAGCACGAGTCCGGGCTTGCCGTTCATCACGCCCATGAGGGTGGTGTCGTCCACGCGCTTGAAGTGGTCGAGCACGGCCATGCCGTCGTACACCATCGTGGCGGTCACCTCACCGCGGAACTGGACGTTCCAGAGACTGGCCCCGCCCCGCCCCGCCTCGGTGTCGGAGTAGAGGCTGCCGTCGCCGGCGCGGCAGATCAGCGGTTTGGCGTCGTCCAGCGCGTCGAACCGCTTGCCGTGCCAGCGGCTGGTGGCCAGCACCTTCTCGATGGGGTGGCCGGTCGGGAAGGCGAATCCGCGCCAGGGGCCGAGGACCGACGCCGCGTCGACGACGTCGAGGTCCGCCCAGAGGGCGTCGAGGTCCGCCGGGTCGTGCGGGCCCTGCGCGGCCCGCAGGGCCCGCCACCGCTCGCCCACGGACGCCGTGCGGCCGCTCATCGCACACCGAGCCGGCGCAGCAGGGACAGCTGGCCGTTGGTGCGGCGCACGAAGCCCTCCACCGCGCTCCGCCCCGGTTTCGGCGGGCCGAGCGGCATGAGGCGTTGGGTGGCGACCGTCTGGCTCTCGGTGTACTTGCGGATGCCCTCGGCCCCGTGCCGCCGGCCCAGTCCGCTGTCGCCCATGCCGCCCATCCCGGCCTCGATGCTGCCGGCCGCGGCCGCGGCGCCGTCGTTGATGTTGACCGACCCGGCGCGGATCCGGGCCGCCAGCCGGGCGGCGGCGCGGGTGTCCTTCGACCAGACGGACGCCGACAGGCCGTAGCTCCCCCGGTTGGCCAGGTCCACGGCCTCGTCGTCCGTGGCGTAGGAGTAGAGCGAGAGGACCGGGCCGAACGTCTCGTCGCCGCACACGGCCATCTCGTCCGTGACGCCTTCGAGGACCGTCGGTTCGTAGCAGAGCGGGCCGATCTCGGGTCGGGTCCGGCCGCCCGTGAGCACGGTCGCCCCCTTGTCCCGCGCGCCGTCGACGTGGCGCTCGACGGCGGCGAGCTGCGCCGCCGACGTGAGGGGGCCGAGGTCCGCGGCGTAGTCGTAGCCCTGTCCGAGCCGGAGCGCCTCCACCGCCCGGACCAGTTCGGTGCGGAAGGCGTCGTACACCTTCTCGTGGGCGTAGACGCGCTCGATGTGGATGCACATCTGCCCGGAGTTGGCGAAGGCCGCCACCACCGTGCCGGCCGCGGCGGCGGTGACGTCGGCGTCCGCCCGCACGATCAGCGGGTTCTTGCCGCCGAGTTCGAGGGAGGCGCCGGTCAGCCGTCGCGCGGCCCGCTCCGCGACGGAGCGCCCGGTGGCGGTCGACCCGGTGAAGCAGACGAAGTCGACGGCGTCGACCAGGGCGGTGCCCACCACGGGCCCGGGACCGGTGACGATCTGCCACAGCTCGGCCGGCAGTCCGGCCCGCGCCATCAGGTCGCGTGTCCACAGCAGGGTCAGTGCGGTCTGCGCATCCGCCTTGGAGACCACGGCGTTACCGGCCAGCAGGGCCGGCAACACGTCGCCCACGCCGAGGTACAGGGGGTAGTTCCACGGGGAGACGATGCCGACGACGCCCTTCGGTACGCGCACCTCCCTGACCTTGGTGAGGCCGGGCACCATGCCGCGCACGGAGCGCGGGGCCAGGTAGTGCCGGGCGCGCCGCGCGTAGTGCCGGGCGATGGCCGCGACCTGGGCCACCTCCTGCCAGGCGTGGTAGCGCGCCTTGCCGGTCTCCCACTGGATCAGGTCGAGTACCTGGTCCTGCCGCTCGAGCAGCAGGTCGTGGAAGGCGAGGACGACGGCGCCGCGGTCCCTCAGCGACGTCCGCGCCCACTGCGGCCGGGCCGCCCGGGCGCCGGCCACCGCCGCCTCGACGTCGGCCGGGGTGCTGACGGGGACGGCCGCGGTGGGCGCCAGGTCGAACGGGGCGACGGCCGTGGTCACCTCACCGCCGTCGGGTCCGTCGCCCGACGCCTCCTTGGACACCCACCCGCACCACCGCGCGATCGACTCGTCCGTCACCCACCCGGGCCTGGAGCTCGTCGTCGCAGGGCTGGGCGGTGCCGGGGTCTGGTCCTGCTCCGTGGTCATGCGAGCTCCTCGGTCGTACGGGACGGGATCGATCCGGAACGCCGTGGCGCTGCCCTTGTCGATGGCAGCGCGCCTCGCTATGTTAATCAAAAATCACATCCTGGAACAAGCTTCGAGCCGTGCAGGCAACGCCAACTCCCGGTGATACAAGGCGTGATGAGCCGCACGTCCTACCAGGAAAGCGAGCAAGTCAATGAGCAATCTCAGCCGCAGAAGAGTCCTGTCCCTGGGGGCGGCCCTGGGCCTCGTGGGCGCGGCGGGCAGCACCGACGCATGGGCGTGGTCGTCGGCGGGTTCCGTCGCCGGTGCCGGATCGGGCACCGACCCGGAGTACGTCTGGGACGACGAGGTGGACCAGCTGCTGGCCTCCCTCTTCGACAACGGCCAGATCCCGGCGGTCAACACCGCGATGGGGTCGTGGGTGAACAACAACGACCCCCTGCCCAGCGGCCTGCCACCCGAGCTGTCCGCCTATCTGCAGAAGGTCAACAAGCTGCCCTCGTGGGCGGATCCGGTGAAGCTGGCGCGCGCCGCCGACTTCAACCGCCGTAAGGACACGTACCTCTTCGTCCTCTACGGTCTGGGCAGCGGGATCATGAGCACCGTGATCCCGCGGGAGGCCAAGAGCGTCTACTGGTCCGCGGGCGGCGCCAACATGAAGGACCGCGCGGCCAAGACGTTCACGTTCGGCTACGACCTGGCCCAGCTGAAGGGCTTCGAGCCGACGGGCCAGATGGTGGTCACCGCCAACAAGACGCGTCTGGTGCACGCCGCCGTGCGGCACCTGCTGCCGCAGTCGCCCCACTGGACGGCGGTCGCGGACCAGAAGATCCCGATCAGCAACGCGGACATCCTGGTCACCTTCCACAGCCTGGGCACCTTCGTGCGCAGGAAGCTGCTCGACTGGAAGGTGCCGTTCCCGGCCGCGGACCAGGAGGCATTCCTGCACAGCTGGCAGGTGGCCCTGCACCTGCTCGGTGTGCGGGACGAGTACATCCCCAAGACGTGGGCCGACGCGGAGGCCCAGTCGGGCCAGGTGCTCACCCCGATCCTCTCGCCGACGACCGAGGGCATCGAACTCGCCGAGGACCTCCTCGGGCTGACCGCCCAGATCGACCTGGGCGTCACCCGCGGGTTCCTCAACGAGTTCGTCCGCTACGTCCTCAGCGACGAGATCGGGGACTGGCTCGGGCTGAAGCGCGACTACGCGTCGGCGACCCTGATCCGGACGGTGTGGCCCGCGTTCATCCTGTTCCGCGAGGGGCTGTCACCCGTCGCACCGGGGGCCTTCTACCTGTTCGACCAGTTCGTCCGCGCCCTGGCCATGGCCTTCCTCAACAACGGCAGTTCGGGGACGACCACGCCGATCGTGATCCCGACGGGGAACCGGGCGGGCTCCTGAGCCGCCCGGCCCCTCGCGCACCCCGCCCGTCCCACGGTGCATCCACCGTGGGACGGGCGTCCGCGCGGTCCGTGCGCTCAGACGCCGAGCGCGCCCACGACGAGCCCGGTGACGGCGGCCCGCTGGTCCGCTCCGTCCCGCCAGCGCAGGCTCCGCCCGGCCTCCACCACCACGCCGAAACCGGCGTGCACCAGGACCCTGGCCTGCCGCGGGTCGAGCTCGGGGCGGGCCAGCAGCAACTGCTGCTCCCAGACGGCGATGTGCTCGCGCTGCGCGAGGACCAGCGGGCGCTGCAGATCGGCCGGCAGACCGCCGAACTCGGCCTCGGCGACGCTGGTGAGGGCGGTGTGCTCGAAGCTGTACGCGACGTAGGTCGACGCGAGGGCCACCACGGCGTCCCGTGGATCGGTCACGTCCTGCAGGCTCTGGTCCACCGCCTGGGCCAGCAGCCCCGCGGCCTGCAGGCACGCCGCCGCGAGGATGTCGACCTTGCCCGGGTAGTGGCGGTAGAGCGCGGACGGTGCGAGCCCCACCGCCTCGGCGAGCTGGCCGTTCGTGACGTTGGCGAAGCCGTCCCTGGCGAACAGCGGGACGGCGGCCGCGAGGATCTCGGCGCGCCGGGAGCGCGGCACCGGCAGGACCGGCAGCTCGACGGGGCGTGCGCTCGCGCCGGAGGCCCGGGGGGCGGTGGCGACCACCCGCAGGGCGCAGGCCGACAGCAGGTCCTCGACCCGGCGCTGGGCGATGGAGGTGCGGTGCATGGTGATGGACCCGATGGCGCCGAGCGCCGCCACGACCCGCAACTGCTCGTCGGGCAGCGCACCCGCGCGCCGCACGGCCTCGGAGACCCGCCCGACGACCCGCCCGAACTTGGCCCTGAGCAGCCGGCGGTCCTCACGGTCGAGGTACCTGGCCTCCCAGCGGTACACGCCGCCCGACGCCCGGTGCGCGACGGTCACCTGGATGAGGGCGGCGAACACCTCGGCCGGGTCGGCGTCGGCCGGCAGCTCGTCGAGCGCGGCCACCAGCCGGTCCACCATGGTGTGCGCGCACTCCGCGAACAGCGCGTACTTGTTCGGGAAGTGCCGGTACAGGGCCGCGGCGGTGATCCCCACGGCGGCGGCGATCTCCTCCATCGACGCCGCGTGGTAGCCGCGCTCGCTGAACAGCCGGCCGGCCGCCTCGACGATGAGCTGCCTGCGGTTGCGGGGGCGCGTGGCCGTGGTCGGCTCGGCGGTCATGAACGCACGCACGCATGCGGGGACAGGGCCATGCGGCCAGTCAATCACACGTCGGACCGGACCGGGCCCGAGCCGTGACCCATGTGATTCCCGATTAACAAAAGTACGTCACGACGCTTCTCTGCCAGCGGCGTTGGACGGCACAATGCCGCCACGACCCCCACCACGCACGGCCCTTGCCCACCGACGAACCCGAGGAGTCGCCCATGTCGACGGACACGGCTCCCGCCTGGTCCTTCCGGAACCACTGGATGTCCCAGGCGGCCACCCACGCGACGATGCGCCCCGACAAGCCCGCGCTGCGCCACCTCGGCGAGACGACGACGTGGGCGCAGCTGTCGCGGCGCTCGCTGCAACTCGCCGCCGCCCTCGCCGACCGGGGCGTCACCGCGGGCGACCGCGTGGCCCTGCTCACGCTCAACCACCCGTGGTGCGTGGAGAGCGTGTTCGCGGCGAACAGCCTGGGCGCCATGGCCGTGCCGCTCAGCTTCCGGCTCGCCCCGCTGGAACTCGGCTACATCCTGGCCGACTGCACCCCCGCGGCGATCGTCGTCGACGCCCGGCTGCTGCCGCTGCTGCGGGCCGTCCCGGACGCCGCGTCGATCGGCACGGTCGTCGTGATCGGCGAGCCGTCCGGGGCGACGGAGGGCTGCCTCGCCTACGAGGAGTTCCTCGCGGCGCACGAGCCGATGGAACTGCCCGACATCAGCGAGGAGTCGACCGCGCTGATCATGTACACCTCGGGCACCACCGGGCGGCCGAAGGGAGTGATGCTCTCCCACCGCAACATGCAGGTCCAGGCGCTCACCTGCATCCGCGCGATGGAGATGTTCGACGACTCCGACGTCGGGTTCCTGACGGCGCCCTTCTTCCACATCGCCGGACTCGGCTCGATCGTGGCGAACATCCTGGTCGGCGGCACGGTGGTGATCCATCCGCTGGGCGCCTTCGATCCGGCGGCCGTGCTCGACGCGTACGAACGCGAGGGCGCCACCGTCGTGTTCAACGTCCCGCAGCAGTGGGACCTGATCTGCGCGCAGCCCGACATCGACAAGCGCGACCTGAAGCTGCGCATCATCAGCTGGGGGGCCGCTCCCGCGAGTGACGCGACGCTGCGCGCCATGGGCGAGAAGTTCCCCGCCGCGCTCAACGTGGCGGTGTTCGGCCAGACCGAGACCTCGCCGATCACCTGCGTGCTGCGCGGGGAGGACTCCCTGCGCAAGCTCGGCTCGGTCGGCCGGCCGATCCCGAGCATCCAGCACCGCATCGTCGACGCCGACATGAACGACGTCCCCGTGGGCGAGGTCGGCGAGATCGTCTACCGCGGCCCCAACCTGATGCGGGGCTACTGGCAGAAGCCGCAGGAGACCGCGGAGGCCTTCGACGGAGGCTGGTTCCACTCCGGCGACCTGGTCAGGCGGGACGACGAGGGCTTCGTCTGGGTCGTCGACCGCAAGAAGGACATGATCATCAGCGGCGGCGAGAACATCTACTGCGCCGAGCTGGAGAACGCCGTCGCCGCGCACCCGGCCGTGCGCGAGGTCGCGGTGATCGGCCGGCCCGACGAGCGCTGGGGCCAGGTGCCGGTCGCCTGCGTCGCCCTCGCGCAGGGAGCCGAGCTGTCGCTGTCCGGCCTGACGGAGTTCCTCGACGGGCGGCTCGCCTCGTTCAAGCGGCCCAAGGACCTCGTGGTCCTCGCCGAACTGCCCCGCAACGCGGGCGGCAAGGTGGTCAAGTCCGTGCTGCGCACCGAGGACGCGGCCCGCACCTCCTGACCCGCCTCCCGGCCACCGCTCAGACAGCGGGCACCGGCAGCGGCGGCAGCCGGGTCCCGTACAGCCAGGCCGCGAACAGCTCGTCCATCGGCCCGGCCGCGAACCGCTCCACGTGCGCGGTGAACGTCCGGGTGCTGACCACGCCGTGCCGGTGGACGACGGCCCACTCGCGCAGCATCCGGAAGAACGCGTCCTCGCCGAGCGCGCGGCGCACCGCGTGCACGGCGAGGCCGCCGCGTTCGTAGAGCCGGTCGTCGAACATCGACTTGCGGCCCGGATCGGCCAGTTCGAGGTCCTGGGGCTGGCCGGCCAGCAACCGGTGGGCGCTCGCGGCCAGGTCCTGGGCGGAGCGCCCGCCCGAGCGCTCCGCCCAGAGCCACTCGGCGTACTTGGCGAAGCCCTCGTTGAGCCAGATGTGCCGCCAGTCGGCGACGGTGACGCTGTTGCCGAACCACTGGTGGGCGAGTTCGTGGGCGACCAGCCGCTCCGAGCCGCGGGAGCCGTCGACGTGGTTGACGCCGAACAGCGACAGGCCCTGCGCCTCGACCGGCACGTCGAGTTCCTCGTCGGCCACGACGACGGCGTACTCGCCGAACGGATAGGGCCCGAAGAGCTCCTCGAAGAGGGTCATCATCTGCGGCTGGCGCGCGAAGTCCCGGGAGAACTCGGCGAGCAGGTGCGCCGGGAAGTGCCCGGTCTGCGGCACCCCGCTGAGCCCCGGGTCGCCGAGGAGCGCCGTCTGGTACCGGCCGATGGACAGGCCGACCAGATAGCTGGAGGTGGGCGCGGGCTGTTCGTAGAGCCAGGTGGTGGTGGAGGCCCGGGTGGTCCGGGTCAGCAGCTTGCCGCCGATCACCACCTGGTAGGCCGAGGGGGTGGTGATCGCGATCTGGTACGCGGCCTTGTCGGCGGGCCGGTCGTTGCACGGGTACCAGGACGGCGCTCCCACCGGCTGGCTGGCGACCAGCGCGCCGTCGGTCAGCTCCTCCCAGCCGAGTCCGCCCCAGGGGCTGCTGACGGGCTTGGGGTTGCCCGCGTAGGTCACCTCGACGGTGAACGCGGACCCGGCGGGCAGTTCCTTCGGCGGGCGCACCCGCAGCTTGCCGCCGCGGTGCGAGTAGTGCGGGGCGCGGCCGTCGACGCGGATGCGGCCGATCCGGAAGTCGCCCAGGTTCAGCTGGAACTCGGTGAGCGGGGCGCGGCCCGCGATCGCGCTGAGCCGGGCCGTGCCCTCCAGCCGGTTCGGGCCCGGCCGGTAGTCGAGGTCCAGCTCGTACCGGTGCACCCGGAAGCGGGAGTCACCGTTGCCCGGGAAGTAGGGGTCCGGTGCCGTCTTCTGCTGCCCGCTCACGCCTGGTCCGCTCCCTGCCCTGTCCTCGTGCGACGTGCCGCCGCGCCGCTCCTCGACGGCGGCCCGCCGCCTCAGGGGCGCCAGGCCTCGATCGGATTGCCCAGCCAGCGGGTGTCCGCCGGTACCGACTCACCGGCCATCACGAGGGATGCGGGGCCCAGGGTCGTACGGGCTCCGATCTCGCTGCCGGGGAGCACGATCCCGCCCGGGCCCAGGGTGGCGCCCGCACGGAGGATCACAGTATCCGTCCGCAGGATCCGATCATGGAAGAGGTGGGTCTGCAGGACGCAGCCCCGGTTCACGCTCACCGCGGACTCGAGCGTGACCAGATCGGTCTCCGGCAGCCAGTAGCTCTCGCACCACACGCCCCGGCCGATGCGGACGCCGAGCCCGCGCAGCCACAGGTTGAGGACGGGGGTGCCGGGCACGGCGCCGGCGAGCCAGGGGACGGCGAGCATCTCGACGAAGGTGTCGGCGAGTTCGTTGCGCCAGACGAAGCCGCACCACAGCGGGTGTTCGCCGGTGCGGTGCCGGCCGACGAGCAGCCACTTGGCGGCGACCGAGACGAGCGCGCCGAGCGCGCCCGCGGCGAGCAGGACCGCTCCGGACAGCAGCGCCGCGAACCACAGCCCGTGCGCGGCGGCCGCGGCGAGCAGCGCGACCGTGAGGATCACCAGCGCCGCGGAGCAGAACACCGGCACGATCCGGCACAGCTCGACCAGGGCCCGGGCCAGCCGCAGCCGGGCGGGCGGCGCGTAGGTGCGGCTGTCGTCGGCGCCGGCCGCCGCGCGGGGCAGCTCGACCGGCGGGAGCCCCAGGTAGGAGCTGCCCTTCTTGGCCTTCTTCGGGGTGGCCGAGAGCACGCCGACCAGTCCGTCGTCGGGCACCCGGCGGCCGGGCGCGGTCATGCCGGAGTTGCCGAGGAAGGCCCGCCGGCCGATCTCCGCGCGGCCGGTCCTGACCCAGCCGCCGCCCAGTTCGTACGGGGCGGTCAGGGTGTCGTCGGCGAGGAAGGCGCCCTCGCCGACCGTGGTCAGGCTGGGCAGCGCGAGCACGGTGGAGACCTCGGCGCCGCGGCCGACGCGCATGCCGAGCAGCCGCATCCAGACGGGTGTGACGAGCCCGGCGTACAGCGGGAAGAGGACCTGCCGGGACAGGTCCATGAGCTGGCTGACGGACCATGCCTGCCAGCCGACGCGGCTGTGGGTGGGGTGGGTGCCGGGGTGCAGGCCGAGGCCGAGCAGCCGCACGCCGACGAGGATCAGCGCGGCGTAGGCGAGGCCGAAGGCCAGGGTGGCGGGGACGAGCGCGAGCAGGGCGCCGCGGACGGCGTCGCCGAGCGCGGCGTCGGCGGGCACGAAGGCGCGCGCCACGTACAGCGCGGGCACCGCGGCGGCGACGGGCAGCAGGGTCAGTGCCGTCCCGGTCACGCCGTACATCGCCCGCCAGTGCGCCGCGCGCGGCGGGCGCTCGCGGGGCCAGTCGCGCTTGGCCTTGCCGAGCTTGGCGGCGGGCGATCCGGCCCAGCGCTGGCCGGTCGGGATCTGGCCCCGCACGGCCGAGCCCGGGGCGACCTCGGCGCGCTTGCCGACCTTGGCGCCGGGGAACAGGATGCTGCGGGTGCCGACCACGGCTCCCGCGCCGACCCTGACCTGGCCGATCTCCAGGCGGTCGCCGTCCAGCCAGTGCCCGGACAGGTCCACCTCGGTCTCCACGGAGCAGCCGCGGCCGAGCTTGAGCAGTCCGGTGACCGGGGGCAGCGAGTGCAGGTCGACGTCGTCGCCGACCTTGGCGCCGAGGGCCCGGGCGTAGCGCTGCAGCCAGGCGCCGGTGAGCGAGGTCGCGCCGCTGTACTCGGCGAGGCGTTCGGCGGTCCACAGGCGCAGATGGACGGAGCCGCCGCGCGGGTGGCTGCCGGGTGCGACGCCGCGCAGCAGCAGCCGGGCGCCGCCCGCCGCGAGGGCGAGGCGTCCGGGCGGGCTGTGCAGGACCAGGGCGCCGGCCGCGACCAGCCACCAGGAGGCGGTGGGCATCCACGGGTAGCCGCCCAGGTGGTGCAGGACATTGCCGAGGGCGGCGAGCACGACGACCCAGCGCAGTCCGACGAGGGTGAACAGCGGGATCAGCAGGGCCAGTTGGGCGACCTGGGTGCGGACGGGGACGGGGGTGACGACGCGGGCGGCACCGTCGTCCTGGCCGGACTTCTCCAGGCGTCGGGCGAGCTTGCGCAGGACGGGCCGCTCGTAGAGGTCGATGACGGCGGCGCTCGGGTAGCGGGTGCGCAGCCGGGTGGTGAGGCGGGCGGCGGCCAGGCTGTTCCCGCCGATCGCGAAGAAGTCGTCGGAGGCGCTGGTCACGGGGATGCCGAGGGTCTCGCTCCACTGCTCGGCGAGCCAGGCCTCGGTGCCGTACAGCTGCTCGGTCGCGGCGCCGGTGTCGAGGTCGGGCAGCGGCCAGAGCAGCGCGTTGCGGTCGACCTTGCCCGAGGTGCGGGTGGGCAGTTCGGCGACCGGGGCCAGCAACGGCACGAGCGCGGCGGGCAGTTCGGCGCGCAGCCGGGCGACGGCGGTGGCGTGGTCGAAGCCTTCCTGGGTGACCAGGTAGCCGACGAGCAGCTGGTTGCCGCTGCGGGCGGTGCGTACGGCGGCGGCCGCGCCCGCGACGCCGGGCAGGGCCTGGAGGGCGGCGTCGACCTCGCCGAGTTCGATGCGCCGGCCGCCGAGCTTGATCTGCTCGTCGGTGCGGCCGAGGAAGACGAGGCCCTCGGGGTCCGCCCTGACGAGGTCGCCGCTGCGGTAGGCGCGTGGCCAGCCCATCGACTCCAGCGGCGCGTACTTCTCGGCGTCCTTCTCGGGGTCGAGGTAGCGGGCGAGGCCCGCGCCGCCGATGACGAGCTGTCCGCAGGCGCCCATCGGCACCGGCCGGCCGGCCTCGTCGACGACGACCAGCTCCCAGCCGTTCAGCGGCAGTCCGATCCGGACCGGCTCCTCGCCGGTCATCAGGGCGGCGCAGGCGACGACGGTGGCCTCGGTGGGCCCGTACGTGTTCCAGACCTCGCGGCCCTCGGTGACCAGGCGCTGGGTGAGTTCCGGCGGGCAGGCCTCGCCGCCGAAGATCAGCAGGCGTACGTCGTCGAGGGCCTCCGGCTCCCAGAGGGCGGCGAGGGTCGGCACGGTGGAGATCACGGTGATCTCCTGCTCGACGAGCCACGGCCCGAGGTCGGCGCCGCTGCGCACCTGCGAGCGGGGCACCGGTACGAGGCAGGCACCGTAGCGCCAGGCCAGCCACATCTCCTCGCAGGAGGCGTCGAAGGCGACGGAGAGACCGGCCATCACGCGGTCGCCGGGCCCGATCGGCTCCTCGGTCAGGAACAGGGCGGCCTCGGCGTCGACGAACGCGGCGGCGCTGCGATGGGCGACCGCGACGCCCTTGGGCCGTCCGGTGGAACCGGAGGTGAAGATGATCCACGCGTCGTCCGCCGGTCCTGGCCGGGCGGCGGGCACGTCGGCGGGCTTGCCGACGGTGAACTCGTGTCCGGCGCCGATGACGGTGCGGACCTCCGCCTCCCCGAAGACGAGTTCGGCGCGCTCCTCCGGGTCCTCCGCGTCGACCGGCACGTAGGCGGCGCCGGCGGCGAGGACGGCGAGGATCGCGACGTACAGCTCGTTCGTGCCGCTGGGCACCCGGATCCCGACCCGGTCGCCCAGGCCCACGCCGGCCGCGTCGAGCCTGCGCCGTAGCTGTTCCACTTCCACGGCCAGCGCGCGGTACGTCAGCTGTCGGGTGCCGTCGTCGAGGGCGGGCTCGTCGGGGTACGCCAGGACCGTGGCGTCGAGCACGTCCAGGAGGGTGCGCGGCGGCGCGGCGCACCCCGCGGCGAAGAAGGCAGGCTCCTCGAACCGTTCGCTCATCTCCGCGTCGAGCAGGCTGAGCTCAGCGTTCGTGCGCGTGGCTTCCATCGGATCCTTACGTAGCGGGCCGCGCATCCCCGGGAGTTCGCCGTTCCCCACCCGGTCTGCCGGAGGCTGTCCGCATGCCTGAGCCGGACAACCGGCAAAGCCTAATCGGTCCCCGGAAATCCGGCATCGCGGACCGAGGAACCCTCCGCCGCCCCTCCGCCCGGCCACGACCACCACCGCAGGAGCCGGCCGGGGGCTCGCCCTGCGGGTCGCCTACGGGTCGTCTGCGGAAAGGGCGTCTTACGCGGCACGGTGGTGTGCGGCATGCTGGCGGGCGTGGGGGCCGACCTGCCGTGTCGTCCGGTCCCTGCCGAACTCCGGTCGGCGGCGGGCCCGTTGCCGCCGTCGGCCGTCATCCCCCACCGCTGAAGGAACCCCACCGTGTCCGAACAGCAGTTGCTCGTCCTCGACCCCAACGGATCCGACCACCACGCCGAGCACCTGGCCCTGCGCGCCCGCGGCCCGGCCACGCCGGTGGACATCCTCGGGGTGACCGCCTGGTCGATCTCCGACCCCGAGCTCCTCAAGCAGCTCCTGACCAGCCCGTACGTGTCCAAGGACGCCCGGGCCCACTGGCCGGCCTTCGCGGAGACGGTCGCGACCTGGCCGCTGGCCCTGTGGATCGCGGTGGACAACATGTTCACGGCCTACGGGAGCGACCACCGCCGCCTGCGCCGCCTGGTCGCCCCCGCCTTCTCGGTCCGCCGGGTCACCGCGATGAAGGCCGACGTCGAGGCCCTCGTGAGCGGCTTGCTCGACCGTCTCGACGAGGTTGCGGACGGTGCGGTCGTCGATCTGCGCGAGCACCTGGCCACCCCGCTGCCGATCGCCGTCGTCGGCCGGCTGATGGGCCTGCCCGCCGCCCAGGGGGCCGAGTTCCGCACGCTGGTGGACGGCGTGTTCGCCACCACGCTCTCCGCCGACGAGGCCGCGAAGAACACGGCCGCCGTGTACCAACTGCTCGCGGAGCTGATCGACGCCAAGCGGGCCGAGCCGGGCGACGACATGACGTCCCTGCTCATCGCCGCCCGCGACGAGGAGGGCGACGGCGGCGCCCTGACCGACGCCGAGCTGCGCGACACGCTGCTGCTGATGATCAGCGCCGGCTACGAGACGACCGTCAACGTCATCGACCAGGCCGTCTGCTCCCTGCTGACCGACCCGGCCCAGCTGGCCCACGTCCGGGCCGGCCGCTGCTCGTGGGAGGACGTCGTCGAGGAGACCCTGCGCCTCGAACCGGCCGTCAAGCACCTGCCCCTGCGCTACGCGCTCCAGGACGTCCCGCTGCCCGACGGCCGGACGATCCGCACCGGCGAGGCGATCCTCGCCTCGTACGCCGCCGCCAACCGCCACCCGGGCTGGCACGGCGACGACGCGGACCGGTTCGACGCGACCCGCGCCACCAAGGAGCACCTCGCCTTCGGGCACGGCGTCCACTACTGCCTGGGCGCCCCGCTCGCCCGGCTCGAGGTGAGCACGGCCCTGCGCCGCCTCTTCGACCGCTTCCCCGACGTCCGGCTGGCCGTGCCCGTCGAGGAGCTGGCCCCGGTGCCGACCCTGATCAGCAACGGACACATGACCCTGCCCGTACGCCTGCGGCCGGCACCGGTGGACTGACCGGGGCCGGCCCTCAGTCGGCGAGCGCGCCCATCGGGTCCCAGGCGGGCAGGACGATGGGCGGTTCGTCGAGGGCGGCGGCCAGCTCCGGCGGCAGCGCGGACCGCCGCACCGCGACCTCGAAGACGTGCTCGCCGAACCACGAGTCGTTCATCGTCCAGAAGCCCTTGTCGGCCTTCTCGTCGCCCCAGCTGTTCTCGACCCGCCAGCGGCGCGGCGCACCGTCGACCACGTCCACGCCGGTGAACAGCATCGCGTGCGTCATCTGGGTCTCGTGGTGGACGAGCCGGGCCGCCTTGTCCAGCTCGAACGACGCGTCGTAGACCGCCTCGTAGTCGAACAGGTCCGCGTCCCAGAGCCCGAGGTCGGCGCGCATCATCCGGCCGACGTCACAGCCGAACCAGACCGGTTCGCCGCCCACCACGGCCGCCACGCTGAGACGTTTCAGCAGATCCATCCCGACGTTCAGGTAGACCACCGGCGGAGCCTCGACGACGTTGCCCAGGTGCTCGACGGTGAAGGTGCGGCCGACCGGGCTCGACTCCCTCGGGTCGTGCACGAGGCACACGTACTCGTCGAGGGGTATCCGCACGTACGCCGCGGCGAACTCGGCCGGCGTCAGCCAGCCGTCCCGGTGGAACTCCTGGTCCTTGTCCCGCCACTGCCACAGGAACTGCCGCGGCGGCGTGCCGAGGTGGATGCTGAGCACCCGGTGGACGGCGGCCAGCACTTCGTGCTTGTGCGCACGCTGTGCCTCGGGCCCCTCGGCGGCCAGCCGGCGCAGGTCCCGGGCGCCCCTCCGGAGCAGGCTCTTGAGCGCCCGGTTCATCGGCCCGGTCGCCGACGAGCTGTCCGTCTCCGGCATCGCCGACTTCGGCACCAGGCCGTGCTTGGCGACGAGCGCCACGAACATGTTCCACTGGCCGCCGTCGCTGATGGGGTCCCCGAGCAGGTGCGCCACCGTGCGGTCGTCGACGTCGCGGTCGGACGTCTCGACGATGCTCTCCAGGAAGTGGTTCGCCCGCTCGAACTTGTCCCACCACAGCACGTAGTTCTGGGAGAACTCGAAGTCCTTGACGCCGAGTTCGCGCGCGGCGCCGACGCGCAGCAGGTTCAGCCCGGCGAACATCCAGCAGCGGCCGCTCTTCTTCTGGTTGGTGACCTTCCAGTCGTCCAGGTGGTGGGAGACGGAGTGGTCGGCGGCGGTCACGATGCGCCGGTCGAGGGCGATGTCGTCCACGGACGTCTGGGTCACGGCGTTCTGCATCAGACGGTTCGCCGGCCGGGCGGCGAACTCCTTCTCGAACGCCTCGAGTTGCTCTGCGGTGAGGCTGCGGTCCTTGGCCTGGCGGGAGTGCGATTGTCCGAGCGTCACAGTGATCCGCTTTCCCGTTCTCGATGCGGCCCGTGGTCCCGGGCCCGTGGCTGGCAGGAGGGGTGGAGCTGTCTCACCGTTCCACGGCCGTTGACCGGCAGTCAACGGACCTGCCCCGACCCGAACCTCACCGGTCACAGGGGTTTCAGGCGTCGGCGATTCGGCCAACCTCGCGCCGTCCGGGACCGGCTCCACCACGGCGGGGGCGCGCTCGTGCCCTGGTGTTCGCGGGCGCCCAGCACGTCCGGAATCGCCCGCGTTCGATTCCCCGCGGGCGTCGTTGGGCCGGGCACCGCCGGACCACCCCCGCGCGGCGACCACCCCTGAGGAGGAATGCAGATGACGGTGAACGACACCGCGACCGCGGCCGGGACGGCACCGCCCCCACCACCCCCCGCCACGCTCACCTTCGAGGGCGAGCACGGCAGGAACCCGCTGGCGGACGCCAGTTTCACGGCCATGTGCCGACGCCTTCCCGCCGTGCTCGCGCACACGGCACGCCGGGCGTGGGGCGTCGACAGGACCGGTGTCGTCCTGCTCCTCGCCTGCCAGGTGTTCACCGGCGTCGCGGCCGCCGTCGTCCTCACCTGCACCGCCCGCGCGATGACGCACCTGCTCGGCACGGGCCCCGTCTCCGCACGCCTGCACGGAGCCCTGCCCGCCCTGCTCGTGGTGACGGCGGCCGCCGGTCTCGGCCGGATCGGCAGCGCCCTGTCCTCGTACGCCGACGGGCGGATCACCCCGCTGCTGACGTCGGAGGCGGACCTCGCACTGGTCGCCGCCGTCTGCCGGGTGGAGTCCGCCGCGTACGGCGAGGACGGGTTCGCCGACCGGCAGGAGGCCGCCGAGGTCGGCGTCACCCGCACCCGCCTGATGGTGCAGGACGCCCAGCGCTTCATGGCCGCCCTGATCCGCATGATCGCCGCGAGCGGGGTGATCACCGCGCTGCACCCGCTGATGCTGCCGCTGCTGCTGCTCGCCGTGCTCCCGGCCGGTACAGGGGCGGTGCTCAGCGCACGCGTGGACTACGAGACGCACTACCTGAACGTCGGTGACCGCAACGTCCGTTCCATGATGCGCTGGTGGGCCACCTACTCCCGGTACGGCGACGAGGTCCGCGCCAACGGCATGACCGGCTACCTCGTCCACTGGTACCGCGCCCTGTCCGACCGCATCGACCGGCGCACCCTCACCGCCGCGCCCCGCATGCTCCGCATCGTCCTGGCGACCAGCGCCCTGGGCGGACTGTTCCTGCTGGGCACGTGGGCCGCGCTCGCCTGGCTGGCCACCACCGGCCGGGTCGCCCTGCCCGTCGCCGCCACCGCCGTGGTCGCCGTGCAGACGACGCTCGCCGCGCTGTCCCAGTTCGTGGTGCACGGCGCCGCCCTGTTCCACACCTCCCTCTACCTGGCGGACATGCGGGCGTTCCTCGACCTGGCGGCCCGGCGCGCCCCCGCCCGCGGTGCGGCGACCGTCGCCGACCGGGTGGCGCAGATCCGGCTCGACGAGGTCTCCTACCGGTACCCCGGCAAGGACGAACCGGCCGTCGACGGGGTCTCCCTCACCCTGCGCCGCGGCGAGATCCTGGCCGTCGTCGGCGAGAACGGCTCCGGCAAGTCGACCCTGACCAGGCTCCTCACCGGCATCCTCCTCGCCGACAAGGGCCGCGTGCTGTGGGACGGCACCGATCTCGCCGACGCCGACCCCGACGCCGTGTGGCGCCGCACCTCGCTCGTGCCGCAGAACTTCGCCTGCTGGCCGCTGCGGGCCCGCGAGAACATCACCCTGGGCCAGCCGAAGACCCACGACGACGATCCGGTCTGGGACGTCGTCGACGCCGTCGGCATGCGCGAGGCCGTCGAGAAGCTGCCGCACGGGCTCGACACACTGCTGGCCAAGGAGCTGTGGGGCGGTGCCGAGCTGTCCGGCGGCCAGTGGCAACGCCTGGCGTGCGCCAGGGCGTTGTACCGCCGCACGCCGCTGCTGATCCTGGACGAGCCGACCTCGCAGATGGACGCCCGCGGCGAGCACTCCGTCTTCCTGGAGATCCGGCGGATCGCGGCCGAGCGCATGACGATCGTCGTCACCCACCAGCTCGAGAACACCCGGCTCGCCGACCGCGTCCTCGTCATGGACCGGGGGCGCGTCGTCGAGCAGGGCTCGTACGAGGACCTGGTCGCGGCCGGCGGACTCTTCGCCGAACTCGTCGCGCTGGCCGACGACCGCTGAACCCGCGCGCCCGGAGGGGAGCGGGCACCCGGTCCGCTCCCCTCCGGGGAAGGCGTGTCGCCTCCACGCTCACCGTCGTGTCTTCGGCACCTTCAGCAGGTCCCAGCTGACCTTGCCCGGGATGCCGTCGGCGTCCTTCCCCTTGAAGCCCAGCTTGTGCTGCCAGGCCGCGTACGACGTGCGGTCGGCCTCGGTCCACTCGGGGCCCGGTCCTGACTCGTAGCGGCTGCAGCTCTCCGCCATCAGGCGGTGCCCCATCATCGTGATCATGGGGTGGCTCCGTCCGACGTGGAAGAAGCCGCCGCCGGGGAACGGCTCGTACTCGGTCTTCGGCTTGGGCTTGGGTGTCGGCTCCGGGTCCTTGCCTCCCTTGTCCCCGCCGTGGCCGGCGAGGCGGTCCGCTATGCGCGCCCGCATGCCGTCCATGGTGAAGCCGCGCGGGTCGACCTTGCCCGGCTGCCACTCCTTGTGGCCGATCACCGAGCGTTCGCTCCAGCCGTGGGCGCGGCAGATGGCGGCGGCGACCTTCTCGATGGCCTCCTTCTGCACTTGGGGCCAAGGGTCCTTGCCGTCACCGAGGTTGATGCACTCGAAGCCGTAGAAGTGACGGTTGCCGTCGGTGTCGGCGGCGTTGTCGTGCGGCAGCTTCGTCTCGTTGACGACGGCGCGCAGCACGTCGCTGTCGCCGAGACCCGCGTGATTGGCCCGGCCGTTGCCCACCAGGTGGACCTCGCCCTTCTTGTCGATGACGCCGTGGCACAGCGGGCCCGGCAGGTTGGCGTGGCCCTCGTAGCAGAGCGCGACCGACGAGCTCGTGCCGGAGGTGACGGTGTGGTGGATCATCACGCCGTTCATCGGGCCGTACGGGCCCTTCGCGTTGCGGTTGTGGCGGCGCCAGTTGCGGACCTCGTGGACGGTGAGGCCCTCGGCGCGCAGCACCTGCACCAGCTTGGACGCGGTCAGGGGCGTGGCCATCAGGCGTTCCCCTCCCCCGCGGCGGAGTCGTCGACCGCGGCCTCGGCCGCCGCGGTCGTCTGCGACCTGCCGGTGTCCGGCGCCGCGCCCTCGGCGGCCAACTCCTCCTCGTGCGCCCGCCGTTCGGCGGCGAGGGAGGCCGCGTCGGCCGGCGGCACGGTCCGGGTGGCGAGGGGCGAGAAGCCGAGGCGCAGGTCGACGGGGCTGCCCTCGCCCTTGACCAGGGCGAGCGGCGCGTAGTGGTGGACGATGCCGGCCGGGTGGCACAGCAGGGGCTTGCGCGCGGCGTTCACCGGCCAGTCGACGTCGCCGGTGGCGGTGCGGGCGGCGACGGTCCAGTAGTCGCCGGTGCGGTAGGTGCCGCCCTTCTCGAAGTAGACCTCGACGCCGTCCTCCAGCGGCAGCCAGCCGCCCTCCTCGACGCGGACGGCGCCGCCGCGCAGCGCCGCGGTGCGGCCCCGCTGCTTGGGGGCGGCCCGGTGGTCCCAGCGGCGCAGGTACGGGTGGAGTTCGGCGCGCCGTCCGACGTGCCGGTCCGGCTCGGCCGACAGCCGGACCCGGCGGCCCGGCAGGTCGAGCTCCTCGACCCTGAGCAGCGGCAGCGGCTCCAGGCGGGAGGCGTACGCGGTGTCGACCAGCTCGACGTGGTCGCCGACGTCGAGGTCCAGCTTGGCGTCCTGGCCGAGGGTCGCCAACTGGATCCAGGTGCCGTCGACCTCGTCGACGGGGAAGACCACGGAGCCGTTCTCCCGCGACCACTTGAAGGTGGCGTCACCCGGTTCGCCCGCCGTGCCCGCCGCCCCGCCCGCGTGGATCTCGATGCGGTAGAGCTGGTTCTCCGGGCCCCGGTAGGCGGCGTCCGGCCTGACCAGGCAGGGGTCCTCGTCGGCGTGGTCGGGGCGCTCGCTGCGCACGGCGAGCCGGGCCTTGGGCGCGGACTCCTTCGCCGCCCAGCGTTCGAAGGCCCGGCGCACGTCGTCCGGCGGCGGCACGGCGCCCTCGATGCCCAGCGTCGCGTAGGCGAGCGGCAGCACCTGCCAGACGACCTTGCGGCGGGCGGCGGTGTCGGGCATCGCCGAGCCGAGCGCGACCTCGCGCAGCGCCGGGTCCTCGGCGGCGGTCACCGCGCGCTCCCACACGTCGAGGTACACGACGAAGGGGTAGTCGGTGGGCAGCCGGTCGCCCGGCTTCTCCTTGTCGCGATAGCCGTCGGGCTGGTCCCAGTAGTCCCAGAACGCGGTCGGTGCCGGGCCGGGCGTGCCGCTGTCGGCTTCGCTGTCGTCGTCGGCTGCGGCGGCGGCTTCGTCGGGCACCGCGTCGCCGGCCGTCGGGCGGGTCGCGTCGCACAGGATGCCGTCGACGTAGTAGTGGCCGCCGTGGATCTCCAGGGTGTCGAGATCGGGGGTGGCGCCGTGGTACTGGATCCGGAAGCCCGTGTCGCCGCCCGCGCCGAGCGGGCCGCCGTGCTGTCCGATCAGGTCGACGGCGGTCGCGCGCGCCTGGTGGAGCTGGATCGCGGCCTGCTCGTTGACGTCCGCGTCGAGCTGGACCCGGCCCTGCTGGGCGATGACCGCCGCGTAGTGCCGGGCGGGCCGGAAGGTGGCACGGGAGAAGTCTGCGTGCATGAAGGGTGTCCCCCTGGTTCGGAATGGTGCGGGTCGCACGTCGTCGGATGGGTGGGGCGCGCCCCGTGGGAGCGGGTCCGCTCAGGTCACGAAGAAGATCCCGGCGTCCGTTCCGGCGGGCACGTACTCCGTGAGGCGGGCCCGCAGGCTGTCCTCGCGCTGCGGCCGGTACAGGTCGTGGAAGGCGCCCATCTCGGCGCCGTCCTCGGCCCCGCGCCGGATCTCCTCGGCGCACCGGTCGGCCAACTGCCCGTACCAGGGCGTCCCGTAGCGCTCGGAGGTGAACAGCGGCCGCACGTTCGCGCCCTCGGGCCGGCAGCGGTACCGGCGCGGGGTGCGCGATCCGGCGGGGACGTAGCTGAAGCGCAGGCAGCCGATGCCGCGCCGCGCGACGTGCAGCCGTCCCGTGAGGACGGAGTTCTCGGCGATGCGCACCGCGTGCGTGTGCACCTCGCCGATGACGGTGGTGCGGTGGAGGTGCAGGACGGCGTGCGCGTGCCGGCAGTCCGGTGCGGACAGCGCGGCGCGGTCGGGTCCGGTGGCGTCGAGGATCGAGTCGCGCAGGTGGATGTCGAGCGGGTCCTCGGACACTTCGTCGCCGATGACCTCGACGGTGCCGAGGACGCTGTCCTCGACCTGCAGGCAGGCGGTGGTGCGTTCCAGGACGATGCTGGGTTCGTCCGGCGAGTGCGGGGTGCACTCCGGTTCCAGGGACCAGCCGGGCACGAGCGTCGAGTGCCGTACGACGACGGCGCCCATCGGGCCCGTGACGTTGATGCCGCGGCCGGCGACGAGCAGCCCGTCGAGCACGATCCGCGGCCGGTCCGCGGGCGCGCAGTCCTCGGACACGGCACGGACGTTGAGGGCGTCGGGCCGGTTGCTGTACCAGTCGAGGAGCCGGATGACGGGCCGTGCGCCCTCGGCGGCGCGCAGTTCGAAGCGGTCGCCCGGGTCGAGGTCGAAGTCGAGCTGTTCCTGGTAGGCGCCGCTGTGGGTGATCTCGACGATGCCGTCGGGCCCGCAGCTCCCGGACCTGCGGTCGTGCTGCCAGGCCCGGTAGGCGTCCATGATCTGCCGGTACGGCTCGCCGGGCCCCACCCGGTAGACGGTGGCGTCGGGCCGCTCCACGCGGTCGCGCGGGTACTCGCCGCCGCCCATGTCGGCGGCGGCCGCGTAGTGGTAGTCGACCCACACGCCCTGCCGGGGCGCGGACCGCGCGCCGAACGCGATGCGGCCCGACTCGGGGTCCACGGCGACCTGTCCGCGCTTGGGCCGGTACCGCCACTCCGACAGGTCGGCGACCACGATGTCGGACAGCGGCACCGGCTGGTCCTCGCCGTCGCGGCGGATGACGAAACTCTTGCCGGGTCCGTAGTAGTCGGCGAGCCGGTCGTGCAACTGACGGCGCCGGATGAACGCGGGGACGTTGTCGATCGTCGCGATGTGGGTGGCCGACGGCTCCGGCTCCGGCCTGGTGACGAGCGGGGTGTCGTTGCCGAGGATGGAGAAGGTGTACAGGTGGCGGGCCCGGTCGATGCAGTACGCGGGTGAGCTGGTCAGTGAGTGGGCCTTGAGCCGCCACACGAAGAGCGCCACCCCGGCCGGGCTCAGGCCCCCTTGGCGGTAGCGGGAGTCGGCGCGCCGCACGTCGACGCTCCTGGCCACCGCGCCGAAGGGTCCGCCGGCCAGGTCGAGCGCCGCACCGTCGCGGAGGTCGGCGGTCCGCCCGCGCCCGGTCCGGTGGGCGGTCCCGGCCTGGTCGGCCGAGAGCCGCACCGGCTGCTGGTGGGAGACGAGCCGGGACAGCTCCACGGCGCGCGCGGGCCAGTCGGCGACCTGCTCGGAGATCTCCTCCAGGAGGTGCAGGGTGCCCTTGCGGCGACGGCTCGCGACGGTCGAGGCGACGTCGCGGCGGGGCGCGACGGCCTGTTCGAGGCGGGTGGCGGACGCGCCGCGCAGCCCGGTGGTGAGGACCCGTTCGTAGCCGGGCAGGGTGCGGTATCCCACGAGGTCGCCGAGGTAGGGCAGCACCCAGGGCGCGGCGGTCTCGACGAACAGGTCCTCGTAGCCCTGCTCGACGCCGTCGCGCACCCGGTCCAGCTGCTCGGCCATGACGGCGAGCAGCGCCCGCAGCGGTTCGCCCTCCTCGGCGTCGCGCAGGCGGTGCCACTGGGGCAGCAGGTCGGCGAGGCCGTCCGGCTCTCGGGACATCACTTGACCTCCGTGAGAACGAGCGTGTCCGCGGCGTGCGGCGACAGCAGGGCGAGCTGGGCCGGGCGGATGCCGCGGAAGACGTACACCGACCGGCCCTCGGCGAGGCGCCGGGTGTCGGTGATGTCGGGGTTGAGGCGCAGGAGTTCGGCGAGCGGCAGCCCGTAGCGGGCGCTGACCGCCGACAGGGTCTCGCCGTCCTTGGCGCGCACGGTGTGGACGCGTTCGTCGTACGTCGCCGTGCGCGCCGGGACCGTGGCGCGCGGCGGGCCGGGATCGGCGACCAGGGCGGCCACCTCCTCGGGCGTCGCCGAGGCCGGCACACCGGTGAACACGTCGACGTCCACGTAGTCGACGCCCGGCACCCGGTGTGCCGTGGCGAGGACGTCGGACAGGGCGGCCGGTCGGCCCAACTCCCTTCCCTCGAAGCCGAGTCGGCGCAGGAGCGCCTGGCGGAGCCGGGGTTCGACGGTCTCCCAGGCGTGGTCGGGCGCGACCTTGACCCGGGCGGCGAGGAGCAGCAGCACCAGTTCGCGCACGTCGACGCGGACCGCGAGGCGCGGATCGCCGTACGTGGCGAGGGAGGCCCGCAGGGAGCGCAGCAGGTCGGAGTCGCCGGTGTGGTCGGCGATCGGGACGTCGTCCGTGCCGGCGACGGTGACGTGCAGCAACCGCCGCCTGCCGTCGAAGAGTTCGCGGGCCGAGGCCCGGCCGATCCCGGCGCGGGAGCGGGCGAAGTCCTCGTAGTCGGGGACCGAGACCAGCCGGTCGAGGGCGGCCACCGCCAGCGGGACGGTGGAGCGGGTCAGCGCTGGGCCGTCCGCGTCGGCGCCGCCGCTCGCGGGCCGCGGGTTGGTGACCGAGGTGACGCCGAGGGGGCGGCTGACGGCCTGGGTGATGCGGTCCTCGGCCACGTTGGCGGCCTTGCCGGTGCCGAACCGGTAGCGGGCCCGGACGTTCTCGTGGCCGCCGGGCAGCCGGGCGCCGTGCACCCCGTCGCCGAAGGTCACGGTGGTGCGGCCGTCGGCGGTGGCGCCGGTGATGTAGACGCGGTCGCGGGGGCCGCGTCCGGCGAGGCTGTCGACCTCGTGCCAGAGCAGGCCGTCGACCCGGACCTCCAGGGCGGGCGTCGCACCGAGAGGGGTGTCGGCGGCCGTCCAGGTCAGCGGGGACTGCCAGAGCGCGAAGGTCTGGTTGACGCGGTCGGAACTGCCGCTGCCGATGGGTTCGTCACGGCTCTCGCCGTGGGTGGCCGCGACGACGTTGCCGAGGATCCGGACGGTGTCGCGGCGATAGCGGTGGGCGAGGTCGGCGGTGAGCGTGAGCCGGGTGTGGAAGGGGCCGTCGGGGGCGGCCGGGTCGGTGACGCGTGCGGTGTCGGCGATCACCACGACCTCGGTGGCGGTGACGCCGGTGGTGCCGGGGACGTCACTGCGCTCACCGCTGACGATGAGCGTCCGGCCGCGCTGCAGGTCCTCGTGGAGCCGGGCCAGTTCGATCTCGTTGCCGTGCACGTCCTCGCCGAGCGGCTCGTCGGCCATGCGCAGCTGCTCGCCCGCCGCGTACACGGTGGTGTCCCTGATGTGCGAGAGCAGCACGTCCTTCTCGTCCAGCCACGGGTCGGCGAGGACGAGTTCGGTGCCGCGTCCGGTGATCCCGTAGTTGGTGTACGCGGCCGTGCGCACCGCCGTGACCTTGGTGGTGACGAACGACAGCGCGCTGTCGCCCGGAATCCCGCCCTGCTGTCCCTTCGCGGGGCGGCGGATCGCGACCCAGCTGCCGACGGTGACGGAGTCCTGGACGCCGTCGAGTTGCAGGATCGTCCGGTTGAGCGGCTCGGGCCGCCCGGCGATGACGATCTCCACGTTGGGCTGGGTGCCGGCCGCCGTGTAGGTGAGGGTCACCTCGTGGTCGTCGCGGGTGATCTGCTGGGGCGTGCCGGGCTGCAGGACGACCGGGTCGCTCGCTCCGGTGCCGACCACGACGTGGACGCGCCCCTCGTCGTCGGGCCGGGACACGAACAGCCCGAACTCGGGCAGTCCCGCGTGCAGTTGGGCGGTGACGCCGGGTTCCTGGGAGTCGGTGGGCCGGCGCGACAGCCAGTTCAGATCGCGCTCGGGGGCGACGCGCGCCGACAGGTCGACGGTGCCGGGGCCGAGCCGGAACGTGGGGATCGGGGTCTGGCCGAGCAGGTTCTCGGAGCGCTGGTCGGAGGCGCCGGCCTCGATGTACTGGAACTCGGCCTTCGTCGGCACCTTGCCCGCGGTGTCGAAGACGACCCGCATGCTGGTCAGCACGGCACCGGTGAGCGGCCAGTCGGCGGTGCGCACGACCCGGCCCCGGTCGTCCTGGACAGGCTTGAGCGGTGCCGTCGCGCCGAACGGGGCCGTGCGCACGCGCATGGCCAGGAGTTCGCGCAGCAGCTTGGGCGCGCTCGGTGCCCCGGCCCGGCGCAGGGCCGACGGGAGGGTGCGGGCGAGGCCGGGGTGCAGGGCCGTCAG
>NZ_JAMOLN010000146.1 GCF_024448165.1 Streptomyces longispororuber
CAGGGGTCCCCGGACCGGCTGAGCAGGCGGACGAGTTGGGCCCTGCGGTGCACCCCTTCGAGCTTCCGGTAGATGTTGCCGAGGTGGAACTCGACCGTCTTGACGCTGAGGAAGAGCTGCTCGGCCGCCTCGTGGTTGGTGACGCCGCGGCCCACGGCGAGGGCGACGCGCAGTTCCTGCGGGGTGAGGCCGTCCAGCGGGGTGGGTCCGGTCCGCACCCGGTCGCCGCCCGCGGCGTGGAGTTCGGCGGCGGCACGGGCCGCCCAGCCGCTCGCGCCGAGCCGTTCGAAGGTGCTCAACCCGCGTTGCAGCCAGCGCCGGGCCTCGCTGCGCCGGCCCTGGCGGCGCAGCAGCTCACCGCGCGCGAACTCGGTGCGGCCGCGCTCGAACGGGGCCTGCACGTGGGCGAGTCGGGCCAGGGCGCGGTCCATGTGCCGGTCGGCGTCGGCCGGTTCGAGCATGCCGCGGACCCGGGCGGCCGCCGCGGCGGTGATCGGCCGGTCGCCGCGGCCCGCCTCGTGGTCCAGGACGCGGAGCACCTCGTGGGCGTCGGCGGTGCGGTGCAGATGGACGTAGGCGTCGGCGAGGTCGGCGGCCCAGGACAGGTAGAGGCCGTCGCCGCGGCCGTTGGCGAGGGAGAACTCCCGTACCTCTTCCAGGTGTTGGACCGCCTCCTCGAACCGGCCGAGGCCGAGCTCCAGCAGTCCGAGGGCGCCGCGGGCGCGGGCGGCGTCCATGGGGAGTTCCGAGGCGGCGGCCAGCGCCCGGGCCTGTGCCTCGTGGCGGCGGCAGTCCGCCTCCCGGTCGAGGGCGGCCTCCGTCCTGGCCTGGGCGGCGAGCGCGCGGCAGACCTCGATGACACGTCCGGTGTCCTCGCCGAGCCGCGCGGACTCGTCGGCGTGGGCGAGCGAGGCGTTCCACCGGCCGCGCCAGAACTCGATGACGGAGTAGGTGCCGAGGAGGTGGGCGAGGAGGCCGACGGTGCTGGAGGCGCGGGCCGCGTGCACGGCGCGGTCGAGCAGGGCGTGGCCCGTGTCGAGTTCCTCGGCGGCGAGGTAGCACAGGCCGCCGACGCCGGAGACCGGGTAGGGGAACGCGAGGTCCGGTGCGGCGAGGGGCTTCTCCAGTTCGTGCAGCAGGGCGCGGCCCTCCTCCGCGTCGCCGCCGAGGAGTTCGACGAGCGCGTGCAGCAGGCGGACCGGCAGGGCGGCGGACGGGTCGCCGAAGGCCTCGGCGATCTGCATCGACTCGGCGGAGGTGGCCTTGGCGGCGGTGAGGTCACCGATGGCGAGTTCGGTGAGGGTGATGCCGCCGAGCATCACGGCGGCGAGGGCCGGGTCGACGCGGCGGGCCTCGTCGACGGCGGCGCGCAGTTGTTCCCTGGCGCGGGCCGGGCGGCCGCGCTGGATGTCGACGTAGCAGCGGAGTTGGCGCACGTCGAGCCGGGTGCGTTCGTGTTCGGCGTGGCCCAGCGCCCGGTCGAGGAGGTCGGCGGCCTCGTCGAGGGACCCGGCGGCCTGGGCGGCGCGGGCCGCGGACAGGAGGCGGCGCGCGCGGTGCTCGTCCTCGGGGGTGAAGCGGGCGGCGTGCGCGTACAGACGGGCCGCGAGGGGGAAGGTGAGGCTGCCGGGGCCGCCGGACGCGGCGCGTTCGAGGCTGGCCGCGACCTGCTCGTCGGGGTCGGCGCCCGATTCGGCGAGGTGCCAGGCGTACCGCTCCAGCGCCGTGGGGGCCTTGGCGTCCTGGAGGGCGTGGGCGACGGTGCGGTGGGCCCGCCAGCGGCGCACGGCGGTCGCGCCGTGGTAGACGCCGGAGCGGACGAGCGGGTGCCGGAAGACGTACGCGCCCTCCTCGACGGTCATCAGGCCGGCCCGCTCGGCGGGTTCCAGGGACGCGTAGGTCAGTCCGTGGGCGCGCAGCACCCGTTCGGTGCCGGCGAGGGGGCGCGGGCCGAGGACGGCGAGCAGCAGCATCGCTTCCCTGGCCTCCGCCGGCAGCCGGTCGATGGCGCTGCGGAAGGTGCGGGCGAGGATCTCGCCGATGGGCAGCGGGGCGCCGGTGTCGAGCCGGTGGCCGCCGCGGACGAGCAGGGCGGGCAGTTCGACGAGGGCGAGGGGGTTGCCGCGGGCCTCGGCGAGCAGCCGGTTCACGTCGTGCGGGGTGAGTGGTTCGTCGGCGACGAGGCGGCGTGCGGAGTCGGTGTCGATCCCGCGCAGGGTGAGGGTCTCGACGGGGGCGAGCCGGGACGCGGCCTCGTCGGTGTCGCGGGTGGCGAACAGGGCGACGACGCCTTCGCGGCCGAGGCGGCGGGTGGCGAAGGCGAGGGCGTCGAGGGAGTAGGGGTCGAGCCACTGGGCGTCGTCGACCACGACGAGCACCGGTCCCGCCTCGCTGACCGCGCCGAGCAGGCTGAGCGTGCCGGCGGCGACGGCGAACCGGTCCTGGGCGACGGCCGGGCCGAGGGCGAGCGCCCCGGTCAGCGCGGCGGCCTGCCGCTCCGGGATCCGGTCGAGGTGGTCGGTGACCGGGCGGAACAGGTCGGCGAGCCCCACGTAGGGCAGTCCGGTCTCGCTCTCGATGCCGTGGGTGCGCAGGTGCGTCAGATCATCGGCGATGGACGCGGCGTACGCGAGCAGACTCGTCTTGCCGATGCCCGCCTCACCGCGGACGACCAGGGCGGTGCTGCGCCCTCTGCGCGCGTCGTCGACGAGGGCCGCCAACCGAGCGCATTCCGCTGTACGTCCCAGCAGCATGCGTCCAGGGTAATCGGGCCCAACGGCCCGTGGCAGGGGCCAACTGCGCCCCGTACCGGACCAGTTGGCCCCTGCCACGGGCTTCTCCCGGCGGCTTCCGGCGCTTCCCCGGAACCTTCACCCGGCCCTCACGCCGCCTCCGCGACCGGCTCCCCGTCCCCCGCCGCGAACTGGGTGCGGTACAGCTCCGCGTACCGGCCGCCGGCGTCGACGAGTTCGTCGTGCGTGCCGCGCTCCACGATGCGGCCGTCCTCGACCACGAGGATCTGGTCGGCGGAGCGGACGGTGGACAGCCGGTGGGCGATGACGACGGCGGTGCGGCCTTCGAGGGCTTCCGCGAGGGCTTCCTGGACGGCGGCCTCCGACGTGTTGTCGAGGTGGGCGGTGGCCTCGTCGAGGATCACGACGCGCTGGCGGGCCAGGAGCAGGCGGGCGATGGTCATCCGCTGGCGTTCGCCGCCGGAGAGCCGGTAGCCGCGCTCGCCGACGACCGTGTCGAGCCCGTCGGGCAGCGCCCGCACCAGGGCGTCGAGGCGGGCCCTGCGCAGGACGTCCCAGAGTTCGTCCTCCGCGGCGCCGGGCCGGGCGAGCAGCAGGTTGGCGCGGACGGTGTCGTGGAAGAGGTGGCCGTCCTGGGTGACCATGCCGAGCGTGGCCCGCATCGATCCCGCGCGCACGTCGCGGACGTCGACACCGCCGATGCGGACGGTCCCGGAGTCGGTGTCGTACAGGCGCGGCAGCAGTTGCGCGATGGTCGACTTGCCGGCGCCCGACGAGCCGACGAGGGCGACGGTCTGGCCGGGTTCGGCGCGGAAGGAGAGACCGTGCAGGACCTCGGCGCCGCCGCGGGTGTCGAGCGTGGCGACCTCCTCCAGGGAGGCGAGGGAGACCTTGTCGGCGGCCGGGTAGCCGAAGCGCACGTCGTCGAACTCGACGGCGACCGGCCCCTCGGGGACGTCGCGGGCGTCGGCCTTCTCCTCGATGAGCGGCTTGAGGTCGAGCACCTCGAAGACCCGCTCGAAGCTGACGAGGGCGCTCATGACCTCGACGCGCGCTCCGGCCAGCGAGGTCAGCGGTGCGTAGAGGCGGGTGAGGAGCAGGGCGAGGGAGACGACGGCGCCCGCGTCCAGGGTGCCTTCGAGCGCGAACCAGCCGCCGAGCCCGTAGACGAGCGCCAGGGCCAGGGCGGAGACCAGGGTGAGCGCGGTGATGAACGCCGACTGCGACATCGCCGTCCGTACGCCGATGTCGCGCACCCGCCGGGCCCGCTCCGCGAACTCGGCCGACTCGTCCTCGGGCCGGCCGAAGAGCTTGATGAGGGTGGCGCCGGGTGCGGAGAACCGCTCGGTCATCCGCGTCCCCATGGCCGCGTTGTGCGCGGCGGCCTCCCGCTGGAGGCGGGCCATGCGGGTGCCCATGCGGCGGGCGGGGAGGACGAAGACGGGCAGCAGGACGAGGGCGAGGAGGGTGATCTGCCAGGACAGGGTGAGCATGACGGCCAGGGTCAGCAGCAGCGTCACGACGTTCCCGACGACGCCCGACAGGGTGTTGCTGAAGGCGCGCTGGGCGCCGATGACGTCGTTGTTGAGACGGCTGACCAGTGCGCCGGTCCTGGTACGAGTGAAGAAGGCGACGGGCATCCGCTGCACGTGGTCGAAGACGGCCGTGCGCAGGTCGAGGATCAGTCCCTCGCCCAGGTTGGCGGAGAGCCACCGGGCGAGCAGCCCGATGCCCGCCTCGGCGAGCGCGATCAGGGCGATGAGGAGCGCCAGCCGGACGACGACGCCCTGGTCGTCGCCGCCCACGATGGCGTTGACGACGTCGCCCGCGAGGACCGGGGTGGCCACGGCGAGCAGTGCGGTGACGATGCTCAGGAACACGAACTGGGCGATGCGCCGCTTGTGCGGCCGGGCGAAGGCGGCGATGCGGCGCAGCGTGGCGCGGGCGAAGGGGCGGTTCTTGGGGCCGCCGTTCTGGGCGTTCATGACGCTGTACATCTGCGTCCAGGCTGTGGTCTCCATGCTCATGTCCACGACGGTAGAACCTCAAGCTTTGTTGAGGTCAAGTCTTCAGCTCAGGGGGGAACCTTCGGCCCACCGCAACCCGCCGTTGGCCGGGGCCGGGAAACCTGCCCCGATGTGACCTCCCTCCCCATCTCCTTCCCCCTCTCCCTCCCCTCCGGCCGCTCGGTGCGGCGCGTCCTGTGCCTGCTGCCCCTCGCCCTCGTGGCGGTGGCCGCCGTCCGCCACTGGCCCGTCCTCGCGGACGGCTTCGGCCAGTTGGGCTCCGCGCGGCCCGCGTGGGTGCTCGCCGCGGTGGCGACGACCTGTCTGACCTGGGTGGCCGCGGCCTGTTCGCGGCAGGGCGCGGTGGTGCAACCGCTGCCCCGGCTCCGGCTGCTCGCCGCCCAGTTCGCGGCGGGCGCGGCGAACCACCTGCTGCCCACCGGGCTCGGCGCGGGCGCCGTGAACCTGCGGTTCCTGTCCGTGTGCGGGGTGCCGCTCGCCCGCTCGTCGGCGGCGCTCGCCCTGTATCTGCTGGCGGAGGCGGCCGGCCGGGTGGGGCTGCTGGTGGTGCTGTTCGCCGCGTTCCCCCGGGCGCTGCGGCTCGGCACCCTGCTGCCGGACACGGCCGTCGGGCCGCTGACGGCCGGCGCGGTCCTGGCCGTCGGGTGCGCCGTGGCGGTGCTGCTGTGCGTACGGCGGCTGCGCACGGCCGTGTTCTCCTTCGTCCGCACGGCGTGCGGCGAGGCGCGTTCGGTGCACGCCCGGCCGGCCCGGGCGGCGGCCCTGTGGGGCGGTTCGGTCGCGTTCCCCGCGCTGCAGGCGGCGGGGCTCGTGGCGGTCGGGCGGGCGTTCGCGCTGCCGGTGCCGATGGCGCACATGGCCGTCGCCTATCTGGCCGCCACGGTGGCGGTCGCGCTGGTCCCGGTACCCGGCGGGATCGGCTCGGTGGAGGCCGCGCTCGTGGTGGCGCTGGTGGCGGCGGGCGGCCCGCTGACCACGGTGACCGCCGTCGTCGTGACGTACCGGATCATCACGGTGTGGGGGCCGCTGCTGCCCGGCGCGGTGACGCTCGGAGCGCTGGTGCGCATGAAGGTGATATGACGCGACGCCCCGCCGCATTCCTTGATCCGCGGGTGACCGGAACGTAGCTTCGCCGCACTTCTTGCGCCCACCGCACGCGTCGTGGGTCTCCGACCACCGGGAGGCGAAGACATGCCGGAGCCACGCAGACGTCCGGAGCTGGGCAGACGTACCGTGTTGTCCGCGATCGGCGTCACCGCCGCCGCGGGAGCCGCCGTGACGGGACCGTCCAGCGGGTCGGCCGGTGCGGCGGGCGCGACGGGCGCGACCGGCGCGCGCGGACGGCCGTACGGGAGCAGGGTCCGCGACCTCCTCGGCCGGATGACGCCCGACGAGAAGCTGGGGCAGTTGCAGCAGTTGCCCTGGGTGTACGACCTCAATCCCGGATCAGGTTCGACCAAGGAGGTCGAGGACGCGGCCCGGTCGGGCCGGCTCGGTTCGGTGCTCAGCGTCTTCGGGGCGAGGACCACGAACGCGCTGCAGCGCATCGCCGTCGAGGAGTCCCGGCTCGGCATCCCGCTCCTTTTCGGCCTCGACGTCATCCACGGCTTCTGGACCACGTTCCCGATCCCGCTCGCGCAGGCCGCCGGCTTCGACCCCGAGGTGGCCCGCACCGACGCCCGGGTGTCGGCCGAGGAAGCCCGCTCGAACGGGGTGCACTGGACGTTCTCCCCGATGATGGACGTCACGCACGAGCCGCGCTGGGGCCGGATCGCCGAGAGCGGCGGCGAGGACCCGTACCTCACCGCGCGGTTCGCGGTGGCCAAGATCGAGGGGTACCAGGGTTCGGGCTACGGCGCGAAGGAGACCGTCGCGGCGTGCGCCAAGCACTTCGTCGCGTACGGCGGCGCCGAGGGCGGCCGGGACTACAACACCGTGGACGTCTCGGAGTCGCGGCTGCGCAACCTCCATCTCCCGCCGTTCAAGGCGGCGTCGGAGGCTCGTGTCGCCACGGTGATGGCCTCCTTCAACACGATCAGCGGCGTGCCCGCGCACGGCAACGCGCACACCCTCACCGAGATCCTTCGCGACGAGTGGGACTTCGGCGGGATGGTCGTCAGCGACTGGTCGGGCGTCCAGGAGCTGATCGCGCACGGCTTCGCCGAGGACGGGGCCGACGCGGCGCGGCTCGCCCTGAACGCGGGCGTCGACATGGAGATGACCAGCACGCACCTGCGCACGAACGGCAGGGCGCTGCTGCGCGCCGGGAAGATCACGCAGCGCCGGGTGGACGACGCCGTGGCACGGGTGCTGGACCTCAAGTTCGAGCTGGGGCTCTTCGACGACCCGTACGTCGAGGAGGACGCGGCGGTCACGAAGCCGTCGGCCGGGGCGCGCGCGGCGGCGCGGACGGCGGCCGCCCGCTCGATGGTGCTGCTCAAGAACGACGGGAACGTGCTGCCCCTCGCGACGTCCGTCCGGTCAATGGCCCTGGTGGGCCCGTTCGCGGACTCGGCGGACCTGCTGGGCACGTGGGTGCTGCCCGCGGCGGCGGAGCGGTTCCCCGCGGTGAAGGTCCTCGACGCGGTGCGGCGGGCCGCGCCGGACACGAAGGTCACCCACGTGCGGGGCGTGGATCCGGCGGGCCGAGAGGCGGGTGACGCCGACGGAATCGACGCGGCGGTCGCGGCGGCGAAGGCCGCGGACGTCACCGTCGTGGTCGTCGGGGAGCCCGCGGCGCTGAGCGGCGAGGCGGCCGCGCGCAGCGACCTCTCGCTGCCCGGCGCGCAGGAGGAGCTCGTCACGGCGATCGCCGCGACCGGCAGGCCGTTCGTGGTGGTGCTGGTCAACGGCCGGCCGCTGACGACCGGTGACTGGATCGACGCGGCGCCCGCGGTCCTGGAGGCGTGGCACCCCGGCACCGAGGCGGGCCACGCGATCGCCGACGTGCTCTTCGGCACGGTGAACCCGGGCGGCAAACTCCCGGTCTCCTTCCCGCGCACGGTCGGCCAGCTCCCGGTCCACTACAACCACGAGTCGACGGGCCGCCCCTACGCCGCGGACAACAAGTTCACGTCGAAGTACCTGGACCTGCCGCCCACCCCGCAGTTCCCCTTCGGGTTCGGCCTGAGCTACACGACGTTCGCGCTCGGTGCGCCACGGCTGGGCCGGCGCGACGTCTCCGCGGCGGCGCTGCGCGCGGGCGACACCGTGGAGGTCGCCGTGGACGTCCGCAACACCGGCTCGCGGCCGGGCGACGAGGTGGTGCAGCTGTACGTCCACGACGTGGCGGCGAGCATCACCCAACCGGTGCGCAGGCTGCGGGGATTCCAGCGCGTGACGCTCGCCGCGGGCGCCGCGACGACGGTCCGCTTCCGGCTCGGCGCGGACGATCTGGGGTTCTGGACGAACGATCCGCGCGGGCGGTTCCTCGTCGAGGAGGGCACGTTCGACCTGTATGTGGGCACCAGCTCGACGGCGGAGGCGAGACTGTCCCTCAAGGTCACGTGATTCGCTCCCCTGGAGGCTCCGCCATGTCGTCGGTCATGTCGTCGGTCCGCGTCGAACGAGAAGGCCCTGTCACCACGGTGATCCTGTCCCGCCCGGAGGCCCGCAACGCGGTCGACGGCCGGACGGCCGCCCGACTGGCGGACGCCTTCCGGGCGTTCGAGGCGGACGGGGCGGCGCGGGTCGCGGTGCTCTGGGGCGAGGGCGGCACGTTCTGCGCGGGCGCGGACCTCAAGGCCGTCGGGACGGAGCACGGCAACCGGGTGGCGCAGGACGGCGACGGTCCGATGGGTCCGACCCGGCTGCGCCTGTCGAAGCCGGTGATCGCGGCGGTGAGCGGGCACGCCGTGGCGGGCGGGCTCGAACTGGCCCTCTGGTGCGATCTGCGGGTCGCCGAGGAGGACGCCGTGTTCGGGGTGTTCTGCCGCCGCTGGGGCGTTCCCCTGATCGACGGCGGCACGGTGCGGCTGCCGCGGCTCATCGGGGAGAGCCGTGCCATGGACCTCGTCCTCACCGGCCGCCCGGTCCCGGCGCCGGAGGCCCATGCGATGGGGTTGGCGAACCGACTCGTTCCGCCCGGCCGGGCCCGTGCCGAGGCGGAGGCGCTCGCCGCGCAGCTCGCCGCGTTCCCGCAGGCGTGTCTGCGCAGCGACCGGGCGTCGGTGCGGGAGCAGGGCGGGCTGGACGAGGAGACGGCCATGCAGGGTGAACTCCGTTACGGCATGGGCGTGTTGGCGGAGGGCCTGGACGGGGCAGGACGGTTCGTGGCCGGGGAGGGCCGGCACGGCGGGTTCGGCGGCAGCTGAGCGCACGCGGCGGCGCGGCTCCCTGGGTTCGGAGGCACGCCCCCGGGCGGGGGCGCCCCCAACTTGCTCAGTCCGCTCCCAGGTCGCGGAGCACCACCGCGCCCACCCGCCGTCCCTCCGCCGCGGCCATGCGGGCCGTCCAGGTCACGTGGGCCAGGTTGCCGATCGCGTAGACGCCGGACCGGGAGGTGCGGGACGCCCCGTCGGTCGCGGGGGCCCGGGTGCCGGGGTCGAGGAGGAGGGCGCCTCGGCGGGCCAGGTCGTGGTCCGGGGCGAGGTCGCCGGTGAGGACGACGGTGTCGCAGGGCAGCACCGCGGTGCGGCCGTCGGCGCGGCGCACGCGCAGGCCGGTCGCGCGGGGGCTGCCGAGGATCTCGGCGGGGGTGGTGCGGGTGAGGACCGGGATGCCGAGGCGCAGCCGGGCATCGAGGTCGCGCGGTGCGGCGGGCCGGTCCGTGACGAGTGCCGCGACGGCGACCCCGGCGCGGCGCAGCGTGCCCACCGCGGCGTGCCCGATCCGGCCGGTTCCGACGACGACCGCGCGGGCCCCCACGTACTGGCCGAAGAGGTGGACGGACTGCTGGAGTTCGCCCGTGGTGAGGATGCCGGCGGGGCGGGTGCCGGGGATGAGGCGGGCGGCACGGGAGCGTTCCCTGGCGCCCGTCGCGAGCAGGACGGCGCGGGCGGCGATCCGTTCGTGGCCGTGGGCGCCGACCGTGTCGAGCGCCGGTGTCGTGGCGTCGGCCCAGCCGAGCGCGGTGACTCCGGTGCGGACGGCGGCTCCCGCGTTCTCGGCGGCCCGGACGGCGCGGCTCGCGTAGCCGGGGCCGTTCAGCGGGTGCCACGGCGTCCCGAAGCCGCCGTGCCGGCAGTGCCGGGGGACGCCGCCGGCCTGCTGGTCGCGTTCGAGGACCTCGACGTCCAGGCCCGCCGTCGCGAGCCGGGTGGCCGCGGCGAGGCCGGCCGGTCCCGAGCCGACGACCAGGACGTCCACGCGACGTACGGCCGGGGTCATGCGCGCCCCCCGTTGCCCCGCCCGAACAGCTCCCGTACCGCCGCCCCGCAGGAGAAGCCCTGGCACCGGCCGGCCCGCGCCCGGGTGCGGCGGCGCAGACCCTCCAGTGACGCGGGCGGGATCGTGGTGGCGAGGGCGTCCCTGATCTCACCGCGCGTGACGCGCTCGCAGTGGCAGACGATGGTGCCGAACTCCGGGTCTCGCGCGATGAGTTCGGGATCCTGGTAGGGGCGGGGGAACGCCTCGCCGAGGTTCGGCATGGTGACCGGCGGCAGGTCGCGGGCCCGGCCGAGGTCGGTGCAGCCGCTGTCGGCGAGCAGGTCGGCGACGTACGCGGCGATGCCCATGCAGGCGGTGAGGCCGGTCGAGCGGATACCGCCGACGGTCACGTAGTGCTGGTCGGGGCGGGCGTCGATGCGGTAGTCGTCCTGGTCGGTGACGGTGCGCAGTCCCGCGTAGACGGCGGTGACCTCCTCGTCGACGAGCGGGGGCAGGATGCGGCGGCCCGCCGCGCGCAGCCGGTCGAGCGCGTCGGCCGTGGTGTGCGTGGCCCGTTTGTCGTCGAGGTCCTCGGCCGTGGGGCCGAGCAGGACGTTGCCGTAGACGGTCGGCGCGACGAGCACGCCCTTGCCGAGCGCGGTGGGGACGGGCAGCAGGATGTGCCGGACCAGGTCGCGGGCGAACTTGTCGTAGACGATGAGCTGGCCGCGGCGCGGGGTGACGGTGAGCGTGTCGTGGCCGAGCAGCCGGTCGACGGTGTCGGCGTGCAGGCCCGCCGCGTTGACGAGCCAGCGCGTGTCGAGGGTGCCGCGTCCCGCGGTGGCGACGTGGTGACCGCAACCGTCCCATGTCACCGCCGTCACACGGGAGTTGAGGTGCAGGTCGACTCCGGCGCGGACCGCCTGGGTGGCGTGGGCGAGGGTCGTGGTCCAGGGGCAGATGATGCTCTCGCCCGGGACGTCGAGCGCGCCGCGGGCGCCGGGGCCCAAGTGCGGTTCGGTGGCGACGAGTTCGTCGGGTTCGATGATGCGGGTGGCGCGGTGGCCGTTGCGTTCGGCCTTGGCGGCGAGGCCGGGCAGCGCGGCCCGCTGCGCGGCGTCCCAGGCGACGAGGAGCGCGCCGACCGGTTCGACGGGGATGCCGGACTCGGCGGCGTACTGGGCGAGTTGACGGCTTCCTTCGTGGACGAGTCGCGCCTCGAGCGAGCCGGGCACGGCGTCGAAACCGGTGTGCAGGATGGCCGTGTTGGCCTTGGAGGTGCCCTCGCCGACGTCGTCGGCCGCGTCGAGCAGCGCGATCCTGGCTCCGGGCGCCCGCCGCACCAGCTCCCGGGCGAGCGCGCAGCCGACCACTCCGGCGCCGACGACCGTGAGGTCGTACGCGGTGGTGGGCAGCGGCCCGGTGCGGCTGACCGTCACGAGGCGCGGTCCACGGCCGCACGGAACCGGGCGAGCCGCTCCTGCGCCTGCGCCGCGTCGATCCGCGGCTCGTGGACGCGGGCCGGCGGCCCGCCGGCCACCACGTCCTTCAGGGTCAGTGAGGGATCGAGGCCGAGGCGGGCCGCGGCCGCCGCGCCGAGGGCCGTCGTGTCGGGCAACGCCGATACCTCGACGGGGAGTTGGAGCAGATCGGCCTGCGTCTGCATGAGCAGCTCCGAACGGGTCAGGCCGCCGTCGACCCGCAGCGAGGCCAGCGGCGCGCCCAGGTCGTCGGCGGCGGCGTCGGCGAGCGCCACGACCTGCGCGGCGATGCCGTCGCACAGCGCCCGCACCAGGTGGCCGGGGCCGCTGTCCAGGCCGAGCCCGGTGAGCGTGCCGCGTGCGTCGCCGCGCCACCAGGGTGCGGCGAGCCCGGACAGGGCGGGCACGAAGGTGACGCCACCACTGTCCGGCACGGAGCGGCCGACGGCGTCCAGGGCGTCGGGCCCGCTGAGCACGCCGAGGTCGGTGAGCCAGCGGACGGCGGACGCCGCCGCGTACACCTGGCCGTCGAGGCAGTAGTCGGTGCCCCGGCCGGCGAGCCGCCAGGCCACGCAGGAGACGAGTCCCGAGGAGCCGCGGCGCGGCCGGTCCCCGGTGTGCGCGAGCAGGAACGCCCCGGTGCCGTAGGTGCACTTGGCGGCGCCCGGCTCCGTGACGCCGTGGGCGAGCAGGGACGCCTGCTGGTCGACGAGCAGCCCCGTGAGCGGAACCGGCGCACCGCCGAACGCCGTGATCTCCCCGAACTCACCGGCGACGTCGACCACTTGGGGCGGTGTCTCGTCACCGAGGCCGTAGAGCTCCAGGGCGCGGGGCGACCAGTCGACGGTGTCGAGGTCGAGGAGCTGGGTGCGGCTCGCCGTCGCGGCGTCGGTGACGAAGGCGCCGGTCAGCCGGTGCGCGAGCCAGGCGTCGCTGGTGGTGACGACGCCGTCGCGGGTGAGGTGGCGACGGATCCAGGCCATCTTCGGCGCGGCGAAGTACGGGTCGAGCGGGAGTCCGGTGAGGGCGAGCAACTCATCCGCGTGCGGGGCGAGTTCGGCACAGATGCCGGCGGCCCGCCGGTCCTGCCAGACGATGGCGTCGGTCAGGGGCGTGCCGGTGACCGGATCCCAGGCGAGGACCGTCTCGCCCTGGTTGGCGAGGCCCGCGGCGACGACCGGTTCTCCCGCCTCCGCGAGCGCACGGGCGCCGGCGTCGAGCACGGAGCCGAGCAGCTCGGCCGGGTCCACCTCGACCCGGCCGCCGGGCAGATGGCGGGGCCGTACGGGCGCGGTCGCCGCGCCGATGACTCCGCGCTCCGGGCAGACGACGAGCGCCTTGGTCGCGGAGGTGCCCTGGTCCACGGCGAGCACGGGCCCGCTCACGATGCCGCCACCTCTCCCCCGTCCGCCTTCTTGATCGCCGTCGGCCAGCCTGCGGCACCCGGCCGACGCCCGTCAAGCACGCCAACTGCCTTGCGCTCTCTGGCCGTTGCGGCCCACCCCGGGGATCATGGGCGGCCGCAACCCCCGACCCCCACCGGAGGAAAGCCCGTGTCCCACGCACCCGCCGACGAGGAGCAGCGCCTGCGCGCCCTCGGCTACCGGCCCGTCCTGGCCCGCCGGATGAACGGCTTCGGCAACTTCGCCATCAGCTTCTCCGTCATCTCGGTGCTGTCCGGCTGCATGACCCTGTACGGCTTCGGCCTGGGCACCGGCGGTCCCGCGGTGATGCTGTGGGGCTGGGCGGGCGTCGGTCTGTTCGTGCTGTTCGTGGGGATGGCGCTCGCCGAGGTGACCAGCGCATATCCCACCTCGGGGGCGCTGTACTACATGGCGGACCGGCTCGGCGGGCGCCGCTGGGGCTGGTACACGGGCTGGCTGAACCTGCTCGGGCTGCTCGGCGCGATCGCCGGGATCGACTACGGGGCGGCCTTGTTCACGGGCGCGTTCCTGAACCTGCAGTGGGGCTTCGTGCCGACGCCGGGCCGCACCATGCTGATCTTCCTGGTGATCCTGCTCCTGCACGCGACGCTCAACCTGTTCGGCGTCCGGCTCGTCAGCATCCTCAACTCCATCAGCGTGTGGTGGCACCTGGCGGGGGTGGCGGCGATCGTCGGCGCCCTCGCGCTCGTCCCCGACCGCCACCAGTCGCCGTCGTTCGTGTTCACGCACTTCGTCAACGACACCGGCTGGGACAGCCCGTTGTACGTCGCCGCGATCGGACTGCTGCTCGCCCAGTACACGTTCAGCGGCTACGACGCCTCCGCCCACCTGTCCGAGGAGACGTCCGGCGCGTCCGTGGCGGCGGCCCGTGGCATCGTGCGGGCGATCTGGGTGTCGTGGATCGCCGGGTTCGCGCTGCTCGCCGGGCTGACGTTCGCCATCCAGGACTACGCGGGGACCCGGGACAGTGCGACGGGGGTGCCGCCCGCCCAGATCCTGCTCGACGCGCTCGGCACGGGCGGGGCGACGGCGCTGCTCCTGGTGGTGATCGTGGCCCAGCTCTTCTGCGGCAACGCGGAGGTCGCCGCGGCGAGCCGCATGGTGTTCGCGTTCAGCCGCGACGGGGCGCTGCCCGGCTCGCGGCTGTGGCGCAAGGTGAGCGACCGCACCCGGACGCCCGTCGCGGCGGTCTGGCTGTCGGTGGCGGCGGCCGGGGTGCTCGCGCTGCCGTCGCTGTGGTCGGCGACGGCGTACGGCGCGGTGACCGCGATCAACGTCATCGGGGTCACGCCCGCGTACGCGATCCCGGTCCTGCTGCGGCTGCGCGCGGGCGACCGGTTCGAGCGCGGCCCCTGGCACCTGGGCCGCTGGAGCCGCCCGGTCGGCTGGGTGGCCGTGGGGTGGGTGGCCTGCGTGACCGTCCTGTTCTGTCTGCCACAGGCGTCACCGGTCACCGTCGACTCGATGAACTACGCGGTCGTCGCGCTCGCCGCCGTCCTGCTCCTCGCGACGGTGTGGTGGTACGCGGCGAAGGACCGCTACGCCACGCCTCGACTGCCGCACCCGTCAGCCGAGTTCGAGCGTCGTGACACCGAAGACGCGGCTCTCGGCGAATGACCGGACGGGGCCGGTGTACATCCGGGCCGTCTCGAACCCGGGCGTCAGGCCCCGCGCCTCGGCGAGGGCGACGGCGTCCGGGTTCGACAGCGGGACGTCGACGCAGACCGGCCCGTCCGCCGGCACGAGCGCGTCGAACAGGGCGCGCGCGTCGGCCGCCGTGTCCGCGAACAGCGGCCCGATCCGGGGCATGTCGCGGCCAGGGCGCAGCACCCCGTACCCGACGAGGCGCCCGTCGACGATCCGGGCGAGCGCCGTGTGCCCCTCGGTGGTCAGCCAGGTCTCCAGGAAGCGGGGCCGGTCGGCCGGGTAGCAGGCGCTGTCGTACGCGTGCAGGGGCGCGAGGTCGCCGGTGACCGGCACGGTCCCCGGCGCGGGCACGGGCGCCGTGCCGGTCGGGGTTCCGGTGAACCGGGCGGTGCGGTGGGCGAGTTCGAACCCGGACCTGCGGTAGTTGCCCTGCTGGGCGACGACACCGTCCAGCCCGACGGTGCGCCCGCCCGCGTGTCGCAGCCCCGCGGTCCAGGTGGCGATGCCGTGCCCGCGTCCGCGCAGATCGGGCCGGACGAGGTAGAACCCGAGGAAGGCGTAGCGGTCGTCGTAGGTGACGACGGAGACGGCGGAGACGGGTTCGCCGTCGAGCCGCCCGAGGAAGAAACCGTCCGGATCCTGCGCGAAGAAGCTCGGGCCGTCGGCGAGCCCGGGGTTCCACCCCTCCTGGGCGGCCCAGCCGCGGACCGCCGCCCAGTCGTCGGGGGTGGCCCGGGAGACGTCGAGCCGGTCGGGACGCCCAGGGGTGTCGAGACGGTCGGGACGGTGCGGGACATCGAGTCGGTCGGGACGCTGGGGGACGTCGTTCATGCCTGCTGCTCCTGTTCGGTTCGCTGCCTGCCGTGCGGTCTGCGCCGCCATCCTTCCCGATTGCCGCCCCACGCCTCAGACGCGTACGGCAGGATGACCGGACGTACGCTCGAACGGACCACGCCGACCAGGGAGTTGCCCATGCCGGAGACGTCCCCCGCCTCACCCCGCATCGACACCAGCAAGCCGCACCCGGCCCGGGTGTACGACTGGTTCCTCGGCGGCAAGGACAACTACCCGGTGGACGAGGCACTCGGCCGGCAGATCACGGCGATGGAGCCGACGGCCAAGTACGGGGCCCGGCACAACCGTTGGTTCATGCAGCGCGCGACGCGGATGCTCGCGGCCCGGCTCGGCGTGCGCCAGTTCCTCGACATCGGCACCGGCATACCCACGGAGCCGAACCTGCACCGCATCGCGCAGACCGCGGCCCCCGAGGCGAGCGTCGTCTACGTCGACAACGACCCGATCGTCCTCGCGCACGCGGAGGCGCTGCTGCGTGGCACGCCGGAGGGCGTCACCCGCTACCTCCAGGCGGACGCCCGCGAGCCGGCGAAGATCCTGGAACTGGCGGGCGGAATCCTGGACTTCGACCGCCCGGTGGCGGTGTCCCTGATCGCACTGCTCCACTTCATCCCCGACGACCAGGGGGCGTACGACATCGTGCGCACGCTGGTGGACGCACTGCCGTCCGGCAGCCATCTCGTCCTGTCCCAGCTCGCGTCGGACTACGACCCGGAGCGCACCCGGCAGGCGGTCGAGATGTACGCGGCCGGCGGCGTCACGCTCGTGCCGCGCTCGCGCGCCGAGATGACGAAGTTCTTCGACGGTCTGGAGCTGCTCGACCCGGGCATCGTCTGGCTGCCCGACTGGCATCCGGAGCTCGCGGTCGACGAGGACCGGGAGGACGGCACGCCGGTGCCGCTCTACGCGGGCGTGGCCCGCAAGGCGTGATCGACACGCCCCGTGCGCACCCCCGACGCGGAACGAGGGCCGGGGGTTCCCACGGAATGGCGAACATCACACATGGCGATGGCCACGTGACAGACCGGAGCACACAGTCGCACCGATCCCCTACCCTCGTTCACATGTCCTCCACTCCCGCCCCGCGCTCCGCACGGTCCGTACGGTCCGCCGACGTGGTCAACGAGCAGATTCGTGACCTGTGGGCGCGTACCGGCGGGCAGTTGACCGCCGATGACCGCGCGGAGTACGAGTCGCTGGTCACGGAGTGGGCGGCCGCCATCGGTGGTGGAGCCGTCCAGCGGGCCTGACGCCCTTCAGGACTGCGGCCTTCTCCCGTGATTCGCCGCGTGCTTGCGGCGGGCCTTCTTCTTACGACGACGCTTCGAGGACATGGAGCCTCCTGGATCCGACTGACTCTGGCTGATCTGGCTGATTCGACTGGTCCGGCCGGCCGGTCCTGTCTGACGGGTCCGGCGGGTCGGCCTGGCTGAGCGGCTACGACTGGGCCGGAGGCTCCTGGCCACGGTCCTCGCCGCCCAGCTGTTCCTTCAGCTTCTCCTGGGCCGTGTCCACCTGGCCGGAGTACTTGTTCTGGGTCTTCTGGTCGACGAAGTCCCCGGCTTTGTCGATGCCCTTGCCGGCCTGGTCCTCGTGGCCTTTGAGCATCCCCTTGAGCTTGTCCATCATGGACATGGTCGGCCTCCTAGGTTCGAGCCCTGCCTCCAGGATGAGGGCCACCGGCGCACCCTGCATCTCCGTGCCCGTCCCGCACGGCACGACATCGTGAAACCATGCAGCGCATGACCACCGCCGGGGAGACCTGGACGACCTAGGAGACCGGGAGACCTGGGAGAACGATGGACGATCTCGTGCAGTGGCTCGGCGAACAGCTCGACGAGGACGCGCGCGCGGCGAGCAGCTGGCACACCCTCGACTGCGACATCCACGCCTACCTCCAGGGCGACCTGGACGCCGTGAAGGCGGCCATGTCCATGTTCCATGACGCCCCGGGTGCGGTCTGTGACTGTGAGGTACCGGCCCGGGTGCTGCGCGAGATCGACGCCAAGCGGCGCATCCTCGCCCGCTACGTCGAGGCCCTCACCGAGCGCCACGGCGTCCGTGAGCGCTACCGCGAGGCCGTCGTGAACGGCAGCGACGAGCACAGGCTGCGCCTCCGGCAGGATCTGGACGAGGCCACCGAGCGCCTGGCCGACCACCGGGACCCGGTGTCCGACCTGGCCTCCGTGTACGCCGGCCGGCCCGGCTACCGCGAGGAGTGGCCGGCGTGACACTCGCCGTGTTCCTCCCCGGCCTGGGCACCGTGCCGCGCTGGCTGCAGATCACTGCGGGCGTGGTGGTGATCGGCCTGGCGGTGGCCAGGATCGTGCTGTTCTACCGCCGCCGGAAGTAGCCGGAGGGTCGTAGGAACTGTGGGGGCCAGGGGCAGGGCGCGCTACTGAATGAGCGGGACGGTGGCCCGGCGGTCACCGTGTCGAAGCCGGTGAAGCTCACGCCGTCCCCGAGCGGTCGACTCGATCAGCTTCCGCACCGGACCGAGGCCGTGGCCGCGCCCTCTAAGCCACCTGGCCTCCGAGGTCCGCAGCCCAGTCGGCAAGCGTGCGGAAGTCGGGGTCGAGGAGGCCGAGTCGGGGGCTGACGTGGTGCAGCAGGGCGGGTCCGTCGTGGTGCGCGGCGACGTAGGCGCGATCCCGGTCGGTGACGTCGTCGTCGATCCACGCGAAGGGCCGTCCGGCCGCCCAGTCGACGACGTGTCTCGTCTTCCAGAAGACGCCGTCCCGGGGCTCGTGGCGAGCCCCGTCGGGCCACGTGATGACAGGAAGGTGCGGCAGCCCCAGGTGCGGGCCGATCCATTCGTTGGCCTCCGCCTGCCAGGTGGTGCACCAGACCAGGTCGAACGGCAGCGCCTGGAGGGCGGGGCCGTGGGCGGGGTTGAGCCAGACCCGCAGCGGCTTCTCCCACGGGTTCTCCCATCCCGCCGGTCGCATGCGGTGCGTCCGGTAGCCGTCGGGGCGCCGGCTCGGCGCGGCCGCGTACGGGTTGAGCGGGCCGTCGACGTCGATGAGGAGCAGAGGCCTCACTACGGTCTCCCGCACGCTCAGCCGATGATTCCGGCGGCGGTGGCAGCGCGCAGCCAATCAGGGAACTCTGCCATGAGCCGGTCGTAGAGGACGCCGTCGGGGATCAGCTTCGGGTCCTTGCCCGCGGGAAAGAAGTCGGCATTGTCGACAAGCCGCTTCTTCGGGACGGCGAGGTCGTCGAGCTTGTGCAGGAACCGGAACTCGTCGTCGCCGTAGCCGATGAACTGCCAGAACAGGGGCAGCTTGGCGGCCTTGCACAGGGTCTGTTCGGCGGCGCGACGGGAGTCTGGCGATCCGTCGGTCTGGAAGATCACGTACGCGGGGTGCTTGGCGTCGCTGTCGAGGTAGTGGTCGATGACGGCGTCCATGGCGGCGGCGTAGTCGGTGGTGCCCATATGGCCGAGTGCGTCGTGGAGTTCATTGATCCGGCCCGTGTAGTGATCGAGGCTGATGTCGACGGCGTCGTGGGCGTCGGTGTCGAAGAAGATCGTGGGCACCACGCCGTCATCGTCCAGGTTCGCGGACAGGGCGAGGGCCTGTTCGGCGAGGTGCTGCATGCTGCCGTCCTTGTAGTAGCCGCGCATGCTCCCGGACCGGTCCAGCACGAGGTAGACGGCAGCCCGGCGCCCGGCCAGGCCCTGCTTGCGCAGGGACACGGCGGCGGTCTTGGTGAGGCTGACGAGTCCGGCGGGGACCTTCTCGACGCTGATCGGCATGGGGGTGCTCCTTGGTGCGGGTGGGTGGTTGACGCCTCAGACCCGCCAAGGGTTGCCCTCCCGTCCAGTCGACCGAGAACAGCGGCACGCCACGAGCTGCCGTACGAGGTGGGCCGACGACCCTTCTCATGACGCCCGCGTGGCGGACGTTCACTGAGGTGTCCCGCCGCCGGAGCCCGGGAGGTAATACTCCGAGACGGGAGTCGGTGGGCCGGCCCGGTCGGAGGACTCGAGTGCCCGGTCGAGCAGCGTGACGAACGTGCGGTCCTTGCGGCTCAGCGCGCTCGCCGTGGCATGCCATCCGGCCCGCCGGGTCCTCCAGAACTCTCGCCCGATCTCGCCTCTCATCAGCGTTTGGGCCCACACGAGGACGCTCGCGTCGGTGGACGCGCCGTTCAGGTAGTCCACCCGCCAACCGCTGATGATCAGGTTGACGTAGGTGTACTGGCGCGCCCGCTCACGCGTGGTCGGGATCACGGGCGGCTCCCAGCACTCCTGCAGGCTCGGATCCTGCAGGGCCTGCATCATCAACTCCCGGTGGCCGGCCCTGAACTCGTTGCCGTTGGCGATCCTCATCTGCCGCGCCTGCATGATCAGCGACCAGGCGACCGCTATCAGCGCCGCCCCGGACAGGGGCGCGGACAGCGCGCTGTACGTCTGGCTGATGTCGGCGAGGCGATCCCACTTCAACCCGCCCGGCGCCCACCGATTGAGGATGAACGGCGTGAGGATCGTCAGCGCCAGCAGTACGGCCGTGACGGCTGCCCACGGTGTCCAGCGCAGGAGTTTGGATGTCGCCATAGGCCCCCCTCTGTACGACGTGGGCCAGATATGCCCACCATCCGTGAGGAGTAGCCGCTTCCGGAATCGCGAAGGCCCGGTCCTGGGCCGTCTACTCCGGCGGCGTAGGCGTGTCGTGGCTGCGGTACATCGCCTGGACGTCCAGTTCCAGCTTGACCGTGGGGCCGACCACGGCGATGCCCTTGGCCAGCATGGTGCGCCAGTTGAGCGTGTAGTCCTCGCGGTGCAGTTCCGCCGTGGCGAGGGCCGCGCAGCGCAGTTCTTCCGCGTAGCCGCCGTTGACGACGCCGAGGTAGCCCGTGTCCAGGTCGACCGTGCGGCTCACGCCGTGCATGGTGAGGGCGCCCTGGAGGGTCCACTTGGAGCCGCCCCGGTAGAGGAAGCGGTCCGCGGAGAAGTCGATGTAGGGGTAGCGCTCGACGTCGAGGAAGTCCGCCGAACGCAGGTGGTTGTCCCGCGTGTTGTTGCCCGTCGTGATGGAGGCGGCGTCGATCCGGACCTCCACGCGGGAGTCCGCCATGTCGGGGGCGACGTGGATGCCGCCCTCGAAGCGGGTGAACCGGCCGTGCACGTGCGCCATGCCGACGTGCTTGGCGATGAAGCGGATCGCGGTGTGCGGCGGGTCGAAGAGCCAGGTGCCGGGGCGGGGCAGCTCGGGGGCGCGGCCCACGTGCAGCTGGACGGAGGTGAGCGGGGCGGTCTCGTCGGGCAGCACGTCGACCGTCTGCTGGTGCGGCTGGAGGCCGTCCGCCGAGATCAGGACGCCGTAGCGGCCGGGCGGCAGGGCCAGGAAGACGAGGCCGTAGGGGTCGGTCGTGGCCTTCGCCGCCGCACGCCCGGTGTCCGTGGCCGTGACGGTCACGTCGGCGCCCGGCATGGGCTGCCCCATCGGGTCGGCGACCTGGCAGTGGAAGGCGCCCGCGCCGTGCGGCAGGGGGTGCGCGAGGCCGGCGCCCCGCACTGCGGAACCGGCCCGCTTCCGGCGGAACAGGGCGAGGGGCATGGCGGGCCTTTCTGATGCTGCTGACGTCCACCATCACCTTGCCATGTACACCGATTCCGCAAAGGGGGACGGAAGGCCTCATTCCGGTGCGCCGGGGTGCCGCGCTTCACCGAATTCACACCGTCCTGACACGCTCCGGCCTCAAAGGGAAAATTAAGGCACCCGCGCCGTTTTCCAAGGATTCGCCCAGGTCGCGCGGGCAGCATGCGACACCTCAGCAGCCATGGATCAGAAAGGCTCGGTGTGGGCGGCTCTCGGGTGCGGACAGACGGCGGGGCAGGAACGGCAGGAAAGCCAGGGGCGGCAGGGGCGTGGTCGCGGCGCGGGGTGCTCACCGCGCTCGGCGCGGCCTCCCTCGTGACGGTCGCGGGGTGTGACGGAGAGGGCGAGGGTGAGGCGGGGAGCACGGCTGAGGCAGGTGGCGGGCGTGGCGCGGTGAAGGTCGCCGTCCGGCCGGCCGCCGGGACCACGGGGGCCGACTTCACCGAACCGGTCACCGTGTCCGTCTCGGGCGGGGCGCTCGCCGACGTCAGCGTGGTGGCGGAGGACGGGGGCCGGCTGAAGGGCACGTTCAACAGCGCCCGGACCCGGTGGACATCGGACGCCCACCCCGCGTCCGGCACCACGTACACGGTCACCGCGGGCGTCGAGGACGATGAAAGCACGCACACGTCCCGGTTCACCACGAAGAAGCCGGGCGCGACCTTCGTCGGGTACTTCACCCCGGAGGACGGCTCGACGTCGGGCGTCGGCATGCCCGTCTCCCTCGCCTTCACGAAGGCGGTCGGCGACCGGGCCGCCGTGCAGAAGGCGATCACCGTGACCGCCGAACCCGACGTGGAGATAGTGGGCCACTGGTTCAGCGACACCCGGCTCGACTTCCGGCCGAGGACCTACTGGGCCGCGGGCACGAAGATCACGCTCGCCCTGCGGCTCAAGGACGTCGAGGGCGCCGACGGGGTCTACGGCACCCAGGACAAGGACGTCACCTTCCACATCGGGCGCGAGCAGATCAGCGTCGTGGACCTCAAGGCCAAGTCGATGACGGTGCGGCGGGACGGCGAGGAGATCGCCACGTACGACGTGACCGGCGGCGGCAGCGGCTACGAGACCTGGGCCGGGAAGATGGTGATCTCCGAGCGGTTCGAGGAGACCCGGATGGACTCGACGACGGTGGGGCTCGGCGACGAGTACGACATCGACGACGTGCCGCACGCCCAGCGGCTGACCACGTCCGGCACGTTCATCCACGGCAACTACTGGGCGGCCGCGTCGGTCTTCGGCACCAGCAACACCAGTCACGGCTGCATCGGCCTGCGGGACGCGCAGGGCGCGGACGACTCCTCGACACCGGGCGCCAGGTTCTACCGCAGTTCCATGGTGGGCGACGTGGTGGAGGTGCGGCGCTCGGGCGAGGAGACGGTCGCCCCCGCCAACGGCCTCAATGGCTGGAATCTTTCGTGGGCGCAGTGGAAGGCGGGCAGCGCGGCCTGATGCGGCCGGGGCGGGAGTCGCGCCGCGAGCCGAACGCATGTTCTGCGCCAGATGTTCACGGCATGTCCTCAGCACGTTGACGGCGCGGGAAACGCTCTGACAGGGTCACCAGGCCAGTCGAACCGCCCCCGGTGCGGGACCGAGGAGATCCCAGATCCGATGAACCGCAGCCAAGTCCCCGTCCACGCAGCCGGCCGGCCCGGCCGTGGCTGGCGCGACTTCGCCGCCACGCAGTGGGCCCGGGAGGCGGTGGTGGTCCCGGACGCGCCCCCGCTCGGGATCGGCCCGGACGACGCCCACGCGCTCCTGGTGGCGGCCGCCGCCTCCCGCACCGCACGCCCCCGGCTGACGACGACGGACGGACAGCTGCGCGAGCCGGGACGGCTGCTGCCGGGCCCGGCCGACGCGGACCTCGCCGGTTACGCGGACCGGCTGGCGGCGGAACCCCGGCTGGCGGGCGACGGCTGGCTGTTGACCGTACGGGACCCGTTCGGCGACGACTTCGCCCGCTGGTCGCGGGTGCGGGACGTCCTTGCCGGTCTGTGGCGGCACATCGGGCGGCCCGCGCTGCCCGTCACCGCGGAACTCGCGGTCGGCGACCGGCACCACGCGGCCGACGAGACGACGGCGCCCGCGGACGCGGCCGCCCTCACCTGGGTGATCGACGGTTCCCTGACCGTACGGGTACGGCCCGAGCACACCGGAACCGAGTACGAACTCCAGGCCCGCGCGGGCGACTTGGTCCACTGGCCGGCCGGCAGCCGCCACCTCGACCACCGGGCGGGCCGGTGCACGACGCTCCGGCTCGCCGTGCCCGCGCGCGCCACCTCGGCCCTGCCTCTCGTCGCGGACATCGTCACCGACCAGATGCGCAGGCACCCCCGGTACGCAAACGGGCAGGTCGTCCTCCCCCACCCCGTGCCCGCCGCGGCGGACGGCCGGCTCGTACCGCCGTCCCAACTGACCCGTTCCGCCGACCAGTTCGCGGACACCCTGGCCGGTTCCGGGCCCGAACGGGCGCTGCTGCTGCGCTGGGCCGGGCTGCGCTCCGCCGAGGGGCTCGATCCGGCACCGCCCCTGCGCGCCGGCGTCCGCCTCACTCCGCACCACCGATTACTGCGCACCGCCGACATCGTCCGCGTCGGCGACACACCGGACCACGCCTTCTGGGCGGCGAACGGCCACACATGGCCGGCCCCGGGGGCCGGCGCCGACCGCGCCCTGGCCGCACTGCGGACCGCCCGCGACGGGCTGACCGTGGCCGAACTGGCCCGCGCCTGCGCCGTCCCGGCCGACGACACCCGGCTCCACGCCCTGCTCGGGGCGGCGTACCGGGCGCGGGCCGTGGCGGCGACGGCCCCGGAGCGGCGGCCGTGAGCGCGGCCCCCGCCGCCCGTATCGACGTCCTCACGGCCCTCGACTGGCAGCGGTTCGCCGACGAGTACTGGGACCGGCGGCCCGTCCTGATCCGCGGCCTCGCCCCCGCAGACGCCCCCTTCGACCCGAACGAGGTCTTCGAGAGCGCCGTCGTCGCGGCCCAGCGGCCACCGGCCCGGGAGCGGATCCGGCTCACCGTGGGAACACGCCTCCTCACCGACCCCGGCGACCTGCTGCCGGGCCCCGAGGACGGCACGTTCTCCGGCTACGACCGGCGCACGCTGCGGCAGTTGGCCGACGATCCGTTCGCGCTGGTCGTCCGCGACCTGCACGCGGGCCACCATCCGCTGTGGGTCAGGGAGCGCGACTTCCTCGCGGGTCTCTGGGACCGGGTGGGGCAGCCACTGGCGGGCGTCTCCACCACGCTGCACCACGGGACCTGCGAACCGGTGCCCGAATCGGAGCCCACGCCTTCCGCAGACGGCGCCCCCGCTTACGGCGCAACGTTTCTCTACACCGTGCGCGGGCAGCGCGGCCTCCGGCTGGACAGCGGCGGCCCCGGGCGCCGGACCTCGGTCGAGACGGTCCCCGGCGATCTGCTCTACCGGCCGCCCGGCTTCCGGCACACCGTCGAACCGCACACCGTCGAACCGCGCACCGCGCCCGCCTCCGTCGTCCGCATCGGCATACCCCGCTCGCCGCTCAGACCCGGTGCGGAACTGCACTCCTTGCTCGCTCCCGGGCCCAACCCCGTGTCCCCGCAGGCTGGTTGGGGCGGTGACGACATCCTCGTGCCGGACGGCGGCGACGGTCGCTCGCGGGACCTGCCGGCGACGCTGCCGCCGGTGCTCGCCGCCGCGCTCGACCACTTCAAGCAGGCCGCCCGCCCCGCCGCGCTGGAACGGCGGGTGGCCCGGGAGGCGCTGCGGCAGGCCACGGACGGCGGGCTGCGACCCGTGCCGCCGCCCGCCCGGCCCGGCTACTTCACCGACGACGACGCGGTACGGGCGACCGAGCGCGTGCTGTGGGCGGAGGTCGGCGGGCGGCGGCTCGTCGCGGCCTGCGGGCACGTCCTGGAGACGGATCTCTCGGCGCCCGAACTCTCGGCCGTGATCGGCCTGTTGAACGCCGGGCACCCGGTACAGGTGGGTGAACTCGCGCCACCTGCACGGACGTTGATGTCCCGGCTCGCCGGGTTCCGGTCGGTGGAGCGGCTCTGACCTGCGCCGCTCCACCGGCGCCGGGCGGGCGCGCTACGAGCCGGGGCGGGCCGACACCGGGACGGCGAGGTACTTGTACTCCAGGAACTCCTCGATGCCGACGCGGCCGCCCTCCCGGCCGAGTCCGGACTGTTTGACGCCGCCGAAGGGGGCGGCCGGGTTGGAGACGAGGCCGGTGTTGAGGCCGACCATGCCGGTCTCCAGGCGTTCACCGACCCGCAGCGCCCGGTCCAGGTCGCGGGTGAAGACGTAGCTGACGAGGCCCCATTCGGTGTCGTTGGCGACCTGTACGACGTCGTCCTCGTCGTCGAACGTGAACAGCGCGGCGACCGGGCCGAAGATCTCCGTGCCGGTGAGTTCGGCGTCGCGCGGGACCTGGGCGAGGACGGTGGGCGGGTAGAAGTGGCCTTCGCCCGAAGGGAGTTCGCCGCCGGTGAGGACCTTGGCGCCACGGTCGACGGCGTCGCGCACGAGCCGTTCCACCTTGGCGCGGCCCGCCGCGTCGATGAGCGGGCCGACGTCGGTGCCGGGGGCGGTGCCGTCGCCCACGGTCAGGGCGGCCATCCGCGCGGTGAGGCGAGTGGCGAACTCCTCCGCGACGGAACTGTGCACGTAGATCCGGTTGGCCGCGGTGCACGCCTCCCCCATGTTGCGCATCTTGGCGACCATCGCGCCGTCCACCGCCGCGTCCAGGTCGGCGTCGTCGAAGACGATCAGCGGGGCGTTGCCGCCGAGTTCGAGCGAGGTGCGGACGACCGTGTCGGCGCACTGGGCGAGCAGGATCCGGCCCACCTGGGTGGAGCCGGTGAAGGACAGCTTGCGGATGCCGCCGCCGCGCAGCAGGGGTTCGACGAGGGCGGCCGCGTCGGACGTCGTGACCGTGTTGAGGACGCCGGGCGGGAGGCCCGCCTCCGTGAGGATCTGGGTGAGGGCCAGGGTGGACAGGGGGGTCTGGGGGGCCGGTTTCAGGATCATGGTGCAGCCGGCGGCGATCGCCGGGCCGATCTTGCGGGTGCCCATGGCGAGGGGGAAGTTCCACGGGGTGATCAGGAGGCAGGGGCCGACCGGCTGGCGCAGGACGAGGTGGCGGTTGCGGCCGTCGGGGCTGGTGGCGTAGCCGCCGTCGATGCGGACCGCTTCCTCGGAGAACCAGCGGAAGAACTCGGCGGCGTACGTGACCTCGCCGCGAGCCTCCGCGAGGGGTTTGCCCATCTCCAGGGTCATGAGGAGGGCCAGGTCCTCGGTGCGGCTGAGGATGATCTCGTGGGCCCGGCGGAGGATCTCCGATCGGGTTCGGGGCGGTGTGGCGGCCCATGCGTGTTGCGCTTCGCGGGCGGCGTCCAGGGCTCGGCGGCCGTCCTGCGGGGTGGCGTCGGCGACGTGGCAGAGGGGGGTGGCGGTGGCCGGGTTGTCCACGGGCATCGTGCGGTTGTCCTGGGCGGGGTGCCAGGTGCCGGCCGTGTGG
>NZ_JAMOLN010000147.1 GCF_024448165.1 Streptomyces longispororuber
GGTGTGGTGCCGCTGGTGCTGTCCGCCCGTACGGAGACCGCCCTCGCCGCACAAGCCGACCGCATGGCGACGGTGCTGGCGGGATCGGACGCGCTGGAGAGCGTCGGCCGCTCCCTCGCCACCGGCCGCACCCACCACGAACGGCGCGCCGTCGCCCTCGCCGCTGACCACGGGACGGCACAGGAACTCCTGCGACGCCTCCGGGAAGGACTCCCGGCCCCCGACCTCCTCACCGGTGTCGGTGGTGGTGGCGGTCGGCGTGTGGTGTGGGTGTTTCCGGGTCAGGGGTCGCAGTGGGAGGGGATGGGTCGGGGTCTGCTTGACGTCCCGGTGTTCGCGGAGGCGTTGGCGGAGTGTGATGCGGCGTTGGCGGGGGTGGCCGGGTTCTCTGTGGTGGATGTGATCCGTGGGGTGGAGGGTGCGCCTTCGCTGGAGCGGGTCGAGGTGGTGCAGCCGGTGTTGTTCGCGGTGATGGTGTCGTTGGCGCGGTTGTGGCGGGCCTGTGGTGTCGAGCCGGATGCCGTGGTCGGGCATTCGCAGGGTGAGATCGCGGCCGCCTGCGTGGCGGGTGCGTTGTCGTTGGAGGATGCCGCGCGGGTGGTGGCGCTGCGCGCCCGCGCCCTCGCCGAACTCGCCGGGGACGGCGCCATGACCTCCGTCTCGCTGCCCGAGGACCGGGCGCAGGAACTGATCGCCGACTGGCCGGGCCGCGTCGACGTCGCCGCGGTCAACTCCCCGGCCTCGGTCGTCGTGGCCGGTGACCCCGAGGCGCTGACCGCGTTCGAGGAGCGCTGCGCCGCCGACGGCGTCCGGGCCCGGCGCATCCCCGTCGACTACGCCTCCCACTCGCCCCACATGGAGCGGGTGCGCGAGCGCGTCCTCACCGACCTGGCCGACGTGACCGCGCGGCCGTCCACGACGCCGCTGTACTCCACGCTGCGCGGCGAACGCTGCGACACCGGCGCCATGGACGCCACGTACTGGTACGACAACCTCCGCAACCGGGTCCGCTTCGACGAGGCGATCGACGCCGCCCTCACCGACGGCTACGACACGTTCGTCGAGGTCAGCCCGCACCCCGTACTCACCAACGGCGTCCAGGAGACCGCCGAGCGGTCCGGGACCGAGGCGCTGGTCCTCGGCACCCTCCACCGGGACACCGGTGAACGGCACTTCGTCCGCGAACTCGGCCGCGCCCACGCGGGCGGCGTACCCGTCGACTGGTCCGCCGTGTTCCCCGGCCGGGCGCCCGTCGCGCTGCCCACCTACCCGTTCGAGCACCGGCGTTACTGGCTGGCGCCCGAGACACCCGACCGGGTGGCCGACTGGCGCCACCGCATCGAGTGGCGCCCCTTCGCCCCGGCCGCGGCCCCGCTCACCGGCCGCTACCTGGTCGTCGGGTCCGGCACCGACCCGCGCCAGAAGGCGGTGACCGACGCCGTCGAACAGGCCGGCGGCACGGTGCTGCACCTCACGACCGACCCACGGACGGCCGCCGACCGGACCGAACTCGCCAGGGAACTGCGGGAGTTGGTGGAGCGGGCGCAGGACGTCACTGCGGTGATCTCCCTCTCGGCCCTCGACCCGGACCAGCCCTCCGGGCCCACCGGAACCTCCGGACCTTCCAGCGGTACGGGACCCACCGAACCCGACGACCTGCGCGCCGTCACCGCCGCCCTCACCCTCCACCAGGCCCTCGGCGACGCGGGCGTCGACGCGCCCCTGTGGCTCGTCACGTCCGGCGCCGTGGCCGTCGAGGAGACGGAACCGGCCGATCCGGCGCAGGCCATGGTGTGGGGCACCGGGCGGGTGATGGGGCTGGAGGCGGCAGGCCGCTGGGGCGGCCTCGTCGACCTGCCGGAGGAGCTCACCGGACCCGTCCTGCGCGCCCTCACCGACTGCCTCGCGGGCGCGGGCGACGAGGACCAGATCGCGCTTCGCGACACCGGCTGCCACGTCCGACGGCTCGTCAAGGCCCCGCCCACGCCCGGCGCGACCCCGTGGCAAGGAACCGGCACCGCCCTGGTCACGGGCGGCACCGGCGCCCTCGGCGGCCACGTCGCCCGGCACCTCGCCCGCACCGGGACCGAGCACCTCGTACTGGTCGGCAGAACGGGCGGACAGACACCCCGGCACGCCGAACTGGCGGCCGAACTGACCGCCCTGGGCGCCAGGGTGACCTTCGCGGCCTGCGACGTCACCGACCGCGCCGGACTGACGGACCTGGTCGCGTCACTGGCGCGGCAGGGCGAGCGGATCCGTACGGTGATGCACCTGGCCGGCGCCCCCGACGACCGGGCCGTGGCCGACCTCGACCCGGCCGAGCTGGCGCGCGTGACCCGGGCGAAGACCGTCGGCGCCCGGCTCCTCGACGAACTCTGCCCGGACGCCGGGACGTTCGTGCTCTTCTCCTCCAACGCGGGCGTCTGGGGCAGCGGCCGGCTCGGCGCCTACGCCGCGGGCAACGCCCACCTCGACGCCCTCGCCCAGCGGCGCAGGGCCCGCGGCCTGGCCGCCACCAGCATCGCCTGGGGAGCCTGGGCGGACGGCGGCATGGCCGACGCCGACCTGCCGGGACTGATCCGGCGCGGACTGCGCCCGATGGCCCCCGACAAGGCGCTGCGCGCCCTCCAACAGGCCCTGGACCAGCGGGACGTCTGCGTGTCGGTCGCGGACGTCGACTGGAACCGGTTCGCCGTCGGCTTCACCGCCGCACGGCCGCGCCCCCTCGTCGAGGACCTGCCCGACACCGTCCGGCCGACCCCCGCCGGGGCACCCGAGCACGACCGGGGGACCGGCCCCACCTGGCGGGAACGCCTCGCCGGACTGCCCGCGGACGAGGCCGGGGCGACCCTCACCGGCTGGGTCCGCGCCCAGGTGGCGGCCGTCCTCGGACACCCGGACCCGGACGCGGTGACACCCCACCAGCCCTTCACCGAGCTGGGCTTCGACTCCCTGACCGCGGTGGGCCTGCGCAACCGGCTCCAGGAGGCCACCGGCCTCGCCCTGCCCACCACCCTGGTGTTCGACCACCCCTCCGTCGCCGACGTCGCCGCCCACCTGCGGCCCCTGCTCACGTCCGACGCGCCGCCCGCCCCGCCCGCCGCCACCGACGGCGGCATGCTGCGCACCCTCTACGAACGGTCCGTGCGGGACGGACGCTTCGACTCCTACCTGGACCTGCTCGGCGAACTCGCCGGTCACCGGGACCGGTTCGAGGGCCCGGAGGACCTGACCGACCCGCTCGGCCTGGTGGACCTGGCGGCGGGACCGGGCGAGCTCCGGCTGATCTGCTGCGCCGGTACGGCCCCCGTGGCGGGACCGCACGAGTTCCTCCGGATCGCCGCCGCCCTCAAGGACCGGCTGCCCGTGTCCGCGCTGCCGCAGCCCGGCTACGAGCCGGGCGAACAGCTGCCCGCGTCGCTGGCGGCGGTCCTCGGCGCCCAGGCCGACGCCGTCCTCAAGTCGACGGACGGCCCGTTCGTCCTCGTCGGCCACTCCGCGGGCGCCCTGATGGCGTACGCCCTGGCCGCCGAACTCACCGACCGCGGCCGCCCGCCGCGGGGCGTCGTCCTCATCGACGTGTACCCGCCCGGACAGCAGCAGGCCGTCAACAGCTGGCTCACCGAACTGACCGCCACCATGTTCGGCCGCGAAGGGGTGCGGGTCGACGACACCCGGCTCACCGCCCTGGGCGCCTACCACCGCTTCACCCGTACCTGGCAGCCGCGCGACCTCGCCGTGCCCACGCTGCTCGTCCGCGCCACCGAGGCGCTCGGCTCCTGGCCCGGGGACCAGTCGTGGCGGTCCACCTGGCCGTTCCCGCACGACAGCGCGGACGTGCCGGGCAACCACTTCTCGATGGTGCAGGAGCACGCCGCCGCCGTCGCCGACCGCATCCACACATGGACAGGGAACCTGGCATGACAACGACCACCGACCGCAGCCGGCTCGGCAGCCGGCTCCAGATGGCCCGCGGCTGGTACTGGGCCTTCGGCGTGAACGGCGACCCGTACGCGATGCTCCTGTGCGGGCAGGACGACACACCGGGCCGCTGGTACGAGCAGATCCGCGCGGCGACGCCCCGGCTCTTCCACAGCCGCACCGGCGCCCTGGTCGTGACCCGGTACGACGCCGCCGCCCAGGTCCTGCGGGGCGCGGGCTTCACCCGGTCCGCGGGCGAGGCGGCGGCGGACTGGGCGCGGCCGTTCCTCGGCATCCGCGACGCCGCGGGACCGCCGCCCGCCCCGGCCGGCGAACTGGCCGCCCGCTACGCGGAGTCGCTGACCCGCGCGGGCACCCGCTTCGACCTGGTGCGGGACGTCGCGGGCCAGGTCCCGGTGCGCGAGGCGGCCGCGCGCCTGGGCCGCACCGGCGACGACGCGCGCCGCGTCGCCGCCCTGCTCCGGTCGGCGGCCACGGCCTCCGACGCCCGGCTGACCCCGCAGACGCTGGCCGGGACCGAGCGGACCGTGGCCGCCCTCGACTCCCTGCGCCGGTTGGCGGGCGCCGACGGCGTGCTGGCGGCGGCCGGCTGCGAGATGGCGGCCAACACCGTGGTCAACGCCGTGCTCGCCACCCTGCGCACCCCGGGCCTCGCCGACCGCCTCGCCGACGACCCCGAACTGGCGGACCGCATCGTCGCCGAGACGCTGCGCACCGCGCCCCCCGCGCACCTGGAGGTCCGCCACGCCACCGTCGGGCAGACGGTCGGCGGAACCGACGTCGTGGCCGGCGACGAGGTGGTGGTGGCCGTCGCGGCGGCCAACCGCGACCCGGACGTGTTCACCGCGCCCGACCGGTTCGACGTGGACCGCGCGGACCCGCGCCCCGCTCTCGTCTCGGGCCTCAACCACCCCGACGGACTCGACGAGTTCGCCGCCCGGCACGCCGCCGCGGCCCTGCGCGCCCTCGCCGGGAAGCTGCCCGGCACCACGCTCACCGGCCCCGTCGTGCACCGCCGCCGTTCGCCCGTACTGCGGGGCATCAGCCGGTGCCCGGTCGAGATCTAAGGACTTCCGATGCGCATCGTGTTCTCCGCCATGACGAGCAAGACCCACTTCTACCCGCTCGTACCGCTCGCCTGGGCCTGCCGGGCCGCCGGCCACGAGGTCCGGGTCGTCGGCTCGCCCGGGCTGACCGAGATCACCACCGCCGCCGGTCTGACGGCGGTGCCCGTCGGCCAGGACGTCGACCTCGTCGGGCACATGACCGCGGTCGGCGAAGACATGATCAAGTACGTGCGGTCCCTGGACTTCGCCGACGACACGCTGGCGAACGCGGGCTGGGACCACCTGCTGGGCATGCAGACCGCCCTGACCCCCAACCTCTTCGCGCTGATGACCCCCGACTCGCTGATCGACGGGATGGTCGACTTCTGCCGCACCTGGCAGCCCGACCTGCTGATCTGGGAGCCGCTGACGTTCGCCGCCCCGATCGCGGCCAAGGTCACCGGAGCGGCCCACGCCCGGCTGCTGTGGGGCCCGGACATCACCACGAAGTCCCGCAGGGCCTTCCAGGCGCTGCTCGGCCGCCAGGAGCCCGAGCACCGGGAGGACCCCTTCGCGGAGTGGATCGACTGGACCCTGGAGCGCCACGGGGTGCTGCCGGGACCGGAGTTCGACGAGGAGATGGCCGTCGGCCAGTGGACCATCGACCCCGTCCCGGCCAGCATGCGCCTCGACCTGGGCCTGCCGACCGTGGGCATGCGCTACGTCGACTACAACGGCCCGGCCGTCGTACCGGACTGGCTGCAGAAGCCGCCGGCCAGGCGCCGGGTGTGCCTCACGCTCGGGGTCGGCGGCCGCGACAGCGGCGTCGAGGCCATCGCGACCGGCGAACTCCTGGAGGCCGTCGCCGACATCGACGCCGAGTTCGTCGCCACGCTCGACGCCCACCAGCTGGAATCGGTCGCCCGCGTCCCCGACAACGTCCGCACCGTCGACTTCGTGCCCATGCACGCCCTGCTGCCCACCTGCGACGCGATCGCCCACCACGGCGGCCCCGGCACCTGGCACACCGCGGCGGTGCACGGCGTGCCGCAGGTGCTGCTGCCGCACGGCTGGGACACCGACGAACGGGGCCGCCTCGCCGCGGAAGCGGGCATGGCCGTGTCCCTCCCGGTCGGGGAACTGACGGTCGACCGATTCCGGGAAAGCGTCGTCCGCGTCCTGGACGATCCCGCATTTCGTGAAGGTGCCGCGAAAGTGCGCGACGAGATTCTTTCCGAGCCCGCGCCGACCGAAGTCGTGCCGGTCCTGGAACGGCTGACCGCGCAGTACCGGGCCCGCTGAAATACACCTTAGTAACTCACTCGTGCCCAGCTTGAGTTGGGGACGAGGCGCCTTGTGGTGCGCACAACGATCTCGCTAGCGTCGCCGCCGTCGCTATTTCTTGGACGCGGCGACGCCATATGCCGGGGAGAGGGAAATGAAACGACGAATATGGGTGCCCTCCGTATTCCTGACGGTTCTCGCACTGCTGAATCTGGGGGCCGCCCCGGCATCCCCCGGACGTACCGCGGACGGCCACGCCGACGAACTCGTCGGCCGGATGACGCTCGACGAGAAGCTCTCGTTCGTGCACTGGGACTACTCCACCACTGACCCGACGGCCCTGGTCTATCTGCCGGGCGTGCCGCGCCTCGGCATTCCCGAGGTGCGCGCCACCGACGGGCCCGCGGGCGCGACGATCCACCGTCCGTCGATCGCGATGCCCGCCCCCGTCAGCCTCGCCTCCTCCTTCGACGAGGGGCTCGCCCGGCAGTACGGACAGGTCCTCGGCCGGGAGGGCCGCGCGTTCGGCGTGGACGTGATCTACGCGCCGATGGTGAACAGCATCCGGGTGCCGCAGGCCGGCCGGAACTTCGAGACGTTCAGCGAGGACCCGCTCCTCACCGGGCGCACCGCGGCCGCCGAGGTCAAGGGCATCCAGAGCCAGGGCCTGATGGCGACGGTCAAGCACTACGCCGCCAACACCCAGGAGGACAACCGCATGGGCGTCGACGTCAAGGTCGACGAACGCACCCTCCAGGAGACCGAGATCCCCGGCTTCGAGGCCGCCGTCAAGGCCGGTGCCGCCTCCGTGATGTGCGCGTACAACAAGGTGAACGGCGAACCGGCCTGCGGCAACGGGCACCTGCTGAACGGCATCCTCCGCGAGCAGCTGGACTTCCAGGGCTGGGTCACCTCCGACTGGCTGGCCACCCAGAGCACGGACGCCATCACCCAGGGCCTCGACCAGGAACTCGGCATCGACTCGACCGTCGCCATCCCGCCCGGCGGCGAGGTCCCCGGCGGCAAGTACTTCGGTGACACGCTGAAGAAGGCCGTCACCGACGGCACCGTCCCCATGGCGGTCCTCGACCGCGCGGTGACCCGGATCGTCGGCCAGATGGAGCGCTTCGGCCTCCTCGACGCGAACCCGGCGCCCCGGCCCGAGCGCGATGTCGTCGGCGGCACCGCGGTGGCGGAGAAGGTCGCCGAGGCCGGCGCCGTCCTGCTGCGCAACCAGGACCGCACGCTGCCGCTGGACGCGGCGACGACGGACGACCTCGCGGTGATCGGCCCGTCGGCCAAGGACCCCAAGGTGACGGGGCTCGGCAGCTCCTACATCGTCCCCGACGTGGCCACCCCGCCGCTGGACACCATCAAGAAGAAGCTCGGCGCCGACGCGCACGTCTCCTACGCCGAGGGCGAGACCCTGGAGGGCGAGCCGATCCCGGCGTCCGCCCTGGAGCCCGACTTCACCTCGGGCACGGTCCTCGACCCCGCGCAGGCGGGCGTCATCTACGACGGCAAGCTGACCGTGCCGGAGGACGGGCTCTACCGCATCGCGGCCCGCGTCACCGGCGGCAACGGCGCCATCCAGATCGACGACCACACCCCCATCAGCATCGGCGAGGTGTTCGGCAAGCTCACCAGCGTCCCGCTGCGGCTGACCGCCGGCACCCACACCGTCAAGATCAGCGGCGGCGCGGTGGTCGGCAAGCCGATGACGCTCGACCTGCGCTGGGTGACCCCGGCCAAGGCCCAGGAAGCCATCGACCGGGCCGTCGCCGTCGCCCGCGAGGCCTCCACCGCGGTGGTCTTCGCCTACGACGACGGCGCCGAGGGCAGCGACCGCACCTCCCTGTCCCTGCCCGGCCGCCAGGACGAACTGATCAAGGCCGTCACGGCCGTCAACCCCCGCACGATCGTCGTGCTGAACACCGGATCGTCCATCACCATGCCCTGGCTCGACAGAACGAAGGCCGTCCTCGACATGTGGTACCCCGGCCAGGCCGGTGCGGAGGCCACCGCCGACCTGCTGTTCGGCGACGCCGAACCCGGCGGCCGGCTCAGCCAGACCTTCCCCGCCTCCGAGCAGCAGACCCCGGTCGCCGGCGACCCCGAGCGCTACCCCGGCGTCGACAACGTCGTCCGGCAGACCGAGGGCATCTACACCGGCTACCGCTGGTACGACCACCAGGGCGTCGAGCCGCTCTTCCCGTTCGGCCACGGCCTGTCGTACACGTCCTTCGCCTATGAGAAGCAGACCGTGACCCGCACCCCCGACGGCCTCGACGTCGACGTGACCGTGCGCAACACGGGCAAGCGGGCGGGCAGCGACGTGGTGCAGGTCTACCTCGGCCCCAGCCCGAAGCTCCGGCTCGACCAGGCGGACAAGGCGCTGGCCGGCTACGAGAAGGTCGCGCTGAAGGCCGGCGAGTCCCGCCGCGTCCGCATCCACGTCGCCGAACGCGCCCTGCAGTACTGGGACACGCCGTCCGACGGCTGGAAGCTCGCCGGTGGCGAGCGGCGCGTCCTGATCGGCTCCTCGTCCGACGACATCCGGCTCACCGCCACCGTCGCGGCCGACCGCCCTGCCAAGAAGAAGCGGCCGTGACGACCGGCGCGTACGTACGCCTCGGCCGCCTCGCCACCCGGGTGAGCCGGCTCTGGCTCGGCACCGTCAACTTCAGCGGCCGCGTCGAGGACGACGACGCCCTGTGGCTCATGGACGAGGCCCTCGACCGCGGCATCAACTGCGTGGACACCGCCGACATCTACGGCTGGCGGGTGCACAAGGGCCACACCGAGGAACTCGTCGGGCGCTGGCTCGCCAAGAGCGGCCGCCGGGACGACGTCGTGCTCGCCACCAAGGTCGGCGGCGAGATGAGCGAACGGGTCAACGACGGCGGCCTGTCCGCCCGCCACATCGTCACCGCCTGCGAACAGTCCCTGCGCCGGCTCGGCGTGGAGTGCATCGACCTCTACCAGATGCACCGCATCGACCGCGCCGCGCCGTGGGACGAGGTCTGGCAGGCCATGGAGAACCTCGTGGCGAGCGGCAAGGTCTGCTACGTCGGCTCCTCCAACTTCGCCGGCTGGCACATCTCCGAGGCGCAGGCGAGCGCCCACCGCCGCAACACGCTGGGCCTCGCCTCCGAACAGCTCCTGTACAACCTGGCGGTCCGGCACGCCGAACTGGAGGTCCTGCCGGCCGCCCGCCATCACGGCCTGGCCACCCTCGCCTGGTCACCGCTGCACGGCGGCCTGCTCAGCGGCGTCCTCGGCAAACTGGCCGCGGGCACCGCGGTGAAGTCCGCCCAGGGCCGGGCACAGGTGCTGCTGCCCGCGCTGCGGCCGGCCATCGAGGAGTACGAGGCGTTCTGCGCCCGCATCGGCCACCCTCCCGCGGAGGTCGGCCTGTCCTGGGTGCTGTCCCGGCCGGGCATCACCGGCGCCGTCATCGGACCGCGCACCGTCGAGCACCTCGACTCGGCGCTGCGCGCCACGGAGCTGCGCCTCGACGACGAACAACTCGCCGAGCTCGACCGGATCTTCCCGCCGGTCGGCCGGGGCGGCCCGGGGCCCGAGGCCTGGGCCGACTGACGACCACCACCCGGTCCCACACCGCGACCACGACGCGACCACGACGCGACCACGAAACGAAGGACGGATCGAATGACTTCCGGAGCGCAGGCGAACGAGGAGACGGTCGAGGAGAAGGTCGTCGACTTCTACGACAACTTCACCGAGACGTTCAGGGACATCTGGGGCGACAACCTGCACGTCGGCTACTGGCTCGACGACGCGGACGACGCCCCCATCGAGAAGGCCACCGACCAGCTCACCGACCAGCTGATCACCCGCCTCGCCCCGCGCCCCGGCCAGCGCATCCTGGACGTGGGCTGCGGCGTCGGCGAGCCGGCCTTCCGGCTCGCCGGGGCGGCCGACGTCGAGGTCGTCGGCATCTCCATCAGCTCGTACCAGGTCGGCCGCGCGGGCGAGCGGGCGGCCGAGCGTGGCCTCGCCGACCGGGTCAGCTTCCGGCACGCGGACGCGGCCGAACTCCCCTTCCCCGACGCGTCGTTCGACGGCGCCTGGGCCTTCGAGTCGCTGATCCACATGCCGGACAAGGAGAAGGTCCTGCGCGAGATCAAGCGCGTGCTGCGCCCGGGCTCGACCCTCGTCCTCGCCGACATGTTCAGCCAGCCCGACACGGAGCTGACGTTCCAGGAGATCATCACCAGCCCCGAGATGGCCGACTACCGGGCCGTCATCGAGCAGGCCGGACTCGTCATCAAGGAGTTCACCGACGTCACGGCCAACACCCTGGCTCCGCAGGCGGTCCGGGAGAGCATCGCCGCCGCCCTGCTGGCCCGCAAGGACGACGTCATCCAGATGACCGGCCCCGAGGAGTTCGAGCGCATGGTGGACGGCGTCCGCGTCCCCAAGTCCTACGGCTACCTCCTCGCCACGGTCACCACGGACTGAAACGAGCAGACGATGATCATCACTCAGTGCCGTGTCTGCGGCAATCGCGAACTGCTCCCCGTGCTCGACCTGGGCGACCAGGCGCTGACCTGCGTCTTCCCCAAGAGCCTCGACGAGCCGGTGCCCTCGGTCCCGCTGGAGCTGGTGAAGTGCTCGCCCGCCGGCTGCGGACTGCTGCAACTGCGCCACACCCCGGACCTCGGCCTGATGTACGGCGAGGGCTACGGCTACCGCCCGGGCATCCGGCCCTTCATGGTCGAGCACCTGCGCGGCAAGGCCGTCGCCGCCGCCGAACTGGTCGGCCTCAGCGCGGGCGACATCGTCGTCGACATCGGCAGCAACGACGGCACGCTGCTGCACCAGTACCCCGTCGAGGGACTGCGCCTGGTCGGCATCGACCCGTCCGGCGAGAAGTTCCGCGAGTTCTACCCGCCCGCCGAGCTGATCCCCGAGTTCTTCACCCGCGAGGCGTTCACCGAGCGCTACGGCAAGCAGCGCGCCAAGGTCGTCACGACGACCGGCATGTTCTACGACATCCCGGACCCGCTGCAGTTCATGCGGGACATCCACGCGATCCTCGACGACGACGGTGTCTGGGCGACCGAGCAGAGCTACATGCCGTCGATGCTGGAGGCCAACGCGTACGACGTGGTGTGCCACGAGCACCTGGAGTACTACGGGTTCCAGCAGATCGAGTGGATGGCCGAGCAGGTCGGCTTCACCGTCCTGAAGGCCGAGGTCACCGACGTCTACGGCGGCAGCCTCTACGTCACCCTCGCCAAGAACCCCGGCCGCCACCCGCGCGACGAGGGCTCCCTGGTCGCGCTGCGCGAGCGGGAGGCCGCCGCGGGCCTGGACACCATGGCCCCCTACGAGGCGTTCGCCCGCCGGGTGCGCCAACAGCGCGCCGATTTGCGGGGGTTCCTCGACGAGTCCCGCGCGGCCGGCCTCGTGACCTTCGGGTACGGCGCGTCGACCAAGGGCAACGTGACCCTCCAGTACTGCGGCATCGGCCCCGCCGACCTGCCCTGCATCGGCGAGGTCAGCGAGGAGAAGGCCGGCCGCTTCACCCCCGGCAGCGGCATCCCGATCGTCTCCGAGGAGGAGGCGAAGTCCCGCAAGCCCGACCAGCTCCTCGTCCTGCCCTGGATCCACCGGGCGGGCTTCGTCGAGCGCGAGCAGGAGTACCTGAAGGGCGGCGGCAGGCTCGTCTTCCCCATGCCGACGCTCAGCACCGTGACCGCCTGACCGGCACCGGACACCGCACCCGCAACCGAGGGAAAGAGACCCCCGTGTCGATCGACACCACGGCCGCCGTCCCCAGCCTGGACAGCGACCTCTTCCACATCGACCAGTACGACACCTACGCCGCGCTGCGCGAGCAGGGCCCGGTGAGCAAGGTCAGCTTCATCGGCCGCGAGGCGTTCCTGATCACCCGGCACGCCGAGGCCAAGGCCGCCCTCGGCGACCTGCGGCTGAGCAACGACCAGAAGAAGCAGCCGCCGGAGGTGGAGCTGCCGACCTACCACGGCATCCCCGAGGACGTCCGGCCCTACTTCGCCAACAACATGGGCAGCAACGACCCGCCGGTCCACACACGCCTGCGCAAGCTCGTCGCCCGGGAGTTCACCGCGCGCCGCGTGGAGTCGATGCGCGCCCGCATCGAGGAGCTCGCCGAGCGGCTGCTCGACGGCTTCGACGGCCAGGACGGGACCGACCTCGTCGAGCGGTTCGCCTACCCGCTGCCGATCACCGTGATCAGCGAGCTGCTCGGCGTCGAGGAGCGCTACCAGGGCGACTTCGGCCGCTGGAGCAACGAGTTCCTGGTCATCGAGGCCGACCGCGTCGAGCAGCGCGAGCAGGCGGCCCGCGCCCTGGTCGGCTTCATCCTCGACCTGATCGACCGCCGCCGCGCCGACCCCGGGTCCGACCTGCTGTCGGCGCTGATCACCGTCCACGAGGAGGACCAGGACCGGCTCAGCAACGACGAACTCGCCTCCGTGGTCCTCATCCTGCTCATCGCGGGCTTCGAGACCTCGGTCAGCCTCATCGCCATGGCCACCTACCTGCTCCTCACCCACCCCGAGGAGCTCGCCAAGGTGCGCCGGGACCCGGCGGTGCTGCCCAACGCCGTGGACGAGGCCCTGCGCTTCCTCGGCCCCGCCGAGATCACCACGCGCGGCTCGCTGGAGGACGTCGAGATCGGCGGGGTGCACATCCCGGCGCACAGCACCGTGCTCATCGCGGGCGCCGCCGCCAACCGCGACCCCCGCAAGTTCCCCGACCCGGAGCGCTTCGACGTCACCCGCGACACCACCGGGCACCTCTCCTTCGGGCACGGCATCCACTTCTGCGTGGGCGGCCCGCTGGCCCGCATGGAGGGCGAGATCGCGCTGCGCGCCCTGCTGCGCCGCTTCCCCGACCTCTCCCTGGCCATCGAGCCCGAGCAGGTGAGCTGGCGCAGGTCGTTCCTGCGCGGCATCGACAGCCTCCCGGTGAGGCTGGGCCGGTGACCTCGCGTGCCCCCCTGGCGGAGACCTGGCTGCGGCGGTTCGGACCGCCGTCCGACGCCGCGCTGCGGCTCGTCTGCCTCCCGCACGCCGGGGGTGGCGCGAGCAGCTTCCACTCACTCGCCCAGGCCCTCGGCCCGCGGGTGGAGGTGCTGGCGGTGCAGTACCCGGGACGGCAGGACCGGCGGCACGAACCGCCGCTGTCACGGCTGACCGAACTGGCCGACCGGACCGCGGAGGCGCTGCTCGCCACCCCGGGCGCGGCGCCGTACGCCCTGTTCGGCCACAGCCTCGGCGCGCTCGTCGGCTACGAGACGGCCCGCCGCCTGGACCGGGCCGGCGCCACCCCGCACCGGCTGTTCGTGTCCGCCCGCGTCGCGCCCAGCACCGGCGCGGGGCCGACCGATCAACTCGCCGGTGACGACGCGCTGCTGGCCGAGGTCCGCAGGCTCGGCGGCGGCGACGCGCTCGACGACCCCGAGGTCGCCGCCCTGGCGCTGCCCGCGCTGCGGGCCGACTACCAGGCCCTGCGGTCCTACACCTGGACGGCGGGACCGGCCCTGCGCTGCCCGGTCACGGCGCTGACCGGCACCGACGACCCCCTGTGCGGGCCCGGCCAGCTGGCCGACTGGCTGCGCCTCTCCGTCGTCCCCGGCCGCACCCGGGTCTTCCCGGGCGGCCACTTCTATCTCCAGGACCGGGTCACCGAGGTGGCCCGGGCCGTCCTGGCGGACCTCGCACCCGGTACCCCGAGCGTCGTCCCGGCCCGCGCGACCGCCGCATGAGCACCATGTGAGAACCACGTCAGAAGGGGCATCCCCGTGCGACTGCTCGTCACCGGCGCCGCCGGATTCATCGGGTCCACCTATGTGCGCCGGCTGCTCGGCGGGGCGTACGGCGACCCAGGGGACGTGCGGATCACGGCCCTGGACAAACTCACCTACGCGGGCAACCCCGCCAACCTCGCCGACGTCCACGACCACCCGGGACTCACCTTCGTCCAGGGCGACATCTGCGACACGGCGCTCCTCGCCGACCTCCTGCCCGGCCACGACGCGGTGGTGAACTTCGCCGCGGAGAGCCACGTGGACCGGTCCATCGCCGGCGCGGACGACTTCGTGCGCACCAACGTCCTGGGCACGCAGGCCCTGCTGTCGGCGGCGCGCGCCGCCCGCGTCCCCCGGTTCGTGCACATCTCCACGGACGAGGTGTACGGGTCGATCGAGTCGGGCTCCTGGACCGAGGACTGCGCGCTGCTGGCGAACTCGCCCTACGCCGCGTCGAAGGCGGGCGCCGACATCCTGGCGCGCTCCTACGCCCGTACCTACGGGATGGACGTGAGCGTCACGCGGTGCAGCAACAACTACGGCCCCCACCAGTACCCCGAGAAGCTCATCCCGCTCTTCGTGACCAATCTGATGGAGGGCGGCCAGGTACCGCTGTACGGCGACGGCCTGTGCGTGCGCGACTGGCTGCACGTCGACGACCACTGCCGCGGCGTCCAGCTGGTCCTGGAGAAGGGCAGGCCCGGCGAGGCCTACAACATCGGCGGCGGCGAGGAGCTGACCAACCTCGCCCTCACCCACCGGCTGCTGCGGGAGTGCGGCGCGGGTCCGGAGCGGATCGCCCACGTGCCGGACCGGCTCGGCCACGACCGCCGCTACTCCGTCGACGACAGCAGGATCCGTGAGCTCGGGTACGCGCCGCGCGTCCCCTTCGCCGAGGGCCTGGCCCGCACGGTCGACTGGTACCGGGACAACCCGCAGTGGTGGAAGCCGCTGCGCCACGAGACGGCGGCGGCCTGACCGCACGACGCACTGACCGCACGACAGCGGGGAACGGCCCGGGCAGCATCTGCCCGGGCCGTTCCCGTGTGCGCCTGACCGTGGGTCAGCGGCCGTCGAGGGTGAAGCGGTAGAGCTTGTTGTTGTGGCCGCTCAGGCCCTCGCCCACGTTCGAGATGTAGTAGCCGGAGCCCCAGTACACGCTGCCGTCGACCACGGCCGCGCCGCCGAAGACGGAGCCGCCGCTGGCGAAGTCCCAGAGGATCTTGCCGGTCTTCTCGTCCAGCGCGTACATGTTGGTGCCGCTGGGCGCCGACGAGCCCGCGTACATCACGCCGTTGGCGTGGGTGATGAAGGAGTCGTCGAGCCACTGTCCTTCCTTGCCCTGCGGGTCGGCGGTCTGCCACTCGATCTCGCCGGTGGCGGCGTTCACCGCGGCGAAGAACCCGCTGTTGACCGTGGACTTCGTGCCGTCGGCTGCCTTGATGGTCCAGGGCAGGTGGGCGCCGTTGCCGATGCCGACGTAGATGCGCTTGCCGTCGGTGGCGCTGCCCCACTGGATGCCGCCCAGCGGACCGCCGGGACCGACCTGCGTCTCCCACACGACCTTGCCGGTGGCCGGTTCGAGGGCGTAGTAGACGCCGCTCTTCTGACCTATGCCGAGCAGCCGCTTCGGCTTGCCGTCGATCTCGGTGGTGTACAGGTTGGGCGCCGAACCGAAGTCGAAGTCGGGGGCCTGGTTCTGCATGTACATCATCCAGGTGTCGGCCGTCAGCGTGTGGTGGGCCCACTTGATCCTGCCGGTCTTCAGGTCGAAGGCGAGGACGCTGTCGAAGTGGTCGTCGTCGGCCGGCGGGGTGCAGTCGGTCTGCTTCGGGTTGAGGCAGACGCCGGGCGGCGACGTGTAGTTGTTGCCCGTGCCCACGAACACCAGACCGGTCTTGTGGTCGACCACGGGCTGGCTGCCCCACACGGAGGCGCCGGTGTAGCCCTTGGGGATCGTGTACGTCTTCCAGAGGATCTTGCCGCTGCGGGCGTCGAGCGCCATGAGCGAGCCGCGGAAGGTCGGCTCGTCGTGCAGGGTCGACGCCTTGGAGGACGTCCCCACGTAGATGACGCCGTTGTCCACGGTGGGCGACGAGGTGATGACCGTCGTCGGGTCCTCGTCGACCTTGGTCATCCAGTTCTTCTCGCCGGTGCGGGCGTCGACGGAGATCAGGTACGCGCTCTTCAGCGCGGTCGTCGTCAGCGTGCCGGTGCCGAGGAACAGATCGCCCTTCCAGTACGCGGGGCTGGTCCGGGACATGTGCCCCTCGACGCCGTCGTACTCGGCGATGCTGTGCGACCAGACCTCCTTGCCGCTGTCGGCGTCGATGGCCCACAGCTTGCCGCCCCAGTCGGGCACGTACACCGTGCCGCCCACGACGGTGGGCGTCGCGGAGACGTCGCCCGCGGTGGTGAAGGTCCACTTCGGGGCGAGCCGGCCCACGTTCCGCGGGCCGATGGTGCGTTCGGTGGCGGCGTGGCGGGTGTTGTGGTTGTTCTGGCCCGCGCTGACCCACTCGGACTTCACCGGCACGCTCCGGTGCTCGGCCCCGGCCTGCGCGGTGAGGCTCGCGGCGGGGGCACCGGTCTCGGCGGAGGCGACGGTGGCCAGCAGGAGGGCGGCGCAGCCGGTCGCGGCGACGGACAGTCGCGCCCACAGCCTGCGGCCGCGGGGGGACCGTCGTCCCGTACTGGGGTTCATGGAGGTGTTCCCTCGTTCCTGTGTGTGGGGGGCCGGTCCGATCGCCGGCCACGTGATGGGGGGTACAGGCTGGGCGCGCGGCTACGGCGCGGCCACCGCGGGCGCCTCGGTCCAGTCGGCGACCTCGACGGCGAGGACACCGGCGGCGTCCTCGGCGCCGACGGCGCGGCCGGAGACCTCCTCGAGGAACCGGCGCGCGGGCGCGTTGCGCGCGGTCGGCCGGTACGGCAGCCGCAGCGTGCGGCAGCCGGCCGCCGCCGCCCGGTCGGCGAGCATCCGCAGCATCCGGGTCTCCACCCGGCGGTTGAGGACCCGGCAGCTGAGCAGGAAGACCGGCACGTCCAGCACGTCGCCGTCCGGCCGGGCGAGGATCAGCCCGACGGTGCCGTAGTCGCCGAAGACGTCGCTGACCCGCACCGTCCAGCCCCGCCCGCCCGCGTCGAGCAGCCCGCGCAGCTCCGGCACCGTGAACGCGGTGCCCGCCAGGGTGAACTGGGTGGTACGGGTGGTCAGTTGGGCCGCCCGGTCGAGGGCGGAGTCGGTCAGCGGGGTCATCGTGACGTCGATGGCGCAGCGGGCGAGGAACTCCTCGTAGTCCGTGAGCGACTGCTCCAGGGCCCGGCGCTCCGGCTCGGCCCCGTACCAGTCGGCCCGCAGCCGGTCCTCGTCGGTCACCGTGAGCTGGTCGAAGGCGCTCTCGTGGGCCAGCTGGCGCGGCGCGGCGTCCGCGTCCCGGGTCAGCTCCACCACGGCGACCTCGGGCAGCGCCGCGCGCACCGACGCGCACTCCACGGCGTCGTCGTCGACGAACACGAACGAGTCGAGGGCGAGCCCCAGTTCCTGCGAGAGCTCGTACAGGTACCGGGCCTTGGGCTGCCAGCCGATCCGGTGGGCGGTGACGTCCTTGAGCGTGAGGACCATGCCGGGGTTCTCGTCGAACACGGCCCGGACGTCCGCCTCTTCGTTGCGGCTGCACAGGCACAGCAGCTTGCCCTGGGCGCGCTGGTCGAGCATGAACTCCTGGACGGACCTGCGGCCCGCCCCGACCTCCACCCCGAGCGGCCCGTCCTCGCCGCACACCCCGGCCCACAGGGTGTTGTCGCAGTCGAGGACCACGACCTTGCGCGGCTTGGTCCAGGTGGTGCGGGCCAGCCGCACGAGCCGGTCGGCCAGCGCGTCGAAGTAGGCGTCGGTGTACGGGAGATGAGCGATCCGGTCGGCGTACTCGTCGTGCGTCTCCGGCACCTCGTAGCGGTCCGCGAGGCCGTCGAGCGCCACCAGGTGCACGCCGGGCAGCGGGGCGACGGTCTCGGTGATCCGCCGGGCGGCGGCCTCCGTCCAGCGCACCCGGGCCGGGTCGGCGAGGGCGGCGGGAGACGGCGGGGTCAGGGCCACCAGCCAGGTGGCGGCCGACCGCCCCGGCACGGCGGACAGCACCGTGAGCAGCTCGTCGAGCAGCCGGTCACCGGCCGACGGGTCCGCGGCGCCGCGGAACAGGTCCTCGGCACGCAGCAGTACGACGTTCACCCCGGCGTGGGCGAGGAGCACGCTGCCGGGATCCAGCATCGGCTCCACCAACTGCCCGTACGGTGCCGCCAGTACCTCGCGCCCGCTCTCCCGCAGCCGCCGCGCCATCGCGTCCCTGAGGCCGTCCGCGGTGAACGTCGCGGCGAGGGCGATGCCCGGCTTCGTCGCGTCGCTCATGCGGCCCTGCCGTCCAGGTGCGCGCGGACGGCCGCGGCGAGTTCGGCGGCGGTCGTGTCGTTGCCGAGCGCGTGCACGGGCAGCTCCACGTCCAGGTCGCGCCAGAGCCGCGACAGCACGCGCACCGCCCGCATCGAGTCCCCGCCGAGGGCGGCGAAGGGGATGTCCGGGTCGACGTCGTCCAGGCCCAGGATGGTGCCGAACACATCGAGCACCGTGTTTTCCACGGACCGGGACTTCAGTTCATTCGCTTCCATCTGGAGAACACCCTCGTTTCGGCCGTGATCGGCCAACGCATATGGCGGAAAAGGTGAATCGGCACTTGTTGAGGTGCTACCGGTCAGCGTGCCCGTGACCGGTCAGGGCGCACTCAAGCGGCACTCAAGTCCATGTGCTGGCAGGGAAGTTGGTGCGTTACGATACCGCCCGCGGTCGTTGCACCCCCCACCGATCTACCGGGAGAAACACCCATGCGCAAAAGCGGGTTGGCCAGTCTGATCCCTCTCTATTTCATTATCCTGATCGACAACCTGAGCGTCAGCCTCATCATTCCGGTACTGATTCCCATCGCCTATGACGCCGATATCGGCATCATGGGCAGCGGCAGCACGAGCACCCGCGACCTGTTCTACGGAATTGCCATCGGCAGCTATTCGCTGGCGATGTTCTTCGGCGCCCCGCTGCTCGGCTCGCTGTCCGACCACTTCCGCCGCAAGAAGACGCTGATGCTGTGTCTGCTGGGGCTCGCCCTCAGCTACGGGCTGACCATCTGGGGCCTGGCCCGCCAGGACGTCGTCCTGTTCGTCGCCGCGCGGGTGGTCGGCGGCCTGTTCTCCGGCAGCCTGCCCGTCGCCCAGGCGGCGATCCTGGACGTCACGCCGAAGGAACGCCGGGTGAACTCCATCGGCCTGATCATGTTCTGCGTCTCGACCGGCTACGTGGTGGGCCCGCTCATCGGCGGCTACCTCAGCGACTCCACCCTGGTCTCCTGGTTCAGCCTGGAGACCCCGTTCGTCTTCGTGGCCGTCATCACGCTGCTCAACCTGCTGGTCCTGCTGGTCTCCTTCCGCGAGGCCCCGGCGCCCGCGCCGACCGGACGCCTGCGCTTCCCGAACCCGGTCAAGCACCTCCTGGAGTCCTTCACCTTCCCCGGCGTCCGGGTGCTCGCCACGGCGCTGCTCCTCATGTCCCTGGGCTGGACCGCGTTCTTCCAGTTCATCGGCCTGTACCTGACGGCGAACGAGGGCTTCGACCAGCGCGGGGTCACCAACCTCATCTCGGTGGTCGGCGTCGGCCTCGCCGCCTCGTTCCTCTCGCTGGTGCCGCTGTCGATGAAGTACCTCAAGCCGCAGTTCGCCGTGACCGGGGCGCTCGCGGTGATGACCGTGTGCATCGCCGGCACCGCGCTGACCGGTTCGCGGATCGCGCTCTACGCCCTGTGCCTGGTCGGCGCGGCCACCTACGGCATCTCGTACAGCGGCCTGGTCGGCCTGATGTCGGCCGCCGTGGACGACGGCCACCAGGGCTCCGTGATGGGCACGGCCGGCGCCGTGGCCGCGCTCTCCGCCGGTCTGTCCGGCGTCGTCTTCGGCATCATCGACGGCTCCAGCGCGGTCCCCATTTTCTCGGCGGCCGTCTTCGTCCTCCTCGGCTTCCTCCTGTTCGCCGCGGTCCGCCCGGGAACCGCCCCCGCCGAGGAGCCCCGGGAGACCGCCGACCGCACGTCAGCGGCCTGATCCCGGGCCGCCCTCACCCCCGCACGGCGGCCGTGGCCGGGGTCAGGACCTAGGTCCTGTCCGGAGTTCCCCGTCTGCGCCCCGGCGCCCGGCACGCACCCTCGGTGTGCGGCGGCACAGGACAGGTGGCTCCGCCACATGACCTGTGCCGCCGCACACCGAGGGCACGCACCGACCGCCGCTGCGCCCGCCCTCCGGGCGGACGACGGGGAACTCCGGTCAGGACCTAGTCGATCACGTGGGGGACCCCGTCGGCGGGGGGCGGGTTCAGCACGTGGTGGACCAGGCCCGCCGCCACCGGCTCCACGGGGCCCGCGGTCTCCCGGGCGCCGGGGGAGTTCGTCTGCTCGGTGCGGAGCATCCCCGGGCGCGCGAGGTGGAACGTGACGCCCGGGTGGTGCCGGGCCGCCCAGTGGACCAGGCCCTCCACCGCGGACTTCGCCGCGACGTAGTGCGGCCAGTCGCGCGGCGGTTCGCGCAGGGCGGCCGACGAGATCACCAGGCACTGGCCCCGCCCCGGCTCCAGGAGCGGCAGCAGCCCGCTCAGCGGCGCGCTGACCAGCCGCACCGCACCGGTCAGGAACGCGTCCATCCGCTCCAGATCGCCGGCCGCCACCCCCAGCGTGCGCAGCGGCGGGGCCGCGCTGCACACCAGCAGGTCGAGCCGCCCGACGCGGGACGCCAAGGCGGCGCTCCAGTCCGGATCCGCGGCATCGCCGGGCGCGGAGTGCAGCCGCCCCGAAAGGCCTTCGGCCTCGGCCCGCAGCGCCGCGGGCAGCGTGTCGCCGCGGTGCCCGACGAAGACCTCGCAGCCCTGTGAGGCCAGCGCCAGCGAGAGGGCCGCACCGAGCCCCCGGCTGCCGCCGACGACGACGGCCGAGGCGCCGTGCAGCCGGGTGGACGGGCTCAGGTGCTCGGCCAGCGCGGCCGCGCTCGCCGTCGGCGCGGGCGTGCGGACCATCGCCTCGATCTCCGCCTCGGCGACGACCGCGCCGTCCGCCGTGACCTCCCCGACGAGCGACACCAGCCCGAAGCGCGGATCGGTGTGCACCACGCGGGCCGTGTACGCCAGCCGCACGGGCCCGCTCGCGGCCACCGGGAGGAAGCGCAGCGCCACCCGGCCCAGCAGGCAGTTCTCGCCGGGCAGCGACATCCCGGCCACATAGCTCGACCACAACAGGCAGGCCAGCGGCGTCCGTCCGAGCAGCCGGGCGGCGGCCGGGAACCGCCCGGCCAGCGCGTCGAGCCCGTCCGGGCCGTACGCACCGGACACCGCGGTGCCCGGCGGCAGGTCGGCGACGGTGTGCCGGGGCGCCGTGCGGGCCGGGGGCACGGGCAGCGGGTCCAGGTCCGGCGGGCTGCCGGGCCGGACCCGTACGGTCAGACACGTCCGGTCCCCGTCGAGCAGCCGGTGCCCGGTACCGGCGCCGCCCAGCGCCTCTGTGCGGTAACGCACCCCGGGGAACACCGGGTTGCCGAAGTCGGCCTCGACGGCCGTGACCCCCGCCCCGCCGTCCGCCCCTTCGCCGGACGCCGCCCTGTCGTCGAGCGTCCCCAGGACCGCGAGGACGCCGTGCGCGACGGTCCGGCCGAAGGGCGTGCGGCGGGCGTGGCCGGGCGAGCAGTGCAGCGCGTTCCGGTCCCCGCTGACCCGCGCGAACAACGCCACGTCGTCTTCCGAGAGCAGCACCTGCGTACCTCCGATGGGCGCTCCGCCGCACCGAGTACGGCGATGTCCAATTGCGGTCCGGAAGCAGTTGAACACCCGGCGGGGCGCGCTGTCCTGCGGGGTCGACCGTGATTCGAGCGCAGGTGGACCGGTGCCGTGTACCAATTGTTCGGGTGTCCCGGGCGGTTGAAAGGTCTGTGTGCATGACGGAGCGTCAGGCAAGCGCCTACGAGCGTTTTCAGTGGAATCGGTACCAGCGGAATCCCGACGACCCGGGACTCACCGTCGGTTATGTGTTCGCGCTGACCGGAGACGTGGACGCCGACCGGCTCGACGCCGCATTGCGGGACGTGGTCGCCACCGCATTCCCGCGCCTTCTCGACTACTTCACGGAAGTCGGCGGAGAACTGGTGGCGAAAAGCCGCCCATTGCCTCGCCGCGTCCTGCGGAACTGCGAGCGGAAGGACGACCTGCTCGACCCGGGCGGTATCGACCCCACCGGCCAGGAACTCTTCCGCTTTCGCTGGTGGCGGGAATCCGCCGAAAAGCTGCTGCTGCGCCTGGACTTCAGCCACGTGGTCTTCGACGGCGGCTGCTACGCGCCGTTCCTCGCCGCCCTCGCCGCCTGCTGGCGGGGCGAGACCCCGGTCCTGGAACGGCAGTTCGCCGCCCGGCCCCGGTCCGACGCCGACCGCGACGCCGCCCACTGGCGCTCGGCGCTCGCGGGCCGCCCGCTGCACCAGCCGCTGCCCTTCGGCGGCGCCGCGCCCCACGGGGACGGCCGCCGGATCACGGTCAAGGAGGCGATCAGCGGCGAACAGGCCGAGGACGTCCAGCGGTTCCTGCGCCAACACGAGCTGAGCCCGCTCCAGTTCGTGGTGGGCGTCACCGGCGCCCTCGTGCACGCCTACGGCGACGACGACCGCGACGTCGTCGTCGCGCACACCGTGGACACCCGGACGTACGGCTCCCCGTACGGCTGCCACACCAACCTGCTGCCGCTGTGGCTGGACGTCGCCGCCCAGCCGTCCGCGCTGGCACTCTTCGAGCAGATACGTACTCAGCGCGAGGAGCTCCGCGACCACCAGGGCCTCCCGACCGCCGACCTGCTCGCCCTCGCCGCCGCCGGGCCCGGCCCCGCCGCCGACCAGGGCGGCAGCGTCCTCAACCTCGTGGTCAACTCCTCCTCGGCGATGCTGCCGACCGCGCTGCCGGAGCTGGCGGGCGTGACCGCCTCCTGGGTGCGCAAGCCCGACACCGGCAGCGCGAGCGAACTGAGCGTCAACTTCAGCGCCGACGCCCAGGGCATCCACCTCTCCTTCGACTCCTCCACGCGCGTGCTGTCGCCCGAGGCCCTGTCGGCGCTGGCCACCAACTTCCTGCGCCTGGCCCGGTTCATGACGGCCGAACCGCACCGCCCGCCCGCGCACTGCGACCTGTCGCGCCCACTGGAACCGGTCGCCGAGGGCGCCGCCGGGACCGCGCGGACCGGCCGGGGTCTCGGCGCGGCGCTCGTCGAGGCCGCCGCCGCGGACCCGGACCGGGTGGCCGTCGTCGACGACCACCGCTCGCTCAGCTACGGCGAACTGCTGGCCGCCGCCCACCGGCTCGGCGACGCCCTGCCCGCCGACGACACCCGGCCGGTCGGCGTCCTCCTGGAGCGGTCCGCCGCGATCCCCGTCGCGTACCTGACCGCACTGAGCCTGCGCCGGACCTTCGTCCCGCTCGACCCGCACCTGCCGGACGGCCGCCTCGCGTACATGGCCGAGACCGCCGGACTCGGCGTCGTCCTGGTGGACCCGGCGACCCGGGACCGGGCGGCCCGCCTGTTCCCCGGCACACCGGCCCTGGAGGTGGACGCCGCACCGTCCCCGGCTCCCGGGCCCGGGCCTCGGCAGCCCGTGCCGGTGGCCCCGGCCGACGCGGACCGCACCGCGTACGTGCTGTTCACCTCGGGATCGACCGGCACCCCCAAGGGCGTCGCGGTGAGCGAGGGCAACCTCGCCAACTTCCTCGACGCGGTGCGCCAGGACCCCGGGATGGGCCCGGACGACCGCATCGTGGCCCTGACCCCGATCGGCTTCGACATCTCGCTCCTGGAGATCCTGCTGCCGCTGCTGTGCGGTGCCACCGTCCACGTCCTGTCCGAGGAGGCCAGGACCAGCGCGACCCTGCTCGCCGAGCGCATCGACGCCAGCGGGGCGAGCGTCGTCCAGGCCACGCCGTCCACCTGGCGGATCCTCAGGTCCGCGGGCTGGCGGGCCCGGCGGCCCATGACGCTGCTGTGCGGCGGGGAGGCCCTGGACCGCGACCTCGCGCAGTACCTGCTGAGCCAGAGCGCCGCCGTCTACAACATGTACGGCCCGACCGAGGCGACCATCTGGGCCAGCTGGCAGCGCGTCACCGACGCGGGGCGCATCCACCTGGGCGAGCCCGCGCAGGGCACCCGCTACTACGTGGTGGACGCCGACGGCCGGTCCGTCGCCCCGGGCATGCGCGGTGAGTTGATGATCGCCGGCGACTGCGTGGCGCTCGGCTACCTGAACGCCCCGGCGACGGCGTTCGGCACGCTGCCCGACGGCACGCCCTCGTACCGCACCGGTGACCTGGTCCGCCACGACGGACCGCACCTCACGTACGTCTCCCGCAAGGACGGCCAGCGCAAGGTCAACGGACACCGGATCGAACTCGGCGAAGTGGCCGCCGCGGTCACCGCCCAGGCGCCGTCCGCGACCGTCGTCGCGGTCGTACGGCCCGAGCCCGAGCCGCACCTGCGCTGCTTCGTGCGGCTGCCCGCCGACGAGCCCTTCGACGCCGCCGGGGTGCTCGAACGGTGCCGGGACACCCTGCCGTACTACATGGTTCCGCAGGCCGTGCACCGGCTGGCCGAGATCCCGCTGACCGCCAACGGCAAGACCGACGTCAAGCGGCTCGGCGAGGCACCGCTGTCCGAGCTCGGACTGTTCCCCGAGGACGAGCGGCCCGCGCAGGCGCCCACCGAGCGGCCCGCCGCCGCGGACACCGCCGAGGCGGCCGGACCCGACCTGCTCACCGAGCTGCGCCGGCTCGTCGCCGCCGAACTGGGCCTGCCGGAACCGGACATCGACCGGCCGCTGGGCTACCAGGGCGTCACCTCGCTCGGCTACAACGTCCTCGCCGCCCGGATCAGCGACCGGTACGGGATCGTCGTCCACGCCCACGACTTCTACCGCATGAACACGCTGCGGGCCGTCGCCGAGACCGTCGCGCGGCTGACCAAGGGCCGGGCCGACGGGCCGGCCGCGCCGCAGCGGACCGCCCGGCCCGCGGACGCCGCGCCCGCTCCCCGGAGCTCCGGCGGCGACGACCGGCTGGCCATCGTCGGGCTCGCCGCCGTGCTGCCCGGCGGACCGGACCCCGAGACGTTCTGGCAGACCCTGCTCGACGGCAAGAACTGCGTCGGCCCGGCCGGCACGGAGCGTCAACTGCCCGGTGAGTTCGCCGGGTTCCTGCCGGGGATCAAGGGGTTCGACGCCCGGTTCTTCTCCATCTCGCCCCGCGAGGCGAGCTGGATGGACCCGCGCCAGCGGCTGCTGCTGCAGTCCGTGTGGCACACCCTGGAGGACGCCGGATACGCGCCGTCGGAGCTGAGCGGCTCCAGGACCGGCTGCTACATGGCCGCCACCGGCAGCGACTACGCGCTGCTCCAGGCCAGGGCCGACGCACGGCAGATCCCGTACTCGCTGGTCGGGCACTCCATGAGCCTCGTCGCGAACCGGATCTCCTCCTGGTTCGACTGGCACGGCCCCTCCACGGTCCTCGACACCGCCTGCTCGGGATCGCTGGTGGCGCTGGTCAAGGCCTGCCGCGACCTGCGGGCCGGCGTCTGCGACGCGGCCGTCGTCGGCGGCGTCAACCTCATCCTCGACTCCCAGATCAACGAGGGGCTGCACGCGGCCCGGTTCCTCTCGCCCGAGCACCGGTGCGCGACCTTCGACGCCGCCGCCGACGGCTACGTCCGCGGCGAGGGCTACGGCAGCTTCCTGGTCAAGCGGCTGGCGGACGCCGTCGCCGACGGCGACGACATCCGCGCCGTCGTCGAGAGCGCGGTCGAGAACCACGGCGGCCGCGCCAACTCGCTCACCGCCCCGAACCCCAACGCCCAGTACAGCCTCCTCCTGGACGCCTACACCCCCGAACTCGCCGCCCGTACCGGCTACATAGAGACCCACGGGACCGGCACCGTGCTCGGCGACGCGATCGAGATCGACGCGCTGAAGCGGGCCTGGGAGCAGCTGGTGCCGGGGCCCGCGGGCCCCGAAGGGCGCCGGGTGCGGCTCGGCGCGGTCAAGTCCCAGATCGGGCATCTGGAGCCCGCCGCGGGAGTCGCCTCCCTGACCAAGGTGATCAAGGCGTTCGAGCACCGGACGCTGCCGGCCAACCTGCACTTCCAGGAACTCAACCCGGGCATCACCCTCGACGGCACCCCCTTCGAGGTGCTGGGCGAGACCGTGCCCTGGGACGACGGCGAACTCGTCGCCGGGATCAGCTCGTTC
>NZ_JAMOLN010000148.1 GCF_024448165.1 Streptomyces longispororuber
GGCGCCGTGGGGGACGCGGGCGCCGCGGGGGGCACGAAGCGGCTGCGCTTCGGGGCGGCTCCCGCGGCCGCCGCCCCGACCGTCAACGAGGCGCCCGTCTCTCCACCGGACGAGTTCGCGTCACCGGCCGGTCCGCCCGCCATCGGCTCGCTGTCACTCATTTCAGGCCCCTGTCCCCTGCTTGAGTGTTCCCATTTCGCCCCGCTTCAGGGCGTTATTTCCCAGGGTCGCACTCCGTCTCCATGGCTGCGCCCGGAGAGCCTCGACCGGTAGGCTTTCCGTGTGATCTTCAAGCGCATCGGAAACGGCCGGCCGTACCCCGACCACGGCCGGGAAAGCACCCGGCAGTGGGCGGACGTCGCGCCGCGCCCGGTCCGCCTCGATCAGCTGGTGACGACCAAGGGCCAGCTCGACCTGGAAACGCTGCTCGCCGAGGACTCCACGTTCTACGGCGACCTCTTCGCGCACGTCGTGAAGTGGCAGGGCGACCTGTACCTGGAGGACGGACTGCACCGCGCGGTCCGTGCCGCGCTCCAGCAGCGCCAGGTGCTGCACGCCCGCGTCCTCGAACTGGGCTGACGGCACTCCGGTCCGCATTGGCCCTTTTGGGTTGGACTGGGCGGCCGCGCGTGATCATTTAATAGGCATCACTGCCGAGCGGCACTACGCTGCGCCCATGAGCATGCTCACTCCCCCCGGCATGGGCGGCAAATACCGCATCACGGGGGACAAATATCCCCGTATGCGGCGCGGCCGCTCGCGCAGCAGGATTGTGCTCGCCGTTGTCGCGTCCGTCGTGGCGGTCGCCCTGATCGGCTGGGGATCGTTCCAGCTCGTCGACGTCTTCACCGGCGGTGACAAGGCCACGGCGGCGGGCCCCGGGCCCGCGGACTGTGCGAAGAAGCCGAGCGCGAGCGCGTCGCCGTCCGTCCCGGCCACGGCGAAGAAGCTGCCCGCCCCCGGCCAGATCACGGTGAACGTCCTCAACGCCACGCCCCGCGGCGGCCTCGCCAAGGACACCGCCGACGAGCTGAAGAAGCGCGGCTTCAAGATCGGCGAGGTGGGGAACGCGACGAAGGCGTACGACAAGAAGGTCAAGGGCACCGGGATACTGCTCGGCGCGACGACGGCGACGGACGCGGCGCTGCCGGTCCTGGGCACGCAGCTGGCCGGCGCCGAACAGAAGGCCGACACGCGCGCCAAGGCCACCGAGGTCGACCTGATCCTCGGCACGGCGTTCAAGTCCCTCACGCCGAAGGCCGACGCCACGAAGGCGCTCACCGCCCTGACCCACCCGAATCCGGCGCCCAGCGCGTCGAAGCCGGGCTGCTGACGCAGAAGAGCCGCGGTCGCGTCCGCTCGGTGACGAGCGGACGCGACCGCGGCTCTGTGCGTGGCTGAGCGCGCAGTTCCCCGCGCCCCTGGAACTACTCGGCGGCGCCGTACATCCGGTCACCCGCGTCGCCGAGGCCCGGCACGATGTACCCGTTCTCGTTCAGGCGCTCGTCGACCGACGCGGTCACCACGGTCACCGGCGTCCCCGCCAGCTCCCGCTCCATGATCTCGACGCCCTCGGGCGCGGCCAGGAGCACCACGGCGGTGACGTCGTCCGCACCGCGCTTGATCAGCTCCTGGATCGCCGCGACGAGCGTGCCGCCCGTGGCGAGCATCGGGTCCAGGACGTACACCTGGCGCCCGGAGAGGTCGTCCGGCATCCGCGTCGCGTACGTGGAGGCCTGCAGCGTCTCCTCGTTGCGCACCATGCCGAGGAAGCCCACCTCGGCGGTCGGCAGCAGCCGCACCATGCCGTCGAGCATGCCGAGACCGGCCCGCAGGATCGGCACCACCAGCGGACGCGGGTAGGACAGCTTCACGCCGGTCGTCGCCGTCACCGGGGTCTCGATGTCGACCTGCTCGGTGCGCACGTCCCGGGTCGCCTCGTACGCGAGCAGGGTGACCAGCTCGTCGGCCAGGCGCCGGAAGGTCGGGGAGTCGGTGCGCTTGTCGCGCAGCGTGGTGAGTTTGTGCGCCACCAGCGGGTGGTCGACGACGTGGATCCGCATGTCCTCAACAGTAACCGGGCCCTGGGGCCCCGGCTTCCCCTCGTGTCCGCGCCGTTGGCATCAAAGGCCCACCCCGAGGGAAAGTGGAAGGGACTCGCCGTCTAGAGGGGTACTGGGGTGGTGGTGTGGCCCATGCCGGACCAGAAGCGCCAAGAGCAGCCCGACCGGGAGACCGGGACCGCGCGGAGCGGATCCGAGGAGCCCGAGACCGACGCCGAACGAAGGCGCCGCCGCGCCGTGTTCCTGCGCGAGCTGACCGAGGCGCGCGAGCTGCGCGCCCGGGTCCAGCCGCGCCGCGCCCGGGCCGCGAGGATGCGCCAGCAGATGCGGATGCGCACGTTTCGCTGGTGACACAGCGGTGACGTGCGGGTGACGCGCCTCACACCAGACACCCCTGTCGGGCGTCCGTCGGAGACGCGACGCCAACACAGCGCGCGGAAGACCTCTCTTGAAGCCGTACTTTCTGCCACGATTCCGAGTGGGCGGGGCTTGAACTGCACTCCCCGCCGGCAACACTCCGCCGGGGGGACCCCTTACCGGCACACCTGAGACCAGTGGGAGAGTCACGGTGTACTTCGCCGCACTGCTCGCGCGCACCGAAGACGGGTGGGAAGCGAGCGATACAGAGCTCGACGACGTGGAGGCCCTGTCGGACCTGTCCGACCTGGCCCGCGAGGCGGCGGCCGAGGCCGGCGCCGAGGACGACACGGTCCTCGTCTTCATCGAACAAGAGGACGCCTGGTTCGGCATCGTCCGTGTGGACGGCGAGGAGGACCCTCGCATCTACATCTCCGACGCTGCCGCGGCCGCCCGCAGCAGCTACGGCGAGATCCTGCTCACCGACGAACTGCTCGGCAAGGATCCGGACGGCGACGACGAACTGGACGCCCTCGACCTGGACGGCACGGAGGACGGCGAACCGGAGGCGTCCGACGACAGCGAGGAGGAGGACGACGACGGCACCGGTGCCGAAGCCGTGCCGCCCGGTCCGCTGGGCGACGCCGAGATCCTCGCCGACCTGGGCGTGCCCGAGAAGGAGCTGCTCGCCCTCGACGCGGGCGACGCACTGGGTGAGATCGCCGAGATCCTGGGTGCCGCGGAGGTGCTCGAGACGGTGCGCTGAGCCTCCCGGGGTTAGATTCCTGGCCGTGACACCCCACGACACCACCGACGGCCCCGATCCCGTACGCGATCCCTGGAAGCCGCCCATGCGGCAGGCCCTGGCCGAGGCCGGTCTTGCCGCGACGGGCGGCGACGTCCCCGTCGGCGCCGTCGTCCTGGCGCCGGACGGCACCACCGTGCTCGCCACCGCGCACAACGAACGCGAGCTGACCGGTGACCCCACCGCCCACGCCGAGGTCCTGGCGATCCGCCGGGCCGCCGAGGCCGTCGGCGAGTGGCGGCTCACCGGCTGCACGCTCGTCGTCACCCTGGAGCCGTGCACCATGTGCGCGGGCGCCATCGTCCAGTCCCGCCTCGACCGCGTCGTCTACGGAGCCCGTGACGACAAGGCCGGGGCGGCCGGTTCGCTGTGGGACGTGATCCGCGACCGGCGGCTCAACCACCGGCCCGAAGTGATCTCCGGAGTGCTCGCGCCGGAGTGCGCGGAACCCCTGACCCGGTTCTTCAGGGATACGGATTTCAGACCACGGCCCTCTGTGGGCTAGAGTTCCTCTCGGTAGCGTGTCCGAGCGGCCGAAGGAGCTCGCCTCGAAAGCGAGTGTGGGGAAACTCACCGAGGGTTCAAATCCCTCCGCTACCGCTGACAACGCCCCCCTTCCACGGGTTCACCGAGGAAGGGGGGCGTTCTGCATGCCGGTTGCCGGCTGGGCCGGTGGGCGCGTGGGCGCGTACGCGAAGAGCCCCGGCGCCTGACCAGGGGCACCGGGGCTCTCGTCCCGCTCGGTCGGGGGAAGCGGCATCGGGGGGACAAGCCGCTTCCCCCGGTGAGGACGGACTCCCGTAAGCCCACGCCGCTCCTCGGGGGGAAGCTGCGGCGCGGACCCCGCAGTCGGGGTCACGTCCCTGCCCTTCGGATTCCTGCCAGACCCTCCGGGCTCACCACCCATCCTGCGCCCTCGCGAGGCCGTCATGGAGCGGCAAAGGGCCTGTGGCGCAGGGCCCTTGGTCCTTAAAGGCCGGGTGAGAGATCGTCCGGGATAGACTCGCGCCCGGCAACAGGGGCCACAGGCGGAACAGATGTGGTGCGGGCGCGGGCAACGGGGAGGCCGAACGTAATGCAACCGAAGAAAATTGGTCTGTTCGTCGCGGTCGTCTTCGTGCTCTACGTGATCATCACCGACCCCGCCAAGGCCGCCGACTACGTGCAGATAGGCTTCGAAGGCGTATCGACCGCCGCGCAGTCCATCGGCGACTTCATGACCTGGGTCGTCAACGGCGGTCAGTGAGTTCAGCCCACCGCCCGGGAGCGTCGCCTGTGATCCGCCATCTGGTCCTCTTCAAGCTCAACGACGGCGTCAGCCGGGACGAACCGCGTGTCGTCGAGGGCGTCCGGGCCTTCCGCGCGCTGGGTGAGCAGATCCCCGAGCTGACGTTCTGGGAGTGCGACTGGAACATCACCGACCGGCCGATCGCCTACGACTTCGCGATCAACTCGGCGGTCGAGGACACCGATGCGCTGAAGCGGTACATCGAGCACCCCGCGCACCAGGCGGGTGTCGCCCTGTGGCGGGAGTTCGCCACGTGGGTGATCGCCGACTACGAATTCTGAGCAGCACGCACCACCGAACGGCCCCTCACCGGAACGGCGAGGGGCCTTTCTGCGTCTTGTGCCCCAACTTGCCCTTCAACACGTAGTTATGCGGTGCTTGCACACAGTGCACATGTCTTGTGATGCTATGACCGCTTTTGACCGATGAGTTGACGGAAACAGAGGTGGGGTTGACCGTGCCGGCCAGTACTGCGCCTCAAGAAGCACCGCAAGCGCCGCAGGCGCCGCAAGCACCGGCCGTACCGCCTGCGCCGGCCGCGCCCGCCGAGCAGACCGCCGCCCCGGCCGCGCCCCCCGCTTCGACCGCGAAGAGCCGCGGAGCCGACACCCGGGCCCTCACCCAGGTCCTCTTCGCCCAGCTCAAGAACCTGCTGCCGGGCAGCGCCGAGCACTCCCGGGTGCGCGGCGCCCTGATCGAGGCGAACCTGCCGCTGGTGCGCTACGCGGCGGCCCGCTTCCGCAGCCGCAACGAGCCGATGGAGGACGTCGTCCAGGTCGGCACGATCGGCCTCATCAACGCCATCGACCGGTTCGACCCGGACCGCGGGGTGCAGTTCCCGACCTTCGCCATGCCGACCGTCGTCGGCGAGATCAAGCGGTACTTCCGCGACAACGTGCGGACCGTGCACGTGCCGCGCCGGCTGCACGAGCTGTGGGTGCAGGTGAACGCCGCCAGCGAGGACCTGACCACGGCCTTCGGACGCTCCCCCACGACCGCCGAGATCGCCGAGCGGCTGCGCATCGGCGAGGACGAGGTGCTCGCCTGCATCGAGGCCGGACGCTCGTACCACGCGACCTCCCTGGAGGCCGCGCAGGAGGGCGACGGGATGCCGGGCCTGCTCGACCGGCTCGGCTACGAGGACCCCGAACTCGACGGAGTCGAGCACCGCGACCTCGTCCGCCACCTGCTCGTACAACTGCCCGAGCGCGAGCAGCGCATCCTGCTCCTCAGGTACTACAGCAACTTGACGCAGTCTCAGATCAGCGCCGAACTGGGCGTCTCGCAGATGCATGTGTCAAGGCTCCTCGCCCGCAGCTTCGCCCGACTTCGATCCGCAAACAGGATCGAGGCGTAGCTGAAACGGGTAGACCGGATCGAGTGACCCCTGCCCGACGGAAACGCGGCCACCTCCCGCCACACCCCCTGCTTCCTGCGCGGATTCGCCCCATCCATGTCGACATGTCACTACAGCGTGTTGCCGACATGTGACATTCTGCTGGAACCGCGTTTGGCGCAGCCTCACGTCCGGTATTCAGGTGGAGGCTGCGCTCCTACCTGACGGGAGCGCCCGCCGCGACCGTCCGCGACCTCAAGGGGGTGGCATGTCCGCAGACCAGGGCAGCTCGAAGGTGCTCACGCTCTCGCCCGACACGCCTGTTCCTGTCCCGGCTCAGGCCCCCGCGACCCCCGAGGTCGTCCAGGGGACGTCCGGGTCCATCGACACCCGCACCCTGTCCCGCTCCCTGTTCCTGCGCCTTGCCGCGCTCGACGAGCAGAGCCCGGAGCGCGCCTATGTGCGCGACACCCTCATCGAGCTGAACCTCCCGCTCGTGCGCTACGCGGCAGCCCGCTTCCGCAGCCGGAACGAGCCGATGGAGGACATCGTCCAGGTCGGCACGATCGGTCTGATCAAGGCGATCGACCGGTTCGACTGCGAGCGCGGCGTGGAGTTCCCGACGTTCGCGATGCCGACCGTCGTCGGCGAGATCAAGCGGTTCTTCCGGGACACGTCCTGGTCCGTGCGGGTGCCGCGGCGCCTCCAGGAGCTGCGGCTCGCGCTGACGAAGGCGAGCGACGAGCTGGCGCAGAAGCTGGACCGCTCGCCGACCGTCCCCGAGCTCGCCGTGGCGCTGGGCGTCTCGGAGGAGGACGTGGTCGACGGCCTGGCCGTGGGGAACGCGTACACGGCGTCATCCCTCGACTCCCCGGCCCCCGAGGACGACGGCGGCGAGGGCTCGCTCGCGGACCGGCTCGGTTACGAGGACACCGCCCTGGAGGGCGTCGAGTACCGGGAGTCGCTCAAGCCGCTGCTGGCCAAGCTGCCGCCGCGCGAGCGCCGGATCATCATGCTCCGGTTCTTTGCGAACATGACGCAGTCGCAGATCGGCGAAGAGGTCGGCATCTCGCAGATGCACGTCTCCCGGCTGCTCACCCGGACCCTGGCGCAGCTCCGCGAGGGTCTGATCGCGGACTGACCCGCCCCCCGCCGGGCCTTCGGCGCGGGCCGCCCCCACCGGACGGGGTGCCCGCGCCGCCGCATGTGTGCCGTATGTGCCCTGCGGGGTTCCTAATTGACGGTCCGTCAGACACACTGGCGCGATGCTGCGGGCTTGGACGCGTGGACGTAGAGGACGTAGGGGCATCGCCGTGGGAGCCGCGTCGGCGGCCGTCGTGTGTCTCGGCGGGACGGCCGTCGTGGCGCTCGGGGGCGACGACGGGCCGGCCGCCTACGTGGCCGTGGGCGCGGCCGGCGGCACCCCGTCGGAGCCGGGCAGCGGCGTCGCGCCCACCGGCAAGGTGGAGCTGGTCCCCCTGGACTCGGCGGAGCCGGGCGACGGCGGGGCGGCGGACGAGGGCGGCGGCGGGGCCGCGGGCGAGGCCACGGACGGTTCCGGGGGCGACGGCAGCGGCACCGATGACGGCGACGGTGGCGGCGGGATGCCCGCGGACGGCTCCGGATCCGGCGGCAGCGGGAGCGCGGCCCCGGACGGCGCCACGGACGGGCCGTCGTCGTCCGCGGGCTCCGGCGGCACCAACTCACCCGGTACACCGTCGAGTTCGGCCCCCGCCCAGAAGCCCGGCACCGGCTCCCCGTCCCCCGCCGGACCGGCCGCCCTCAAGGTCGGCGACCCGGAGCTGAAGGACACGGACAAGCGGTGGTGTCAGGACGTGACGCTGACGCTGCACAACTCCGGTGGCAGCGCGGTGCGTTCGGGAACGGTCACCTTCGGGACGCACGTCATCGGCGCCCTCGGGATCGACTGGGCGACCGTGAAGTCCACCGAGAAGCTCCCCGTACCGATCGGCCCGGGAGAGAAGAAGGAGAAGACGTGGACGGTGTGCGTCGACTCCTGGCGCGTTCCGCTCGGGATGCACCTGGAGACGCGGGACGTCGACGTCGACTGGAAGTGACGCCCCACGCCACCGTTCAACTGGTCGTGCGCGGAAGCTACTTGAGCGCCAGCCAGGCCACCGCCGCGATCACGACGACCGCGACCACGATGCCGATGACCAGGCCCGCACCGGGACCGGACTTCGCCGGAGCCGCCTGCGCGCGCGGGGTGGGGGTGCCGCCCTCGTCGACGAAGGCGCGGAACATCTGGGTGCTGCCCGCGGGGTCGTAGTTGCCTTCGGGGTTCGGGCCCTGGGGGTTGTGTGCCATGGCCCAGGACCCTAGCGAATCGGCGCCACAGGCGCCACAGTCCGCCCACAGGCCACTTGAGCTGCGGCTTTACCCCTTTACACCTGCACTTTGCCGCAATTTTAGGGTCGAACGTCCCTTTTAGTTTGCCTGCGGCAACCAACTGCTTCTATCGTTGCCCTAAGCAACAAAAAATAAAGCTTTGGTCAGGAGGTGCCGTGGCCACCCAACGTCACTACGACGAGCTGGCGCGACAGCTCAGCGCCTTCGGCGCGATCAAGAGGGACATGGCGCGGATCCTGCCGCACGACTGCCCGACCGGTTCGGCCGCCGTACTCACGCTGCTCAAGCGGTACGGCGACATGCGCATGAGCAAGATCGCCGAGCTGCTCGCCGTCGACGTGTCGGTGGCCAGCCGGCACGTCGCGCACGTCGCGGACCGCGGCTGGATCGAGCGCCACCCCGACCCCGCCGACAAGCGATCGCGCATCCTCAGCCTCACCGACAAGGGCTGGAAGCAGCTCGACGTGCTCAACGAGCGCTCGACGCAACTGCTCGCCGACCGGCTGAGCGACTGGTCCGACGACGAGGTCAACCAGTTGATCGCCCTCATGACGCGGCTGCGCGACAGCTTCGGTGACTGCCGAACGACCACCCGTACACCCGCATAAGACGTTAGAAAAGGAATCCCATGGCAACATCCACACCGGCCGGTGTGCGGGGCAGCCATGCCAAGCATTCAGGCGCCGCCCCCGACGCCGGGGCGCCGATGACGCACCGACAGATCATGGAGGCACTGTCCGGGCTGCTGCTCGGCATGTTCGCCGCCATCATCTCGTCGACGATCGTCTCCAACGCGCTCCCGGAGATCATCGGCGACCTGGGCGGCGGCCAGTCGGCCTACACCTGGGTCGTCACCGCCTCCCTCCTCGCGATGACCGCCACCACGCCCTTGTGGGGCAAGATGGCCGACCTCGTCAGCAAGAAGGCGCTCGTCCAGATAGCCCTCGTCGTCTACGTCGCGGGTTCCGTCATCGCCGGCTTCTCGCAGAACCCGGCGATGCTGATCTCCGCCCGTGCCATCCAGGGCATCGGCGCCGGCGGTCTGTCCGCCCTGGCGCAGATCATCATGGCCGCGATGATCTCCCCCCGGGAGCGCGGCCGGTACTCCGGTTACCTCGGTGCGACGTTCGCCGTCGCGACCGTCGGCGGTCCGCTGCTCGGCGGTGTCATCACCGACACCAGCTGGCTCGGCTGGCGCTACTGCCTCTTCGTCGGTGTGCCCTTCGCACTGATCGCGCTGATCGTGCTGCAGAAGACCCTGCACCTGCCGCTGACCAAGCGGAAGGTCAAGGTCGACTGGGCCGGCGCCTTCTTCATCACCGCCGCGGTCTGCCTGCTGCTCATCTGGGTCACCTTCGCCGACGACAAGTACACGTGGCTGTCGTGGCAGACGTACACGATGGTCGGCGGCGCCATCGCGCTCGTGCTGATCTTCCTGCTCGTCGAGGCCAAGGCCAGCGAGCCGATCATCCCGCTGCGCCTCTTCAAGAACCGCACGATCACCCTCGCCTCCGTCGCCTCGCTGTTCGTCGGCGTCGCGATGTTCGCGGGCACCGTGTACTTCTCGCAGTACTTCCAGCTGGCCCGCGACAAGTCGCCGACGATGTCCGGCGTCATGACGATCCCGATGATCGCGGGTCTGTTCGTCTCCTCCACCGTCTCCGGGCAGGTCATCACCAAGACCGGCCGCTGGAAGGCGTGGCTGGTCTCCGGCGGCGTGCTGCTGACCGCGGGTCTCGGCCTGCTGGGCACCATGCGGTACGACACCCCGTACTGGCGCCTCGCGATCTTCATGGCCCTGATGGGTCTCGGCGTCGGCATGATGATGCAGAACCTCGTGCTCTGCACGCAGAACCAGGTCGCCCCCTCGGACCTCGGTTCCGCCTCCTCCGTCGTCACCTTCTTCCGGTCCCTCGGCGGTGCGATCGGCGTCTCGGCGCTCGGCTCCGTGATGACCACGCGCATCTCGCACTACGCCAAGGACACCATCGGGTCCCTCGACCCGCAGTCGCAGGCCGCGGCCGCCAAGGCCGCCGGTTCCGGCTCCATCCCGGACATGGACCTGCTGCCCACCCCGATCCGCAACTGGCTGGAGAGCGCGTACGGGCACGGCATCGCCGACATCTTCCTGTACGTCGCGCCGATCGCCCTGCTGGCCGTCATCGTGACGCTCTTCATCAAGGAGGTTCCGCTGCGTACATCCGGTGCCCTGGAGCAGGCCGCGCAGACCGAGGCCGCAGCCCCCGCCGCCCCGGCGGGCCTGACCGCCACCCCGGTCGCCCCGGCCGCCGAGGAGAAGGTGCCGAGCCTGGTCGGCGCGGGCGAGCCCGCCGCCGACAGCCAGACGCAGCGGCTCGCCGCCGTCGCGTCCGTCGCCGGTGAGGTTCCGACGCAGGCCGCCGGCCCCACGGGCGGTGGCACCCCGGTGCACGGTTTCGTCCGCGGCGCCGAGTCCGCCCCGGTCCCGCGGGCCGCGATCACGCTGATCTCCCTCGGGGGACGGCAGCTGGGCCGCGCGGTGGCCCAGGGCGACGGCTCGTACACGGTCGACGCCCCCGGCACCGGCTCGTACGTCCTGATCGCCTCGGCCGACGGCTACCAGCCGCAGGCCTCCACGGTGGTCGTCGGCGACGCCGCGGTCACCTACGACATCCTGCTGAGCGGTACGAGCGGGCTCAGCGGTGTGGTCAAGGCCGCCGAGACCAAGGCGCCGGTCACCGGTGCCATGGTGATCGTGACCGACGTGCGCGGCGACGTGCTCGCCACCGGGCTCTCCGGCGAGGAGGGCGAGTTCACCTTCGCCGAGCTGGTGCCCGGTCCGGTGACCATCGCGGTGAACGCCGCGGGCCACCGTCCGCTGGCGCTGCCCGTCGAGGTCGGCGGCACGGGTGTCACCCGGGTCGAGATCGAGCTGAACTCCGGCTCCCAGGTGCAGGGCACCGTGCGGGCTGCCGGCCGGACGCTGAACGACGCACGGGTCACTCTGATCGACGCCGCGGGCAACGTGGTCGCCACCTCGACCACCGGTGAGGACGGCGCGTACGCCTTCACCGACCTGGACGGCGGCGAGTACACGGTGATCGCGACCGGCTACCCGCCGGTGGCCACGCACCTCACCGTGCAGGGCAGTGGCGTCGACGGCCACGACATCGAACTCGCCCACCCCGGCGAGTAGTTGAGACCCCGGGCCACCTGAAGGACGGCGCGCGCTTCGAGCGGAGACGCGCGCCGGACCGGCCCGGTTGTGGGAAAGGGGCCCCGGACCCGGTGGCGTCGTTAACGGCAGGGGACGGCCGGAGACGTCACGGGCCGGGGCCCGTTCGCGTTCGGGACATGACCAACTCCCTTACGTACGTGAGAACTTGAGCTAGGAGATGTGAACGATGGGACTCAGTGCGCGGATCCGTACGCGGGACGGGTGGGCTCTGCCGCACGCCGTCGTCACGGTGACCGACATGACCGGTGCGCAGGTGCTGCGGGCCGAGGCCGACGACGAGGGGGCCGTGCACGACGCGACCCCGCTCACCCCCGGCCCGTACACGGTGATCGTGACGGCCGTGGGCTACTCCCCGGCGGCGTCCACCGCGCTCGTCACGGCGACCGGCCGCGCCGAGGTCGGCTCCGTGGTGCTGGCCCGGCAGGGCGGCGCCGAACTGCCGCCGCCCGGCCCGTGGACGGTCGACCCGGCGCACTCCGCGGTCGCGGCGACCGCGCAGCACCTGGGCATCACGTCGGTGCACGGCCGGTTCACCGACTTCAGCGCGCGGGTGGACATCGCCCAGGACGTGGAGAAGTCCCGCGTCGAGGCGGTCATCCGGGCGGCGTCCATCGACACCGGCAACGGCATGCGCGACGGCCACCTGAAGTCCCCGGACTTCCTGGACGTCGAGACGTACCCGGAGATCACCTACCGCTCGACGGGGCTCTCGCCGGCCGGCTCCGACCGCTGGACGGTGCACGGTGAGCTCACCATGCACGGCGTCGCCCGCCAGGTCGACCTCGACCTGAGCTACCTGGGCACCGGCGCCGACCCGTGGGGCGGCACCCGTGCCGCGTTCAAGGCGACGGCCGAGCTGAAGCGCGAGGATTTCGCGATGAACTACAACCAGGTCGTGCAGGCCGGCATCGCGGCGATCGGCGCGACGCTCAGGGTCGAGCTCGACATCCAGGCCGTCCAGGGCGACGCCCTGCCGCAGGCCTGAACCGCCGCGCCGGAGTCAGTCGCGGGCCCGCTCGGTGAAGCGGCCCGCGTCCGGCGGGGCGCCGCCGACCGCCGTCACCAGCTGGACGCACAGGGCGCGCAGTTTGACGTTCTCGTCCTGCGAGCGGCGGCGCAGCAGTTCGAGGGCCTGGTGCGCGTCGCAGCGGTGCGTGGCCATCAGGATGCCGATGGCCTGGTCGATGACGCTGCGCGAGAGCATCGCGGCCCGCAGGTCGAGGCCCGCCTCCCGGTCGTGTTCCATGCGCAGCGCCACCGCGACCGCCCCGGAGGCCTGCGCGGCCAGTTCCCTGGCCGTCCCCCGGTGGCCGTGGAAGGCGCCGGGGCCGCGGGCGTAGAAGTTGAGGGCGCCGTACGCGCCGTGGTTCAGGGTGAGCGGGACGGCGAGCAGGGAGCGCACCCCGCGCTCCCGCGCCGCGGCCGGGAAGGGCGCCCAGCGCGGCTCCGACGCCAGGTCGGGCGCGTGCTGTTCGACGCGTTCGCGGGCCGCGGCCAGGCAGGGCCCGGTGTCGGCCGCGTACTGCACCTCGTCGAGCCCGCTGACCAGCCGGTCGCTGCTGGCGACGGTGTGCAGCCGGTCGGCGCGGCCGAGCGTGACGCTGCACGCGCCGGGCCGCACGGCGCGGCCGGCCCGCTCGCTGAGTTCCTGGAGGAAGCCGCCGAGGCCGTCGCTCTCGGCCAGGGCGTGGTAGAGCCCGGCGGCATCCAGGACGGACACCGGCGCGGCGCGATCCGGCGGGGGCACGGCGGGACTGTTCATCGTCACCGGGTGTCCACGGATCGCCCGCTCACTCGCCGCTGCCCTCGGCGGCCGTGTCCACGTACCGCTGGGCCAGGTCCCGGAGTTTGAGGTTCTCCCGCTGCGAGGCCCGCACGAGCAGCGCGAACGCGTCGGCCGCGTCGACGTCGTGGTGGGCCATGACCAGCCCGGTGGCCTGCCCGATCAGGTCGCGGGTGCGCATCGCCTCCGTGAGCTGTTCCTGCACGGTGGCGGATTCGTGGGCGAGGGAGATGTGGGCGGCGAGCAGCCGGCCGACGCGCAGGCTGGTGCTGTCGAGCCCGGCCGGTTTGCGGCTCCACAGGGCGAGGACGGTGAGGCGGCGGCGGTCGGCCCGCAGCCGCAGCGCGAGCAGGGAACGGACGCCGAGCGGGGCGAGGCCGCGCCCGGCGACGTCCTCCGCGGTGGTGTCGGCGATTCCGGCGACGGGGCTGCTCCACAGCTGCTCCCACAGCGCGCGGTAGGCGTCGGTGTCGGCCAACTGCTGCACTTCCTGGGCCACTTCGTCGCTGGAGGCCAGGGTCTGCGGGCGCTGGTCGCGTCCGACCGTGACGATGCCCGCGTGGTCGGTGCCGGGCACGAGGTGCACGGCGAGCCGTACGGCGGTGCGCAGGATGGCGCGGGAACCGCCCGCCTCGTGGAGCTGGCGGGCCGCGACGGTCAGTGCTTCGGCCAGCCGGAAATCGGCAGCGGAGTAGGACACTTCGGGAGAACTCAAAAGAAACACCACGAACCTCTTCAGCGCGCATGACCGACCGGCCATACGCGGGGAGAGCTCCGCAGCACATTCCCGACTGCGAGCGCAGGACAGACGCACTCTATCCGGTTTCCCTGCGGCCACGCGGAGTTGGTACGGAGAGCGGAGAACCGGCCGCGGTCGGTGATGGAATGGGCGATCGGGTCAGGAAGCGGCTCGTCGTCCACCGACCGACCACTAGCGGTCTGGCAGGTGAGCCCTGTGCCCACACCCACGCCCATCCACCTCGCGGCCCTCGACATCGCCCACCACACCCTGATCGTCTTCCCCGACGAGATCGACCTGAGCAACGCGGCGGCGCTGCAGGCCGAGGCGCGGGCCGTGGCCGATCTGCACGCCGACGGCGGGCGGGACTTCATCGTCGACCTGACCGGCACCCGCTTCCTGGACTCCCAGGGGGTACGCCTCCTGCTGGACCTGCGCCGCTACCTGGCGGACCGGTACGGCTCCTCGCTCCGGGTGTCCGCCCGGCAGACGGGGGTCGCGAGCCGGGTCCTCGCGCTGACCCAGCTGCGCCGGGACGTGCCGGTCCACGACAATCTCCTCGAGGCGCTGCTGGCCCGTGAACCATGATCGCGGCGGGCGGCGGCATAGGCTGGCGCCATGGCTCCGAACATCGCGACCAACACCCGTGTCCCCCTGGACGAGTTGCTCGACTTCGTACGCCCCCGTCACCGTGCCCTCCTGATCACCGCCCGCGCCGACGGCTCCCCGCAGGCCTCCCCGCTGACCTGCGGGGTCGACGACTCCGGCCGGATCGTCGTGTCCACCTACCCGGAGCGGGCCAAGACCCGCAACGCCAAACGGAACCCGCGCGTGAGCGTGCTCGTGCTCAGCGACGACTGGAACGGGCCGTGGGTCCAGATCGACGGCACGGCGGAGGTCATCGACTCCCCCGAATCGGTCGAGCCCCTGGTGGAGTACTTCCGCAACATCTCGGGCGAGCACCCGGACTGGGACGAGTACCGGGAGGCGATGGTCAAGCAGGGCAAGTCGATCATCCGCGTCACGCCCGACAAGTGGGGCCCGATCGCCACCGGCGGCTTCCCCGCACGACTGGCCGAGGGCTAGGACCTGTCCGCCCGGGCGGCGCCCTGGGCCCGCTCCTGCGCCACCAGGGCCTCGATGCCCGCGACCTGCAGATCGAGCGCGACCTGGAAGTCCAGGTCGCGCATCTGCTCCACGGTGCCGCCCTCCTCCATGGCCTCCATCATCCGCTCGGCGTGCTTGAAGTCCTCCGCCATCTCGGGGGGCGCGCTGAACGCGGACATCGCCTCGTGGAAGTACTCGTCCTGCGTCATGCCGGCCTCGGTGCACCGCTGGACGAAGTGGCCCTCGATGGTGCTGTATCCGTAGACGAACTGGAAGACGGACGCGATGGCGCCGCGCTGCCGGGGCAGCGAGAGGCCGGTGCGGGCGATGACCTGCTGCACCGCGCGCGAGAACAGCAGCGAGTTCGGGCCGACGTTGAGGAAGTTGCCGGTCAGCGTCGAGGTCCACGGGTGGCGGACGATCAGCGCCCGGTACTGGGCGGCCAGTTCCCGCAGCTGATCGCGCCAGTCCGTGCGGTCCGCGTCCGACGCCTCGTCCACGACCGGGAACCGGGGCTCGCCGAAGACCCGGTCGAGGGCGAGCTCCAGCAGGTCGTCCTTGGTGTCGACGTACCAGTACACGGACATCGCGGTGACGCCCAGCTCACCGGCGAGGCGCCGCATGGAGAACTTGGCGAGGCCCTCCGCGTCGAGCAGCCGCACGGTGGCGTCGGTGATCCGGTCCCGGTCGAGCCCGCTGGGCTGCTCGCTGCGCCGACTGCGCGGCGCCTTGGCCTCGGAACCCTCCAGCCAGACACTCATCCGCGCTGCCTTCGCCATGGCGCACCTTCCCAGGAGTCGTCGTACACGGGCGGGCCGGGAACCCAGCGGAATCCAGCGGTCCGCCCGCCACCGATGCTATGCCGCTGAGTCTGCCCGCTCGGCCCTGCGCAGCAACGCCGCGGCCAGCAGACCGCCGACGAGTACGGCGAGGGAACCGACCAGCTGGCTGGTCTCCAGACCCGAGGAGAACGCGTCCGCGATCCGGGCCTTCTCGCCCGCCGAGTCGGCGGCGGCCAGCGCGGCCGGGAGCGAGGCGGCGGCGACCGGGAGGAGCGCCGTGAACCGGGCGTTGAGGACGGCGCCGAGCACGGCCACCCCGAGTCCGTTGCCGAACTCCGCCAGGGTGCCGTTGACACCCGCGCCCACGCCCGCCTTCTCCGGCGGGATCGCGCTCATGATGGCGTTGGCCATGGCCGGCATGGCGAAGGCGATGCCCACGCCCATGACGATCAGGCCGAACAGCATCCCGCCGTAGCCGTCGCCGCCGAGCACGGCGATCGCCGCCAGCCCGGCCGCCAGGCAGCTCATGCCGGCGGCGATGGTGACCGGGGTGCCGACCTTGGCGAGCAGCCGGGCGCCGACGCCGGTGAGGTTCAGGGCGACGATGGTCAGCGCGAGCGGCGCCGTGCGCAGACCCGCCTCCAACGGCTCGTAGCCGAGCACGAACTGGAGGTGCTGGGTGAGCAGGAAGAGGGAGCCGCCCATGCCGAACGCGACGAGGATCGCCCCGGCCACCGCGCCCGTGAACTTCTGGTTGCGGAAGAAGTGCATGTCCAGCATCGGGTACGGGATGCGCAGCTCCCACGTCACGAACGCGGCCATGACGACGAGCCCGATCGCGGCCGAGGTGAGGGTCGTCGCGGAGGTCCAGCCCTGGTCGGGGCCGTTGATGATCGCGTAGACGATCCCGGTCATGCCGACCGTGGAGAGCAGGGCGCCGAGCAGGTCGGGCCGCTCGCCGCGCGGGTTCTTGGACTCGGGGACCAGCGCCAGGACGGCGATCAGGCCGATGACCGCGACCGGGATGTTGATGAGGAAGATCGCGCCCCACCAGAAGTGGTCCAGCATGAAGCCGCCGAGCAGTGGGCCGACGGCGAACCCGAGCGAGTTCACGGTCGCCCACAGGCCGATCGCCTTCACCCGCTCGGCCTCGTCGAAGATCTGCACGACGACGGCGAGGGTCGTGGTCATCAGCAGCGCGCCGCCGACGCCCATGCCCGCCCGCGCGGCGATCAACTGCCCGGTGGAGTCGGCCAGTCCGGCGACCAGCGACCCGACGCCGAACAGCACCAGGCCCGCCGCGAGCATCTTCTTGCGGCCGTACCGGTCGGCGCTGCTGCCCGCGGTGAGCAGCAGTCCGGACTGGACGAGCGAGTAGGCGCTGATCACCCACTGGATGTCCGACGTCGAGGCGTCCAGCTCCCGGGTGAGGGAGGGGATCGCGACGTTCAGGACGGTGTTGTCGAGCAGCACGGTCAGCTGGGCGAGACAGATGACGCCGAGGATGAGCCAGCGCTGCGGGTGGCCTCCGGCCGTGGCGGGCCCGGAAGGCTCGGTGGTCTCGGCTGTCGTCTCCGTCATGCGGTCCCCTGTTCTGCTTGTACGGTGTAAGTCTGCGCTTCTCGTACACCGTAAGGGATTACTCGTACGCTGTACAAGGCGATTTTCCGCATACGGTTCCCGGCATGCCGATACGTGTGCGCGTACTGCCTCAACTCGTCCTGTCCGCAACCTTGTTGAGCCTGGTGGCCTGGGCTCCGCCCGCGTCCGCCGAGGGCTCGGCGGTCCCGCTGCGGATCGCCACGTACAACATCCACGCCGGGTCCGGCATGGACAACGTCTTCGACCTCGACCGGCAGACGGCGGCGCTGCGCGCGCTGCACGCGGACGTGATCGGCCTCCAGGAGGTCGACGTGCACTGGGGCGACCGCAGTCAGGGGCTCGACGTGGCCCGGGAGCTCGCGGACCGGCTCGGGATGCGGGTCTCCTTCGCGCCGATCTACAGCCTCGACCCGGTGACGGCCGGGGCGCCGCGGCGGGAGTACGGGGTGGCGGTGCTGTCCCGGTATCCGATCCGGTCCGCCGTCAACCACGAGATCACCCGGCTGTCCACGCAGGACCCGAACCCGGTGCCGGCGCCCGCGCCCGGCTTCGGCGAGGTGACGCTGAAGGTGCGGGGCGTGCCGGTGCAGGTCTTCGTCACGCACCTCGACTACCGGGCCGATCCGGCGGTCCGCACGGCGCAGGTCGCGGACACCCGGCGGATCATGACGGCGGAGCGGAACGCCGTCCCGGGCGCGCGGCAGGTCCTCCTCGGCGACTTCAACGCGGAGCGCTCCGCGCCCGAGCTGGCGCCGCTGTGGCAGGAGCTGACGGACGCGGGGCCGTCGGCCGGCGGGTCGTTCCCGGCGGACGTGCCGGTGAAGCGGATCGACTTCGTGGCGGTGGGGGAGGGGATCCGGGCGCGGTCGGCCGAGGTGGTGGCGGAGGCCGCGGCGTCGGACCACCGCCCGGTGGTCGCCGAGGTGGCCGTCTCCCGCCGATAGACACGGCTGGACACGACGAGACACGACGAAGGCCGCGGACGCGGCTGCTCGGTCGACGAGCAGCCGCGTCCGCGGCTCTTCTGCGGTTGAGCGCGCCCCTAGCTGGGCTGGGTCAGGTCGTAGAACGTGGCGTTCCCGACCGTCACCTTCTTGAAGTGGGCCTCCACCCAGGACGTGATCTTGGCCGAGGAACCGGAGCTCGACCCACCCATGCCGCCACCGGAACCGCTGCCGATGAAGTAGTGGATCCTGCCGTCCTCGACGTACTGCTTGAACTGGGCGAGCGTCGGGGACGGGTCCGTCCCGTTGAAGCCGCCGATCGCCATCACCGGTTCGCCGGTGGCCAGTTGGTAGCTCGCCTGGTTCTGTGAGCCGACCGTGGCCGCCACCCAGGTGTAGTCGCCGGCGTCCGCCTTGAGCAGCTTCTCGGCCTTGGAGCTGACCTCGGCGCCGTTGAGCAGGCCGCCCATGCCGCCGCCTCCGCCCCCGCCAGGGCCGCCTTCGCCCATGCCGCCGCCGGGCATGGTGCCCTGCTGCTTCTGACCGGTGCCCTGGTTCTGGTTCTGGCTCTGGCCGGGCATGCCGCCGCCGGGGAAGCCGCCGCCCTGCTGGTTGCCCGTGCCGTTGCCGGTGCCGTTGCCGGTGGGCGGCTGGCCCATCTGACCGCCACCTTGCTGGTTGCCGCCTTGCTGGTTGCCGCCCGGCATTCCGCCGCCCCGGCCACCGCCGCCGCCCGGACCGCCGCCCATCATGCTCGCCCCGGAGGGACCCGCCGTGACGATCGACCCGGTGTGCCCGGTGTTCAGCGTGCTGATGGTGTACGCGGTGGGCGCCGCCAGCGAGGCAGCCAGACCCAACCCGGCCGCACTCAGCGCCAGTTGACGGTTGAGGCGGCCGGCGAACGCGAGGCCGAGGCCCGCGGCGAGCCCGCCGACGAGCACGGCCCAGCGCAGCCACGGCAGGTAGTCCGGCGTCCGCCCGAGGAGCACGTACCCCCACACGGCGGTGACGGCCACGGAGCCGCCGAGGGTCGCCGACGCCGTGATCCGCGCCCGCTCCTCCCACAGCACGGTCGCGCCCATGCCGACGAGCGCCGCGATGTAGGGGGCGAGGGCCACCGTGTAGTACTGGTGGAAGATGCCCGCCATGAAGCTGAAGACGAGGCCCGTCATCAGCAGCGCGCCGCCCCACGCGAGGAACGCGGCACGCGCCGTGTCGGTCCGCGCCGCCTTCCGGGTCAGTACGACACCGGCGGCGAAGAGGATCAGCGCGGCCGGGATCAGCCAGGAGATCTGGCTGCCGATCTCGGAGTTGAACATCCGGCCGATGCCGGTCTCGCCCCACTGACCGGTGCCGCCGCCCGCGCCGCCGCCACCGCCGACCGAGCCGGTCTCGTCGCCGCTGATCCGGCCGAGGCCGTTGTAGCCGAAGGTCAGTTCAAGGAACGAGTTGTTCTGGGAGCCGCCGATGTACGGCCTGGACGACGCGGGCCACAGCTCCACGATCGCCACCCACCAGCCGCCCGCGACGACCATCGCGAGCCCGGACAGGGCGAGCTGGCCGAACCGCCTGCGCAGCCGCACCGGCGCGCACACCGCGTAGAGCAGGGCCAGCGGCGGCAGGATCAGGAAGGCCTGGAGCGTCTTCGCCAGGAAGGCGAGACCGACCGCGACGCCCGCCCACACCAGCCACTTGGTCCGCCCGCGCTCCATGGCCCGCAGCACGCAGTACACGGTGACGGTCATGAGGAGAGCGAGCAGCGCGTCCGGGTTGTTGAACCGGAACATCAGCGCGGCGACCGGGACCGTGGCGAACACGGCCATGGTGATCAGGCCCGCGGCGGCGCTGAACCGGCGGCGCACGGCCGCGTACAGCACGCCGGCCGTGGCCAGGCCCATCAGCACCTCGGGGACGAGGATCGCCCACGAGTTGAGTCCGAAGATCCGCACGGACAGCCCCATGGGCCACAGCGCGGCCGGAGGCTTGTCGACGGTGATCGCGTTCGCCGCGTCGGACGAGCCGAAGAAGAACGCCTTCCAGCTCTCGCTGCCCGCCTGGACGGCCGCCGAGTAGAAGGAGTTGGCATAGCCGGACGCCGACAGGTTCCAGAGGTAGGCGAGGCCGATGACGAGGAGCAGGCCGAGGAAGGCCGGGCGCACCCAGCGCGCGTCGTCGGGCCGGCCGCGCCAGACGCGGCGCGGGAACCTGTCCTTGGGCCGGCCGTGCCCCGCCGCCCGTGCGGGCGGGGCCAGGGCGTCGGGCGCCGGGGATTCGGTGACGGTCATCGCTGGGTCCTGAGGTCGGGGGAAGGGGAGGCGTGCTGGTCGGGGAAGACCCACGCCCGGAAGAGCAGGAAGCGCAGGACGGTCGCCGCGAGGTTGGCCGCGATGAGCACGGCCAGCTCGGTGGCGTGCGAGGGGGAGCCCGACGCCACGCCGAGGGCGGCGAGCGAGCCGCTGGTCAGGGCCCAGCCGATGCCGAAGACGACGATGCCCTGGGCCTGGTGGCGCACGGCCTTGTCCCGGCCGCGCACCCCGAAGGTGAGGCGCCGGTTGGCGGCCGTGTTGGCGATCGCCGAGACGAACAGGGCGAGCGCGTTGGCGACCTGCGCCCCGGAGAACGTACGGAAGCCGGAGTACAGCAGGAGGTAGAGCAGCGTCGACAGGCCGCCGACGACGCAGAAGCCGACCAGCTGGCGGGCCAGTCCCTTGGGCACGCCCGCGAGCCGGCGGTCGCGCGGGTCGTCGCCGAACGGCCGGGCGAGCCGGTCGAGGGCCAGCGAACCGGTCGCGAGCGCCCGCCCCACCCGCCAGACGCCCTTGAGGTCCTCGGTCGCCGTCTTCACGATGTGGACCGTCGAGTTCGGGTCGTCGACCCAGTCGACGGGCACCTCGTGGATGCGGAGCCCGGCGCGCTCGGCGAGCACCAGCATCTCCGTGTCGAAGAACCAGCCGGTGTCCTCGACCAGCGGCAGCAGCACCTGCGCGACGTCGCGCCTGATCGCCTTGAAGCCGCACTGGGCGTCGGAGAAGCGGGCCTGCAACGAGCCGCGCAGGATGAGGTTGTAGGCACGGGAGATGAACTCCCGCTTCGGCCCGCGCACCACGCGCGAGGAGCGGGCGAGCCGCGAGCCGATGGCGAGGTCCGAGTGCCCGGAGATGAGCGGCGCCACCAGCGGCAGCAGGGCGTTCAGATCGGTGGACAGGTCCACGTCCATGTACGCGAGGACCGGTGCGTCGGACGCCGACCAGACGGTGCGCAGGGCCCGCCCGCGGCCCTTCAGGTCCAGCCGGGAGTACGAGACGCCCGGCAGTTCCGAGGTCAGTTCGTGCGCCACCTTCGGGGTGGCGTCGGTGGAGGCGTTGTCCGCGATCGTGATGCGGAAGCGGTAGGGGAAGGTGCGGAGCAGGTGGCGGTGGAGTCTGCGCACGCACGCGCCGAGGTCCTTCTCCTCGTTGTAGACGGGGATGACAACGTCCAGGACCGGCACATCGCCGCTGCCCGCAGGGAGGTGCTCCCGCGCCGGCAGCGCCCCGAACCTCGCGGCGGTGGGGTCGATGCCCGGAGAAGAGTCGGTTCGCATGCCATCGACATTCGCCAACCGCCCTGTTAGCGCTGTGTGGTGAAGCTTTGCCCTGCCTGTGAGTACATGACGGGTTCGTCATGGGCGGGCAGATGCACGGTGAACACCGTCCTGCCGGGCACGGAGTCCATGGTCACGGCGCCGCCGTGGGCGGCCGCGACGGCCTGCACGATGGCGAGCCCGAGCCCGGTCGACCCGGCCTTCCTCGACCGTGACGAGTCGCCGCGCGCGAACCGCTCGAAGACGTGCGGCTGCAGCTCGGCGGGGATGCCGGGCCCGTCGTCCTGCACGTCGAGGCAGACCCAGGGACCGTGCCGGTGCACGCGGGCGGTGACGGTGGTGCCGGGCGGGGTGTGCGTCCTGGCGTTGGCCAGCAGGTTGACGAGGACCTGGTGCAGTCGCGCGGAGTCAGCGAGCGCGGTGGCCGGTTCGTCGGGCAGTTCGAGCCGCCAGCGGTGGTCCTGGTCGGCGGCGCGGGCATCACTGAGCGCGTCGACGACGAGCGGGGACAGGTCGGTCGGCTCGTACGACAGCGGCCGTCCGGCGTCCAGCCGCGCGAGCAGGAGCAGGTCCTCGACGAGGCCGGTCATCCGGTGCGCCTCGGACTCGATCCGGCCGAGGGCGTGCCGGGTGTCGGGGCCGGTCTCCTCCCGGCCGCGCCGGGTCAGCTCGGCGTAGCCGCGGATGGAGGCCAGTGGCGTCCGCAGCTCGTGGCTGGCGTCCGCGACGAACTGCCGCACCCGCATCTCGCTCTGCTGCCGCGACTCCAGGGCGCCGTGCACGTGGTCGAGCATCCGGTTGAGCGCGGCCCCGACCTGCCCCACCTCGGTGCGCGGATCGGCCTCGGCATCGGGAACCCGCTCGTAGAGGGTGACTTCACCGCTGTGGAGGGGTAGTTCGGAGACGCGGGTGGCGGTGGCGGCTACGCGGCGGAGGGGGCGGAGGGCGACGCCGACCATGACGACTCCGGTCACCCCGGCGGCCAGCAGGCCCGCGCCGGTGACGGAGAGCTCTATGACGATGAGGGTGTTGAGGGTGGATTCGACCTCGGCGGCGGGCAGACCGACGAGCGCCGTGCCGTTGGGTGACGTCTGTACCCGGTAGGTGCCGAGCCCCGGCAGGTCGACGCTGTGCGCCTCGCCGTCCCGGGGGACGGAGGCGAGGGCGTCCCGCTGGGCCTCGGTCAGATCCGTGGTGCCGGTGTCCGAACTCTGGTCGCTGCGCTGCGCCTCGGTGATGGTGGTGCCGTCGGACGAGAGGAGCGCGCCCACCGTCTCCGGGCCGCTGGGCCCGCCCAGGAACGCCAGGCCGGACTGGCGCGGCTGCCGGTCCGGGCCCTGGGGACCCCCGCCGTTGGCCAGCATCGCCGTCTGCCGGACCTTCTGGTCCAGCTGCCCGTACAGGTACGTGTGCAGGGCCAGCGTGGTCACGGTGCCGATGACCACGGCCACCAGGGCGATGAGGCCGACGGCGGTGACGACGAGCCTGGTCCGCAGGGTCCGGGGCCGCCCCGGACGGCCCCGGCGCGTCACGAGACCGTCGTGGCGGCCGGCTTGATCAAGTAGCCCGCACCGCGCCGCGTGTGGATCATCGGCTCGCGCCCGGCGTCTATCTTCCGCCGCAGGTAGGAGATGTACAGCTCGACGACGTTGGCCTGCCCGCCGAAGTCGTAGCTCCACACGCGATCCAGGATCTGCGCCTTGCTGAGCACGCGCCGCGGATTGCGCATGAGGAACCGCAGCAGCTCGAACTCGGTGGCGGTCAGATGGATGTTGGCCCCGCCCCGGGACACCTCGTGGCTGTCCTCGTCGAGCATGAGGTCACCCACGACCAGCACGGACTCGCTGCGCCGGTCGGCCGCCCCGGTCCGCCGGATCAGCCCGCGCAGCCGTGCGACGACCTCCTCCAGGCTGAACGGCTTGGTGACGTAGTCGTCGCCGCCCGCCGTCAGCCCGGCGATCCGGTCCTCGACGGCGTCCTTGGCCGTCAGGAAGAGCACCGGCACGTCGGGCAGCTCGCGGCGCAGCCGCCCGAGCACGCTCAGCCCGTCCATGTCGGGCAGCATCATGTCGAGCACGACGGCGTCGGGCCGGAACTCGCGTGCGGTCTGCACGGCTCCGGCCCCGTCACCGGCGGCCCTGATCTGCCAGCCTTCGTAGCGCAGGGCCATGGACAACAGCTCGGTGATGGACTGCTCGTCGTCCACGACAAGCACCCGGACGGGGCTTCCGTCCGGCCTCAGCAGTTCGGTACGCCCCTGGGGCGAGGTCGCGGTCATGGTGCAACCATGCGGCGACCCTCTGAGAGCACCCTTTCGGCTACCTGTGAAAACCCTGAGAAACGCACAGCCGCCTCTCAGGTACGCCCCAGCAGCAGGTCAGACCAGCCGGAAGAGCGCCGCCCCGTTCCCGTGGCAGACGGCCCGCACCCACTCCTCGCCCAGCCCGAGCCGCTCGATCGCCGCCAGCTGGTGGACGTAGGGGTACGGAATGTTCGGGAAGTCGCTGCCGAGCAGCACCCGGTCCCCGAGGTCCCGCAGCCGCCCCAGCTCCTCGCGCGGGAAGGGCGCCTGCCGCTCGGAGAAGTCCGTGAACGCCATGGTCGTGTCGAGCCGCACCTCCGGGTACCGCTCGGCGAGATCGAGGAACTCCCCGTACTCGGGCATGCCCAGGTGCGCGACGACGAGCGGCAGCCGCGGATGACGCGCGAGCACCCGGGCCATCGGCTCGGGCCCGGTGTGCTTGCCGGGCGCCGGCCCCGAACCGCAGTGCGTCACGACGGGCACCCCCGCCTCGGCCAGCGCTCCCCACACGGGGTCGAGCAGCGGGTCCGCCGGGTCGTACGCCCCGACCTGCACGTGCGCCTTGAAGATCCGCGCACCGTCCTCGATCGCCCGCCGTACGTAGTCGCCGGCGCCCGGCTCGGGGAAGAAGGTGGCGGTGTGCAGACAGTCGGGGGTGCGGGCGGCGAAGTCGGCGGCCCAGCCGTTCAGCCACTCCGCCATCCCCGCCTTGTGCGGATAGAGCATGGAGGTGAAGGCGACGACCCCGAACTCCCGCAGCCGCGCGAGCCGCCGGTCCTCCTCCTCCCGGTACCTGATCGGCCACTCCACACCGGTGAGCGGCCCGGCACTGTCGAAGTACGCCCACACCTTGCGCAGCACGCGCTCGGGCATGAAGTGCGTGTGCACGTCGACGAGCCCGGGCAGCCGGTGCCGGGCGAGGAACCCGGCGACGAGCTCCGCCTCGCTCCCGGCGCCGTCCGCGCCCGCCCCGCTACGCACGCTCAAATCCATGACTCCGCTCGACCTTGGCGACGTGCACGGTGTACCCCGTGTACCAGTCGGCCCGCCCCTGCTTCTGCACGGCCCGGTGCTCGGCGAACGACCGCCACCGCTCGATGGCGTCGAGGTCACGGAAGTACGAGACGGTGATGCCGAGCCCGCCGGGCGTCCGCGCGGACTCGTGCCCGAGGTACCCGGGCATGTCCTTCACCAGCTCGTCCATCCGCTCGTTGGCCTCCGCGTACCCGAGGTCGCCCTCGGTGCGCGTCGAGCTGAACACCACGACGTAGTAGGGCAGTTCAAAGGCGGGCAACGGAGCGACAGGCGCTTCCACGTGATCACTCATGTCCCCCACGGTGACCCGCCCCCGTCCGCCCTGTCCACCCTCGGCGCCCTTCCTTGCCGTACGGGCAGGGAGACTTGACCCTCCGGTCACCCACCGCCGCCGCAGCGGCCCGGAAGCTCAGAACAGTCCGCCCTGCACGGCCGGCACCTCCCTCACCCCGGCGTCCGACCCGCGCGCCCCGGCCGGCCCCCGCTCCAGCGGCCACCCGGCCAGCACCCGGGTGTCCACCACGAGCCGCCGCCCGGTCGGCTCGACGAGGTGCAGATCGGGCCCGGCGGCCGCGACGACGGTGCCCGCCACCACGGAACCGGCCGCGAGCCCGTCCACCACCGCGTCCACCCGGTCCACGGCCGCGAGCCCGAACACCTCGCCGTGGTCGACGACCTCGCACGGCAGCCGCTCCAGCGACTCGGGCCACCCGTCGAGCCCGGCGGCGACCCCGTGCGCCCGCACCAGCTCCGTCCCCCGCCCGGCCGCCTCCGGCAGCCCCGCCCGGACGAGCCGCTTCCGCTCGTACGGAATCCGGTCCGGCACCCCGAGCGCGACCCGCAGCAGCTCCTCGGCCCGCCGCGCCGCCATCAGCGGCCCCTGCCCCAGCCAGGTGAAGCAGACCGCGCCCTGCTCCAGCAGCCGGGCGCTCCCTCGCCCCACACCCGTGATCCCCACCTTCACGAGCCCGTCCCCGAACCACGCCAGGTACACGCGGTACGGCCGCGGGTCGTCGGCCATGGTGTCGGCGGCCACGGACCGCGCCC